>NZ_CP136856.1:0-22500 GCF_033807535.1 Oceanisphaera sp. IT1-181
GTAGCCGAGAATCCGGGTGGCGCTTATAACCCGCTGTTTTTGTATGGCGGCACCGGCTTGGGTAAAACTCACCTGTTGCATGCGGTGGCCAATGGCATACGGGCGCGTAAAGCCGATGCCAAAGTGATTTACATGCATTCAGAGCGCTTCGTGCAAGACATGGTAAAAGCGCTACAAAACAACGCCATTGAAGAATTTAAGCGCTATTACCGCAGCGTCGATGCTTTGCTAATCGATGATATTCAGTTTTTTGCTAATAAAGAGCGCTCCCAAGAAGAGTTCTTTCATACCTTTAACGCCTTGTTAGAAGGCAATCAGCAAATTATTTTGACCTCGGACCGCTATCCAAAAGAGATAGTGGGCGTAGAGGATCGTTTGAAGTCGCGCTTTGGTTGGGGCTTAACGGTGGCCATAGAGCCGCCGGAACTCGAAACTCGGGTCGCCATTTTGATGCGCAAAGCCGATGAAAATAAAATGCGCTTGCCCCACGAAGTGGCCTTCTTTATCGCTAAGCGACTGCGTTCTAACGTGCGAGAGCTGGAAGGGGCGCTGAACCGCGTGATGGCCAATGCCAACTTTACTGGCCGTGCCATTAATATCGATTTTGTGCGCGAAGCACTGCGTGACTTACTGGCGTTACAAGAAAAGCTGGTGACCATGGATAATATCCAGAAAACCGTGGCCGAATACTATAAAATAAAGCTGTCAGACATCTTATCTAAGCGTCGTTCGCGCTCGGTAGCGCGTCCTCGCCAAGTGGCCATGGCCTTGTCTAAAGAGCTCACTAACCACTCATTACCTGAGATTGGTGATGCCTTTGGTGGCCGCGACCATACTACCGTGCTGCACGCTTGTCGGAAAATCGCCCAGCTGCGCGAAGAAAGTCATGATATAAAGGAAGATTACTCTAATCTTATCCGCACCTTATCTTCCTGAATCGGAGAGCCCCATGCAGTTTACTATCAGCCGCGAAGCCCTATTGCGTCCTCTGCAACTGGTGTCCAGTGCCTTGGGTGGTCGTCCTAATCTGCCGATCCTAAACAATATCTTGCTCAGCGTGAGTGATAACGCCTTATTGATGACCGGCACCGATACCGAAGTAGAAATGATTGCCCGCGTTGAACTGCAAGGTAACGTCACCGATGGTCGTACTACGGTACCGGCGCGCAAGATGTTGGACTTGTGCCGCGGTCTGCCCGATGGCGCCGAGCTTAAATTTACCCAAGAAGGCGAGCGCCTGATTTTACGCTCGGGGCGCAGCCGTTTTAATTTAGCGACCCTGGCCGCCGAAGACTTCCCCAATATTGAAGAGTGGAGCTCGGAGCTGGAGTTCGACATCAATCAGCTGGCATTAAAGAAGCTGATTGAGTCGACGCAGTTTTCGATGGCGGTGCAAGATGTGCGCTATTACCTAAACGGCATGTTATTTGAAACCGACGGCCAGTTGCTGCGCACCGTGGCCACCGATGGTCACCGCTTGGCCACTTGCCAGCGCGAGTTACTCTCTGAGCCACTTCCAGCCCAACAAGTGATAGTGCCGCGCAAAGGGGTGCTGGAGCTGGTAAAATTGCTGGAGCATGACGACCAAGACGTGCGCCTGCAAATCGGAAAAAATAATATTCGCGCCGTGACGCCGGGCTTTACGTTTACCTCTAAGCTGGTCGACGGCCGCTTCCCGGATTATCGCCGTGTATTACCGCGTGAATGCGATAAGACACTGATTTGTGGCCGTGAAGAATTACGCCAAGCCTTTTCGCGGGCGGCAATTTTATCGAATGAGAAATTTCGCGGCGTGCGCTTAAACATGCAAGCCCAAGTACTGAAAATTACTGCCAATAACCCAGAGCAAGAAGAAGCCGAAGAAGTATTGGACGTGGATTACCAAGGCACGGATTTAGAAATCGGCTTTAACGTCTCCTATGTGCTGGATGTGTTAGGCACCCTCAAGTCCGATAAAGTAAAAATCAGCCTTAAAGATGCCAGCAGCAGTGGTTTGATTGAGGCTGAAGATAGCGGAGATGCGCTGTACGTCGTGATGCCGATGCGACTCTAAGCATGGCCTTGCTGAATCTGCAGTTAAAAGATTTTCGTAATATTGCCCATGGTCGCTTAGTACCGGCTGCGGGCATTAATGTGCTTATTGGGCCGAACGGCAGCGGTAAGACCAGTATTTTGGAAGCCATTCACTATTTAGGCATAGGGCGTTCGTTTCGCACCCACTTAACGGGTCGGGTGATCCACCAAGGCGAAACGGCCTTTACCTTGTTCGCGCGTATTGCGCAGGGCGATGACGATAGTTTACCTATAGGGTTAAGCAAAACCCGCGGTGGCGGCACCCGACTTAAAGTAGGCGGGCGGCTTGCCGAACGTTTATCGGATCTGGCCCACATATTGCCCATTCAGTTGATCCACCCAGAAGGGTATAATCTATTAACTGGCGGGCCGAAATTACGCCGCGCCTATCTGGATTGGGGGTTATTTTACTCCAACGCCCGCTTTTTTAGCGTGTGGGGTCAGTATCGGCGCTTGTTAAAGCAACGCAATGCACTGTTGCGCCGTCAGCGGCCGGAGAGCGAATTACGCTTTTGGGATCAACAATTAGTGGCCACGGCCGAAGAGTTGAGTCTATTCAGGCAGCAATACGCCGAGGCTATAGAGCCAGTAATACGCGAAATTGCCCGGGATTTTCTGCCTGAATACGATTTTACGTTTGATTTTTTTCGCGGTTGGGACCGGCAAGTCGAGCTGGCTCAAGTGTTAGAGCAGGGTCTGGAGCGAGATCTTGGCTTAGGGTATACCCATTCAGGGCCCCATAAAGCCGAAATACGCATCAAGGCGCGAGGTATGCCGGTGCAAGACTTATTGTCTCGCGGCCAGCTTAAATTGCTGGTGTGCGCCATGCGTTTGGCCCAAGGCCGGTACCTGAAAACCCAATCCAATCAGGATTGTATATTTTTAATCGACGACTTTGCGTCTGAGCTGGATGAACACAAGCGGGCCTTACTGGCACACCAATTAAATGATTTGGGTGCTCAGGTGTTTGTGTCCGCCATTGATGTGTCCCAGCTCAGTCAAATGATCACACGGGATAACAGCAAGCTGTTTCATGTGAAACAGGGTGAAATCACCGAAACCCAGGAGTGCGAGTAAGCCAATGAGTGAACACACTTACGACTCTTCGAGTATTAAGGTATTAAAAGGTCTGGATGCCGTCCGTAAACGTCCGGGTATGTATATCGGCGATACCGATGATGGCTCCGGCCTTCACCACATGGTGTTTGAGGTGGTGGATAACTCGATAGATGAGTCCTTAGCCGGGCACTGTAAAGACATAGTGGTTATCATCCACAGCGATGGCTCAGTGTCCGTATCCGATGATGGCCGTGGCATTCCCGTGGGCATTCACGAAGAAGAAGGCCGCTCCGCCGCCGAAGTTATCATGACCGTGTTACACGCGGGCGGTAAGTTCGACGATAACTCCTATAAAGTCTCCGGTGGTTTGCACGGTGTGGGCGTGTCGGTAGTAAACGCGCTTTCTGAGAAGTTGCAGCTGACCATTTGGCGCGACGGCAAAGTGCATGAGCAGACCTACCGCCATGGCGTGCCACAAGCACCATTAGTTGCAGTCGGTGATACCGTAAAATCCGGTACCTTGATCCGCTTCTGGCCGAGCCACGACACCTTTACCAATACCGAATTTCACTTTGAAATTTTAGCCAAACGCCTGCGCGAGCTGTCGTTCCTCAACTCGGGTATCTCCATCAAGTTGACCGACGAGCAGACCGATAAAGAGGCGCATTTTGAGTATGAAGGCGGCATCAGTGCCTTCGTCGAATACTTAAACCAGAATAAAACGCCGATCCACCCCAAGGCGTTTCACTTTGTCAGTGAAGAAGAAGGCGGTATTACGGTGGAAGTGGCGATGCAGTGGAATGACTCTTACCAAGAGAACGTCTTCTGCTTTACCAACAACATTCCCCAGCGTGACGGTGGCGCTCACTTGGCCGGTTTTAGAGGTGCATTAACCCGTACCTTAAATAGCTTTATGGACAAGGAAGGCTACAGCAAGAAAGCCAAGACTTCGGCATCTGGTGATGATGCCCGTGAAGGCTTAACGGCGGTGATTTCGGTGAAAGTGCCGGATCCTAAGTTCTCCTCACAAACCAAAGATAAGCTAGTATCTTCTGAGGTGAGAACCGCCGTTGAACAAGCGATGAATGAGCGCTTGAGCGAATATCTGCTGGAAAACCCCGCTGACGCCAAAATCGTGGTGACCAAAATCATCGATGCGGCGCGCGCCCGTGAAGCGGCCCGTAAAGCCCGAGATATGACCCGCCGTAAAGGCGCGCTGGATTTGGCCGGTTTACCGGGCAAGTTGGCGGATTGCCAAGAAAAAGACCCCGCATTATCTGAACTCTACATAGTGGAGGGTGACTCGGCCGGTGGTTCTGCCAAACAAGGCCGTAACCGTAAAAATCAGGCTATTTTGCCGTTGAAGGGTAAGATCCTTAACGTCGAGAAAGCCCGCTTCGACAAGATGCTGTCATCTCAAGAAGTAGCGACCTTAATCACTGCTTTGGGCTGTGGTATTGGTCGTGACGAATACAATCCGGATAAGCTGCGTTATCACTACATCATCATCATGACCGATGCGGACGTGGATGGAGCGCATATTCGCACGCTCTTGCTGACCTTCTTCTATCGTCAGATGCCGGAAATCGTTGAGCGTGGCTACATCTATATCGCTCAGCCGCCTTTGTATAAGGTGAAAAAAGGCAAGCACGAGCAGTATCTGAAAGATGAAGATGCGATGCTGGAATACCAGACCAATATGGCACTGGATGGCGCTAGCTTGCACGTTAACGAGTCTGCACCCGCCATTGGCGGTGAGCATCTTGAGAAGCTGGTGAAGAATTTCCGTAAAGTGGAAATTCTCATTGAGCGCTTAGCTCGTCGCGCGCCAGAGGTAGTGTTAAACGAGCTGATTTATCAGCCGGCGTTAACGTTAGAAGCGCTGAGTGATGAAGCTCAGGTCGCCACTTGGGTGAAAAATATCAACGAGTCCTTAATCGTCGATAATACCCACGGTGCCGAATATATACTCGAGTATGAATACTTCGAGGAGCGCAGCTGCTACTTGCCAAAAGTTAAAGTACGCCAGCACGGTATAGACCGCGAATTCCCGATCAGCTACGACTTCTTTGCCTCTGGCGAATATCGCAGCATCGTTGAGTTAGGCGAAGGTATCGCCAACTTGATGGAAGAGGGCGGCTACGTGAAGCGCGGTGAAAAAACCAAGCAAGTTGATACCTTTGCCGAAGGTCTTGAATGGTTGATGCAAGAAAGTAAGCGCGGCCTCTATGTGCAGCGTTATAAAGGCTTGGGCGAAATGAACCCAGATCAGCTGTGGGAAACCACCATGGATCCGGGCTCGCGCCGCATGCTGCAGGTGAAGATTGAAGATGCCATCGCCGCCGATCAGCTGTTCTCGACGCTGATGGGTGATCACGTAGAACCTCGTCGTGAGTTCATCGAAGCCAACGCCTTGCGCGTAGCTAACCTAGATATTTAAACAACGGATATCTAATGAAGGATATTTTAAGTCAGGCATCTAGTCAGTGAACCATAATGAATTTTCAAAGCAGCCTTAGGGCTGCTTTTTTATGTGTTCGGAGTACCCGTTTTTAGCTGGGCTGGTACACTGGCCCGAGAGAAATATTCAAGATTCATATTAAGGACAGCATGATGAGTAATGATAAACGTCGCCAGTATTCCAGTCAGGTGGTAGATGGCCCTACCAAAGCTCCGGCCCGCTCTATGTTGCGTGCAGTAGGCTTTACCGACGAAGACTTCAAAAAACCGCAGGTGGGCATTGCTTCCACTTGGAGTAATCTCACCCCTTGTAACATGCACATCGACAAGCTGGCGGTAGAAGCCGGCGTGGGTGCGGATGCGGCAGGTGGCAAGAGCATCATCTTTAATACCATTACTATTTCTGATGGCATTGCCAACGGCACCATCGGCATGAAGTATTCTTTGGTCTCCCGCGAAGTGATTGCCGACTCCATTGAAACCGTGGCCGGTTGTGAAGGCTTCGATGGCCTAGTGGCCATCGGCGGCTGTGATAAGAATATGCCAGGCTGCATTATCGGCATGGCGCGTTTAGACCGTCCCTCAGTGTTCGTATATGGCGGCACCATAGCACCGGGCGCCAATCACACCGATATTATTTCGGTATTTGAGGCCGTAGGCTCTTATGCCAAGGGCGACATGTCGCTGATTGATGTTAAGCAAATCGAAGACACTGCCATTCCAGGCCCGGGTGCCTGTGGCGGCATGTATACCGCCAATACTATGGCCTCTGCCATTGAAGCCATGGGCATGAGCTTGCCTAATAGCTCGGCGCAAAATGCCGTTTCTAATAATAAGATGCAAGACTGTCGTGACGCGGGTGCGGCAGTAATGCACTTGTTAGAGCATGATATTAAACCGTCCGACATTATGACCAAAGACGCCTTTGAGAACGCCATCACAGTGGTGATTGCACTCGGCGGTTCTACCAATGCGGTATTGCATCTGTTGGCCATGGCTCATGCCATTAATGTAGAACTGAGTCTGGAAGATTTCGTGCGCATCGGTGAGCGCGTGCCGGTATTGGCGGACTTGCGCCCAAGCGGTCATTACATGATGTCTGAGTTAGTGGCCATTGGTGGTATTCAGCCGCTGATGAAAATCTTACTGGATGCCGGTTTACTGCACGGCGATTGCTTAACCGTGACCGGTAAGACCATGGCGGAAAACTTAAAAGACGTCACGCCATACCCTACCGGCCAAACCATTATTCGCCCATTGGATAACCCGATTAAGAAAGATAGCCACTTACGAGTATTGTTTGGCAACTTAGCACCAGAAGGCTCGGTGGCAAAAATTACCGGTAAAGAAGGCTTGGCGTTTACCGGTCCGGCCCGCGTATTTGGCTCAGAAGAAGAGACCTTAGAGCGAATTTTGGACGGCACCGTTAAAGCGGGTGATGTATTAGTGATCCGCTACGAAGGTCCAAAAGGTGGCCCGGGCATGCGCGAAATGTTGAGCCCCACCTCTGCCATTATGGGCAAAGGTCTTGGCCAAGATGTGGCGCTGATCACCGACGGTCGCTTCTCTGGCGGCAGCCACGGTTTCGTGGTCGGCCATATTTCTCCAGAAGCCCAGCAGGGCGGCCCCTTGGCGATAGTAGAAGATGGCGACATTATCACTATCGATGCCGAAACTAATAAGCTGGAAGTGCAGCTGACTGACGCGGAAATTGCGGCACGCCTCGCCAAGTGGCAAGCGCCGGCGCCTAATTATCGTCGTGGTGTATTAGCCAAATACGCCCACACTGTAAGCTCTGCCTCCACCGGCGCGGTTACCGATGATTTTTAAGTTTAGTGAATAGTATCTCGTCATCCTGACGCAAGTCAGGGTCTCGCTGCCTAGAGATACCGGGACAAGCCCGGTATGACAGTGGTTAGTAAACAAAAAAGATCCTGCGGGATCTTTTTTTGTTTAAAAATTCAGCCATAGCTCTTGAAAGTATCAGGCTGTGCCCTTATCTATTAGTTAAGGCAAGAGAGTCGCTCGCTTGAGGGCTCTAAGATTTTCTAGAAAGTTTTTCTAAGAAGTAGTTGCCGATTAAGGTTAACGCTCGTCCATGTGGAGAGCACATTTAACATCGCTCATTTGAGGATATAAAAATATGTCACGTTTTGATCTTACTCCCCTGTACCGTACTGCCATTGGCTTTGATCGTTTAGCATCTATGATGGAAAACGCCAGTAATAGCAGCAGTAATAACGGTTATCCCCCATACAATATTGAGCTGCTCAGCGAAAACCATTACCGTATTTCCATGGCGGTGGCCGGTTTTGCCGATGCGGATCTAGAAATTACCAGTCACGAAAATAGCCTGACCGTAAAAGGCACCAAAGAGCAGCCTGAAGCGCAGAAAAACTTTTTATATCAGGGTATCGCCGAGCGCGGCTTCGAGCGTCGCTTCCAGTTGGCCGACCACGTTAAAGTAACGGGCGCCGATATGGAAAATGGCTTACTGCACATTGATTTAGTACGCGACGTGCCAGAAGCGGCTAAGCCCAAAAATATTGCCATCGGGCAAGCCAGCTAACTTTTCCTGACTGAGTAAACAAAAACGCCGACCCTAGGGTCGGCGTTTTGGCTTTTATTGTTGGTTTTGTAGAGGCCACTTTAGTCGGCCGGTCCTGCGTAGCAGGACTGTTTTACGCCTCACCCCTCACCCTCCACCCTTTACGATCAGGCTGCTGGCGCTTGATAAATAGCATAAATCTCATCCGCCAATATCTTAATGCCGGCCTGTACGTCTGCTTCCGATTGGGCATAGTTCAAGCGAATGCACTCTTTGCTGTGCTGCCAATGCTCATCTTCAATGCCCGGGAAGAAGTAATGACCGGGTACGATAAGTAAGCCTTTTTTCTTCAGGCGTTCATACAGCTCTTGGCAATGAATGGGTAAATCTTCAAACCACAGCCATAGGAACAGCGCACCTTCGGGTTTATGAATATGCAGTTGCGGCAAAGTGATGGCTTCTTGCAGCCATGTTACGGCCTGCTGGGCTTTGTTTTGGTAGAAAGGCTTAATCACCTCGTTGCTCAGCTTTAATACGTCGCCGTTTTCCATCATCGGCAAGGTCATGGCTGGGCCTACGCTGCCGGGTGCCAAGTTGATAATGCCGCTGATATTAGTCATAGCCTTAATTAACTCAGGCTTACCCACCACAATGCCACAGCGCACGCCGGGCAAGCCGAGCTTAGATAAGCTCATACACAAAATCGTGTTGTCGTTCCAAAATGGCTTGGCTTCAGAAAAAATAATATTCGGAAACGGCATGCCATAGGCGTTATCGATGAGCAGCGGTATGCCTTTTTCGCGTGCGATGGCGTCGAGGCGCATAATTTCTTCGTCGGTTAACACGTTACCGGTAGGGTTAGTGGGGCGCGATACACAAATTAAGCCGATATCGTCGCCGACTTCTAACTGCTCAAAATCCACGTGATATTTAAATAAACCGTCATCTAGCAAGGTAATAGTGGGCTTGCAGGCCACAAAGTGATCTTCACTGAGCGCGCCGTCCCCATAGCCGATGTATTCTGGCGCGAGCGGAAATAACACCTTCTTCTTACGGCCATCAGCAAACTCACCGGCCAATAAGTTAAACAGATAAAAAAAGGCGGTTTGGCTGCCGTTGGTCAGCGCAATATGCTCAGGGCCAATGGCCCAGCCTAGCTCGTTAGACAATAGCTTGGCCAACGCGTTGATATAGGCATCTTTGCCTTGGGGCCCGTCGTAATTGGCCATGGCCTTGATTAAATCGCCGTTTTTTATCAGCTGTTGTGCTTGTTGCTCGAGATAAGCCAGCACTTCAGGAATGGCCGCCGGATTGCCGCCGCCCAGCATGATGGTGTCCGGCGTGGTTAGCCCCTGATTAAGGTCGTCCATCAATTGGGTGATGCCCGCATGGCGGGTAAATTTTTGGCCAAACGTTGAAAATTCCATGAGCTAACTTACCAACCAGAAAAAGTGAATATTAGGGGCCACGTTAGCCGATTTGGCCTTAACTGTCGACCGACTACAGAAAAGCCCCGCACTGGGCGGGGCTTAAGTAAGAGCTGTATGTCGTACGCTATAAGTCAGTTCAAAAGCTAAGAGCCTATCTGCCACGCTTAAACATCATATGGCACGAATGTAGTCACGTGCTTTAGCCGTGAAATCCGGCGCAGCCGGATATGGCGCACCGGATCAATCTAAACACCGCACCGCTCAAAGCTGTGCCTACAAAAGACTTACTGCAGCAGCGAGATATCTGCGATTTGTAGGAACAGGTTACGCAGCTGGTTCAGCAGGCTTAAGCGGTTTAAGCGCAGCGCTTCGTCATCCGCCATTACCATGACCTGATCGAAAAAGTTATCTACGCTTTCACGCAAGGTCGCTAATTCGTTTAAGGCGCTGTTGTAATCTGCATTGGCAAATAAGGGCGTGAGGCGCGCGCTGAGTTCGCTTAACTGCGCGGCCAGTGCTTTTTCGGCGTCGTCTTGCAGCAAAGCAGGATTAACTTGAGCTGGAATTTCGCCGTCAAATTTGGCCAAAATATTACCAACACGCTTATTCGCGGCAGCCAAAGCTAAGGCTGCATCGAGCTTGCGAAACTCACTCACGGCTTTCATGCGGGCATCAAAGTCGGCAGGGCGAGTCGGGCGGCGTGCCAAAACCGCTTGAATTACATCCACGCCATAACCTAAGTCTTGATACCAAGCGCGGAAACGGCCCAGCATAAAGTCTAAGATCTCATCGGCGGCGTTAGCGTTGCTGAGCTTATCGCCATACAGCGCACGGGCCTGCTCAATCAGGATCGGCAAGTCTAGGTTGTAACCTTTTTCCACGATAATACGCAGCGCACCTAAGGCGGCGCGGCGCAGCGCAAACGGGTCTTTATCGCCTTTCGGTGTTTGGCCAATACCGAAAATGCCTACCAAGGTATCTAGCTTATCGGCCAATGCCACGGCGGCAGAAATATCTTGGCTCGGCAGTTCATCACCGGAGAAGCGCGGCTGATACTGTTCTTTTAACGCCAGAGCTACCGCTTCGTCTTCGCCGTCGTGGCGAGCATAGTGCATGCCCATCACGCCTTGGGTGTCGGTAAATTCAAACACCATATCGGTGACTAAGTCGCACTTCGACAACAAGCCCGCGCGCTCGGCTTTGGCCTGATCGGCACCAATAGCGGCGGCAATAAAGCCAGACAGCGCACTGATGCGCTCAGACTTTTCACGTACCGAGCCCAACTGCTGTTGGAACAACACGTTGTCCAGTTGTTCAAGACGTGAGGCCAAGGTCGCCTTGCGGTCGTTATCAAAGAAGAACTGCGCATCGGATAAGCGTGGGCGGACTACTTTTTCGTTACCTGAGATGATCTGGCTTGGATCTTTCGACTCAATATTGGTCACGAAGATAAAGGTCGACATTAAATTGCCGGCCGCATCGTAGACCGGGAAGTATTTCTGGTCACCCTTCATGGTGTATACCAGTGCTTCGGCGGGTACTTCGAGGAAGTTATTCTCAAAGTGAGCAGTCAGCACCACCGGCCACTCGACCAGTGAGGTGACTTCTTCTAATAAGTCCGCATCTAAATCTGCAATACCACCAGCGGCAGCAGCGGCTTTTGCTACGCCGTCTTTAATAATGGCTTTACGACGTTCGAAGTCGGCCAATACCTTGCCGGTGTTCTCCAGCGTTTGCAGGTAATTATCTGCATGATCCAGTGCAAATTCAGGCTCACCCATAAAGCGGTGACCGCGAATAGTGCGAGCGGATTCTAAGCCTAAAATAGTGGCGGTTAGTAATTGCTCGCCAAGTAATAAGGTCAGCGTATGCACGGGGCGAATAAACTGAATGCTCTTGTCGCCCCAGCGCATGGCTTTAGGGATTGGCAAGTGGCTCAGCGCTTTCTCGACCATGGCGGGCAGCAGCTCGGCGGCGGCTTGGCCTTTAATGTCGGCAATATGCATCAACCATTCGCCTTTATCGGTTTTTAAACGACTGGCTTGGCTAACATCAATACCATTACCGCGGGCCCAGCCTTGCGCGGCCTTGGTCGGATTACCGTCGGCGTCGAAGGCGGCTTGTACTGCGGGCCCGCGCTTTTCTACCTGTTTATCCGCTTGCGCCAAGCTCAAACCGGTCACGTAAACGGCCAAACGACGAGGGGCGGCATACCAGTGCACTTGAGAAAATGGCAGGTCGGCACTGGTCAGTTCTTGTTTAAGGTTATCGGCAAAGGCGGTGCCTAGGCTACGTAGCGCCTTCGGCGGCAGCTCTTCGGTGCCTAATTCAACCAGAAAATTCTGTTCAGACATGCGGGTCCCTTATCCTTCTTTTTTACACATGGGAAAGCCAAGTGCCTCGCGAGAAGCATAGTAGGCTTCGGCAACGGCTTTGGTCAGGGTGCGAATGCGCAAGATATAACGCTGGCGTTCGGTGACCGAAATCGCCTTGCGTGCATCAAGCAAGTTAAAGGCATGACCGGCTTTAAGAATGCGCTCGTAGGCAGGCAGTGGCAGTGGGGTTTCTAAGCCTAATAAATACTGACACTCTTGTTCGCACTGCTCGAAAAAGCCAAACAGGTTCTCAACGTTCGCATGTTCGAAGTTGTAGGTAGATTGCTCTACTTCGTTCTGGTGAAAAATATCGCCGTAGGTGGTTTTGCCTAAAGGACCGTCGCACCACACTAAGTCGTAAACGGAGTCTACACCTTGGATGTACATGGCTAAGCGCTCTAAACCGTAGGTGATTTCACCGGTGACCGGCTTGCACTCAAGACCGCCCACTTGCTGGAAATAAGTAAACTGCGTCACTTCCATGCCGTTTAGCCACACTTCCCAGCCTAAACCCCAGGCACCCAAAGTTGGGTTTTCCCAGTTGTCTTCCACGAATCGGATGTCGTGCACTAGTGGGTCTAGACCCAGCGCTTTTAGTGAGCCTAAATACAGCTCTTGCAGGTTATCCGGAGACGGCTTGATGATGACCTGAAACTGGTAGTAATGTTGCAGTCGGTTGGGGTTTTCACCGTAGCGACCGTCGGTGGGGCGGCGCGATGGCTGCACATAGGCGGTGGCAATCGGCTCTGGGCCTATGGCGCGCAGACAGGTCATGGGATGAGAGGTGCCAGCACCTACTTCCATATCCAGCGGCTGAACTATGGCACAGCCTTGCTGAGCCCAATAATCCTGCAGCGTCATGATCAGACCCTGAAAGGTATTGATATCGAATTTTTGCATGATGTTAGCGCCTTGATATAGGTGCGTTCGCAGAGTGAAACTAAGGGCTAGAGTATACCTTCTGACCCGATGCGAATATAGGTTGAATTATTACGACAGCCCCAAGCGCCCAGCACCAAGCTAAATCAAGAGAGTAAAGACTATCTGCCACGGAAGGCACGGACAACTGAAGGAAAATAGTGATCAAATCTGAACCTGATTACGTATGAACCTCAGCCATAATGCATCCTGTTTCGGTTTGTTCTTTGTAGCTGCCCAATTTATTCGGCAGGCCAGCTCTGCTGGCTGTTACTGAGGTTTAGATGTAAACCAAAACACCAAACCGGGCCGAATAAATTGGCCCCTACAAGGTCAAAATACCAAACTGAGCCTCATATTCTTTACCGAAGAGGCGGTGCCTCCCTGTAACCTATTGAATTCAATGGTGCTTATATCTCTGAAACATGGCTGAGCTTTGTGGGTAATCAGGAATCTGAAAGAGATTATTAATGGTAAGGGCTAAACACCAGAACATCAGCGGGGGAGCTTTTACAATAAATAGGCACTTGTCGCACGTGAACTGCGTCTGTGGTTCTCGTAAACAAAGAGGGTGTTCTTCCGTGGCGAAAGAAGTCTTTAAGTATTTTATCTTTAGCGGATAGCGAACGGCGGCCCCTCACCCTCTAATCTTTACAGCATAAAGGAGCATCTATGTTAACGCGCTGCGCTTGGGTTAATAATGACCCCAGATATCAGGCTTACCACGATCATGAGTGGGGCGAGCCTGAATATGATAGTCGCGCCTTGTTTGAAAAACTGTGCCTCGACGGCCAGCAAGCCGGATTAAGCTGGTTTACCATTCTGTGCAAAATTGCGAATTATCGCGCCGCCTTTGCCAATTTTGAACCGGCCCTCATCGCCACCTTTACCGAACAAGATGTGGAACGCTTAATGAACAATGCTGAGGCAGGCATAGTGCGCAATCGATTAAAAATCCGTTCTATTATTACCAATGCTCGCGCCTATCTAAAAATGGAGCAAGAAGGCATTAATTTTAGCGATTGGTTGTGGCAGTTTGTGGGTGGCGAGCCGGTTATTAATCATTGGCTAAGCGCTAAAGAGGTGCCTACTTATACTCCTGCATCGCAAGCCATGGCGAAAGCGCTAAAAAAGCGCGGCTTTTCTTTTGTCGGTGACACCATCTGTTATGCCTTTATGCAAGCCACAGGTATGGTTAATGACCACTTACTTAGTTGCCATTGTCACCCCAGCAACGTCAGTATTTGACTGTTTAATGGTAAGGATACTTTGTAGATCACAGTCCGCAAGGCTATATTGGGTAACATTGCGCTTGTTACATATGGAACCTAATTATGAAAAAAATATGCTTAGCTGTGGTTACTACCATCGCTCTTTCTGCTTGTACTACTAATCCGTATACCGGCGAATCACAATCTTCTAAAGCTGCGATTGGCGGCGGTTTAGGCGCGCTTGCCGGCGCGGTAATTGGTGGTGCATCTGCCAGCTCTAGCGACCGTAAGAAAGGTATCTTAATTGGTGCCGCCAGTGGCGCTGCGTTAGGCGGTGGTGTGGGTTATTACATGGACGTTCAAGAAGCCAAGCTGCGTGACCAAATGCAGGGTTCTGGTGTGAGCGTTACCCGTAGTGGCGACAACATTATCTTGAACATGCCAAGCTCTATTACCTTTGCAGTAGACAGTGCTGACTTGTCACCTAGCTTCTACAACACCTTAAGCGGTGTCGCTTTGGTACTGAAAGAGTACGACAAGACCTACGTAAACGTAGTGGGCCACACCGACAACACAGGTTCTGCGAGCCACAACCAACAGTTGTCTGAGCGTCGTGCCGGCGCCGTTGGCCAGTACCTGATCGGTCAAGGTGCTGCTGCTAACCGTTTCAACATCCGTGGCGTAGGCTTCAACCAGCCAGTAGCCAGCAACAGCTCTGAAAGCGGTCGCGCACAAAACCGCCGTGTAGAGATCACCCTGAGCCCAATGCAGTAAGCATTAGCTTTAAACCGGTGAACAAAAATGCCCGCAACCGCGGGCATTTTTTATGGCTGCAAGGCGCCCAATAGCGACATCCATAAGGGTAATACCGCCATCGCTAGCAGTGTTTGGCCGGTGATCACGGCGGCCATCAGTGGCGCGTTACCGCCCATCTGCCGAGCCAGTATATAGGATGAAGTCGCGGTAGGCAGGGCGGTAAAGAGCACCACGACTCCCAGCTCTACTTCTTGCAGTCCCAGCAAACAACCCGCCGTCAGTGCCAGTAACGGCAGCAGGCCGAACTTGATGGTGCATGCCTGCCAGAACGCGGCTCCGGTGCCGCGCAGCGCCTTGAGCTGTAACGCGACACCCACAGTAATCAATCCCAGCGGCAAGGCGGCCTGACCGGCCAAGGCCAGGGTGTCCCGACTCCAACCGGGCAGCCCTACACCAGAGACATTGAGTGCTATGCCGATGATACAGCCAAGCAGCAAGGGGTTTTTAGCCAGCGCCTGCATGGCACCCCAGAGCCCAGATTGGCCACTGTCGCCACAGCCGATAAACATCAGCACGCAGAGGACATTGACCAGGGGTACCATGATGGCAATGGCTACGGCGGCGGCGGTAATGCCGGCTTCGCCATACAGGGCGGCGGCTCCGGCCAGGCCCACATAGGTATTAAAGCGTAGGGCGCCCTGAAACACCGAGCTGAAGGAAGGCAGATCCAGCCCGAGCCGGTTGCGAAACAGCCAGAGCCCGGCGGCCAGCAGTATGAGCAGGCCAGACAGCAGGCTGATCATGCCGCCAAAGGCCACCTGACCGAAGTCGGCCGTGGCCAGGGTGCTGATCAGCATGGCTGGAAACAGCAGAAAATAGATAAAGCGCTCGGCACCATGCCAGAACTGAGGTTCGGGAAAACGCAGTCGCTTGAGCACCACGCCGGTGAGAATTAGCAGAAACAGGGGGCCGAGTGCATTGCTGACAGTGAGCATGGGTATCCTTACCAAACGGGAACTGGCGGCCAGTATACCTACAGAGGCGGGGGCGTCATATCGACGGCCCCGTGATTCAATTGCCTTTCTGGATCAAAAACTGGTAGGGCAGTTGTTCTATTTGGCTAGATAGCAGGGCGTGATCCATAAACTGACAAAAGCTAGGAATATCTCGGGCGGTCGAGGGATCGTCGGCGGTGATCAGCAAGGTTTCACCCGCCTGCATGCCGCGCACTTGTTTGCGCACCATCATCACCGGTTCTGGGCAACGCAAGCCCATGGCATCTAAATTATGCTGAGCATCGAGAATAGCAGTGGTCATTAGCTGATTACCTTGAAATTACAGACTTAAACATCGGGTCTTAAAGTAGGCTGACTATTTTAAAGCTGTTGAAATAATGGTCAACCGGAAAATCCGTGAGGGGTGAAGTGTAAAGAGTGAGGAGAGGTACAAGCAGACAAACATAGTACCGAGTTGTAGGGTCGAATTTATTCGACCAAGAATAACCTAGTTATGAAAGCCTTAAGAGCGAGATCCTGATTTTCATCAGGAAGACGGCTTAAGTGCGAGATCCTGACGTTCGTCAGGATGACGGCAAAAAAAGACACCAAGCTATTAGGCTTGGTGTCTTTATCTTCATTCACTTCACACCTCACACACAGTTACACCCGCTCAAATACGGTTGCTATGCCTTGGCCGAGGCCGATGCACATGGTCGCGACACCAAAGGTAGCGTCTTTATTCTCCATCAGGTTTAACAGCGTGGTGGAAATACGTGCCCCTGAGCAGCCTAGTGGATGGCCCAGTGCAATGGCGCCGCCGTTAAGGTTCACTTTGTCGTCTACTACATCCAACAAGCCTAACTCTTTTAAGACCGGTATAGATTGGGCGGCAAAGGCTTCGTTCAGCTCAAACAAATCAATGTCAGCAATCGACAAGCCGGCGCGCTTGAGGGCCTTGTGTACTGCTGGCACCGGACCATAACCCATAATGGCTGGGTCACAACCCGCCACCGCCATGGCGCGAATGCGCGCCCGAGGCTTAAGGCCTAAGGCTTTGGCTTTAGCGGCCGACATCACCAACATGGCCGCAGCCCCATCTGATAACGCCGAGGAAGTACCGGCGGTAACGCTGCCGTTTACCGGATCAAATACCGGCCGTAATTTAGCTAAAGACTCCAAGCTGGTCTCGGGGCGAATTACTTCGTCTGTCTCAAACAAGGTCAGACTGCCATCGGCACTGTGGCCGTTAGTGGGCAAGATTTCATTGGCGAAGCGCCCAGCGAGCGTCGCTTCATGGGCTCTTTGGTGGGAGCGTACGGCAAAGGCGTCTTGTTGCTCTCGGCTGACGTGATACATGCGACCGAGCATTTCGGCGGTCAGGCCCATCATGCCCGAGGCTTTAGCTACGTTAAGTGCCAATTTAGGATGAAAATCCACGCCGTGGTTCATGGGTACATGCCCCATGTGCTCCACGCCGCCAATCATAAATACCTCGCCGTCGCCGACCATAATGGCGCGACTGGCATCGTGCAGTGCTTGCATTGAGGAGCCACACAAGCGGTTCACGGTGACGGCGGCCACTTGCTTGGGCAGGCCAGCCAGCAGTACTGCGTTACGCGCGATATTAAAGCCCTGCTCCAGAGTTTGTTGAACACAGCCCCAATAAATATCTTCGATATCAGTGGCCGCCAAGGCGGGATTTCTGGCGAGCAAGCCCTGCATCAGGTGCGCCGATAAATCTTCGGCTCGTACGTGGCGAAAAGCGCCACCCTTAGAGCGACCCATAGGGGTACGTATGCAGTCGACAATCACGACTTCGTTTAATGCCTTATTCATGTTTTGTCTCCTGCGCCACTGAGTAGAAGCTTTGGTTGTTTGCCGCCATTTGGCGCAAACCCTCACTCACCTGATAAAGCGGGCCTAGGTGGGCGAACTTATCGGCCAATGCCACATAGGCGCTCAAGCCCATATTATCGAGGTAACGGAACACGCCGCCGTGGAAAGGCGGAAAGCCGATGCCATACACCAGCGCCATATCGGCTTCTGCCGGCGAGCCGATAATGCCTTCTTCTAGGCAGAGCACCACTTCGTTAATCATGGGGATCATCATGCGCGCGATAATATCGTCATCGCTCAGCTCCACCGCTTTACCGGCCACTTCGGCTAATAGCTGATAACTCTCAGGATCTGCGTCTTTCTGCAGTTTGCCTTTGTGGTCTTCACTATAAAGATAAAAACCTTTGCCATTCTTCTGGCCAAAGCGCTGCTGTTCATACATGACATCAATGGCATCTTTGCCCGACTTGCTCATGCGCTCTGGAAAGCCGTCGGCCATCACCGTCGCCGCATGGTGGCAGGTATCTATGCCTACTACATCCAACAAGTACGCAGGACCCATGGGCCAGCCGAACTTTTTCTCCATTACTTTATCGACGGCTACAAAGTCGGCACCATCGGCCACTAACTGGGTAAAACCAAAGAAATAGGGAAACAGTACGCGGTTGACGAAAAAGCCCGGGCAGTCGTTGACCACAATCGGCGACTTACCCATAGCGGCCGCGTAGGCCACCACTTTATTAATGGTATCGTCGGAGGTGTGCTCGCCACGAATAATTTCCACCAATGGCATGCGGTGCACTGGATTAAAGAAGTGCATGCCGCAAAAGCGCTCAGGGTGCTTAAGGTTTTTAGCCAGAGCCGATATAGGAATGGTCGAGGTATTAGAGGCAATCACCGTATCTTTGCCCACTGCGGCTTCCACCTCTGCCAACACTTGGCCTTTGATTTTAGGGTTTTCGACCACGGCTTCTACCACTGTATCGACGCCTTGCAAGCCGTCGTAGCTCAGCGTGGGCGTAATACTGGCCAGCACGTGTGCCAATTTTTTGCCATCAATGCGACCACGCTCTAGCTGCTTATTCAGCAACTTGGCCGCTTCGGTCATGCCAAGCTGCAGTGCCTGGTCATTGATGTCTTTCATGATTGCCGGTATGCCACGAGATGCCGACTGATAAGCGATACCGCCGCCCATAATACCGGCACCGAGCACGGCGGCCTTCTTGGTGGGTGGGGCAGCCTTGGCCGCCTGCTTGGCTTTGCCTTTAATAAATTGATCGTTGAGGAAGATACCGACCAAGGCGCGGGCCACTGAGGTTTGGGTGAGCTTAATAAAGTTCTGTTGTTCAAGTTTCAGCGCTTCATCGCGTGCTAGACCTGCCGCCGCGGCTATGGTCTTTACGGCGAGCAAGGGCGCAGGATAATGCGGACCCGCCTTGGCGGAGACCATGCCTTTAGCAGTGTTAAAGCTCATGGCGGCTTCGAGTTTATCTAGCGTTAATGGTGCGGTTTTTTGGCCGCGCCTTGCTTGCCAGTCTTGCTTACCGGCAGCTGCATCTTTTAATAATTGGATGGCCGAGGCTTCGAGCTGTTCGGTCTCAACTATTGCGTCCAGCACACCTAACGTTAAGCACGCATCTGCTTTATGGTCTTTGCCGGTAGTGATCCACTCCATGGCGTTATCGGCGCCGATTAAGCGAGGCAGTCGTACCGTACCGCCAAAGCCTGGCATGATGCCGAGCGTGGTTTCTGGCAGGCCGATGCGTGCACTGACGTCACCGATGCGAAAATCAGTAGACAGCGCGCACTCACAACCGCCGCCCAGTGCGTAGCCGCGGATCACCGAGACGGTGGGGTAGGGTAGGTCTTCGATGCGGTTAAAGATGCGATTTGCTTGGGATAGCCAGTCGTCTAAGGTGGCTGGTGGTAGGTCGAACATGCTTAAGAATTCGGTAATATCGGCGCCCACAATAAAAGCGTCTTTATTACTGGTCAGCATTAGGCCCGTGATACCTGAGCTTTGCTCTAATGCGCTGACCGCTGCTTCCAGTGAGGCTAAGGTATTGCGGTCTAGTTTGTTAACGCTGCCTTTATTAGCAAAACAGAGTTTAGCAATTCCGTCTGCCAGCAATGTTATTGAGAGGGCTTCGCCTTGGTAGATCATTCCCATGTCTCCTTGGTTGCTAGGGAAAACTCCCTAGTGCTGCCATTGTTTGTCTATAAAAGGTCTATATAGAAAGTGTATATAGAGGGTATATAGAAAGGGCAGAGATAGAATTACTATGAACAGAAAAACAACAGACTTCAATCGCTAATTTAAACAAACGTTTTAATTGTGTGATGGGTCTGTTAACGGCAAAAAATCTGCGGCTTGATTGCGCAAAAGATGACAAGCCGACGCTATTCAGCAACAATGTTGCGCTATTTTTTATCGCCTTAATTTAGATACTAATATCTCAATATTAGGCGGATTTCCTGAACTGAGAGTCTGACTTGGGAGTAAGTAGCGTGAATATGTCTCCCTACCTGATCCCTGCCGCATCCTTAGTGTGGGAGCAGGAGATTAAAAAAAGCCGTTTCATTGCTTATATAGGTCACACTGCGACACCCGAAGAGGGCAAAGCGTTTGTAGATGCCATTCGTGCTAAAGAGCCCGCGGCGCGCCATCATTGCTGGGCATTTGTGGCGGGCCAGCCCACAGATTCACGAGTATTGGGCTTTAGTGATGACGGCGAGCCGTCGGGCACCGCCGGTAAGCCGATGCTGGCGCAATTACAAGGCTCGAATATTGGCGAGATTACCGCCGTGGTGGTGCGCTATTTTGGCGGTATCAAACTGGGTACTGGCGGGTTAGTGCGTGCCTACGGCGGCACTTTGTCGATGGCATTGGCAGAATTAGCGCTGACCGAGCGACGAATTTTTTCTGAGCTGAGCATTAAGCTGCAGTACGCTGAAATGCCGATAGTGGAGTTTTTGCTCGCGGAATTTAAAGGCCATTGGCAAACTGTGGAATACGGCGCCGAGATCTGCGGCGTGTTGGCAGTAGATAGTCGTGATGTGCCAGATTTTTGTGCTCAATTGCTGGATCGTAGCCAAGGAAGAGTCGTTGCCACGCCGTTAGAACTGGGCGCGGTCTGAGTCATTAGTGTATTGGAAGTACCATGCATATTCGCACCATCATTCGCATCGTCGGTATTTTAGTCGCGCTATTTAGTGTGACTATGTTGGCACCGGCCCTAGTGGCTTACATCTATCGAGATGGTGCTGGCCTCGATTTTTTTAGTGCCTTCGTGATCTGCTTAATTTTAGGTCTCATATTATGGTTCCCAAATCGTACTCATAGCCAAGAGCTGAGGTCTAAAGAAGGCTTCTTGATTGTGGTGTTGTTTTGGACGGTGCTGGGCAGCGTAGCCGCCATTCCTTTTATGTTGAGTAATGAGCTCGACATGTCGGTGGCAGAGGCCTTTTTTGAAGCCTTCTCCGGCCTCACCACCACAGGTGCCACTGTTATAAGTGGGCTCGACTCTTTACCTAAGGCAATCTTGTTCTATCGCCAAATGCTGCAGTGGTTAGGCGGCATGGGCATTATCGTATTGGCGGTGGCCATCTTGCCGATCTTGGGTATCGGTGGCATGCAGTTGTTTCGTGCCGAAATACCAGGGCCCGTTAAAGACAACAAGGTAGCACCGCGCATCGCCGAAACCGCCAAAACCCTGTGGTACATCTATCTAGTACTGACTATCTCTTGCACCTTGCTGTTGTGGCTGGCAGGGATGAATATGTTTGACGCTATCTGTCATGCGTTTTCTACCATCGCTATCGGCGGCTTCTCTACTTACGATGCCAGCGTCGGCCATTTCGATAGCCCCATGATCAATATGATAATCGTGGTGTTCTTATTAATAGCCGGCGTTAACTTCAGTTTACACTTTGCCGCCTTCGCCAATCGTGGTTTGCGCTTATCCGTGTATCGCTTTGATCCTGAAGTGAAGTTCTTTTTAGGCGTACAAATCGTACTAACGCTAATTTGTATGTCGGTCTTACTCGCTCACCAAGTGTATAGCGATCCTTGGCAAGCTTTAGACCAAGCCTTGTTTCAGTCGGTATCCATTGCCACCACGGCCGGTTTTAGCACTACAGGCTTTGCCCAATGGCCGTTATTTTTGCCGGTATTGCTGATGATGGCTTCCTTTATCGGCGGTTGTGCAGGCAGTACCGGTGGCGGCATGAAAGTGGTGCGTATCATGTTGCTCAACCTGCAGGGCATGCGGGAATTAAAGCGCTTGATCCACCCCAGAGCCGTTTATCGGATTAAGCTTGGCAATAAAGCATTAGCTGATAAAGTGGTGGAAGCCATATGGGGATTTTTTGCCGCCTATGCCTTGGTGTTTGTACTGTGCATGCTGGCGCTACTGGCGACCGGCATGGATGAATTAACGGCCTTTACCGCAGTCGCTGCCACGCTGAACAACTTAGGTCCGGGTTTAGGAGAGGTTGCCGCTAACTTTGGCACCACCTCTGAAGCCGCCAAGTGGATCATGATATTGGCCATGTTGTTTGGGCGTCTTGAAATATTTACCTTGCTAGTACTGTTTACGCCAGCATTTTGGCGTAGCTAAGAGGAGTCTATGGAAAAACTGTTGATACTTTATTCATCCCGTAATGGCCAAACCAAGAAAATTATCGATGCTATGCAAGGTGAATTTAGCGGCTATGAAGTGGAGTTGGCGGATCTGCATGGTCCGCTGCGCAAAAACCTCAGCAAGTACGATAAGGTGTTAATTGGCGCTTCTGTTCGCTATGGGAAGTTTCATCCCGATCTGTATCACTTTATTA
>NZ_CP136856.1:25000-230000 GCF_033807535.1 Oceanisphaera sp. IT1-181
ATGAAGGCGTGGTGGCGGGTTTGCCTATAGCCCGCTACGTAAACAGGCCTTCATCAGTAAATGTGCGATTTGGGAAAGGTGCAGACTAAGTTTTAAACTTTATCAGCAGACCTTGAGCAAAAGTCATAAAAGTGTGTTTTGAAAGGTGCAAACCAAAGGTGCACAGGGATGTCATTATTCTTGTCGCTCGGGTTCGCGGAGCTCACCGCTCGCCCTTACAAAACTCACTACGAAGCGAAGCTTCGTACCCGTGAGTTTTGTCCCCATCGTCTAGAGGCCTAGGACACCGCCCTTTCACGGCGGTAACAGGGGTTCGAATCCCCTTGGGGACGCCATTAAAGCCGCTCAAACACTAAGCATTACGCTTTAGAGATTAACGTCTCTTAAAGTCTAACGCTTAGGGTTTAATTACTCTTGCTCTTTAACAATCTGGAAAGCTGATAGAAATAATTTGTAGTTCTTGATACGCAAGTGTCTTAGAAATTCTTGGCGAAATATAGTTGTAAGCATCAGTCACTGATGCAAACGACCCCGCTTAGAGAAGCATCTTTTTTTATGATACCTAATCTGTACGTAAGTAGAGGTTAGGTGAGCGAATAGCGTCGGTATCGAGGCGTTGCGAGAATGAGCACCTGAGCATAGTTTACTATGTGAGGGGGCGAAGCCGAGTAACAACGAAGAGACAGGCGGTATTAGCCACATAACGGGACACTTCTTGGGGTTGTATGGTTAAGTGACTAAGCGTACACGGTGGATGCCTTGGCAGTCAGAGGCGATGAAGGACGTGCTAACCTGCGTTAAGTACGGATGAGCTGGTAAGAAGCGCTTGAGTCCGTAATATCCGAATGGGGAAACCCACTCTACTTAGTAGAGTATCGTTACATGAATACATAGTGTAACGAGGCGAACCGAGGGAACTGAAACATCTAAGTACCTCGAGGAAAAGAAATCAACCGAGATTCCCCTAGTAGCGGCGAGCGAACGGGGACCAGCCCTTAAGCATTCTTGGCGATAGTGGAATGGTCCTGGAAAGACCAGCCGTAGTGGGTGATAGCCCCGTACACTAAATTGCCTTTAATGTGAAATCGAGTAGGACGGGACACGTGATATCCTGTTTGAATATGGGGGGACCATCCTCCAAGGCTAAATACTCCTGACTGACCGATAGTGAACCAGTACCGTGAGGGAAAGGCGAAAAGAACCCCTGTGAGGGGAGTGAAATAGAACCTGAAACCGTGTACGTACAAGCAGTGGAAGCCCACTTGTTGGGTGACTGCGTACCTTTTGTATAATGGGTCAGCGACTTAATTTTAGTAGCAAGGTTAACCGTATAGGGGAGCCGTAGGGAAACCGAGTCTTAACTGGGCGAATAGTTGCTAGGATTAGACCCGAAACCCGGTGATCTAGCCATGAGCAGGTTGAAGGTTGAGTAACATCAACTGGAGGACCGAACCCACTAATGTTGCAAAATTAGGGGATGACTTGTGGTTGGGGGTGAAAGGCCAATCAAACCGGGAGATAGCTGGTTCTCCCCGAAATCTATTTAGGTAGAGCCTCGGACGAATACTTACGGGGGTAGAGCACTGTTTGGGCTAGGGGGTCATCCCGACTTACCAACCCCATGCAAACTCCGAATACCGTAAAGTACTATCCGGGAGACACACGGTGGGTGCTAACGTCCATCGTGAAGAGGGAAACAACCCAGACCGCCGGCTAAGGTCCCAAAGTCATAGTTAAGTGGGAAACGAAGTGGGAAGGCTCAGACAGCCAGGATGTTGGCTTAGAAGCAGCCATCATTTAAAGAAAGCGTAATAGCTCACTGGTCGAGTCGGCCTGCGCGGAAGATGTAACGGGGCTAAACTATGCACCGAAGCCGCGGATGCACTCTTTATTGAGTGCGTGGTAGGGGAGCGTTCTGTAAGTCTGCGAAGGTGTGTTGTGAAGCATGCTGGAGATATCAGAAGTGCGAATGCTGACATGAGTAACGATAATGGGGGTGAAAAACCTCCACGCCAAAAGACCAAGGGTTCCTGTCCAACGTTAATCGGGGCAGGGTGAGTCGACCCCTAAGGCGAGGCTGAAAAGCGTAGTCGATGGGAAACGGGTTAATATTCCCGTACTGACGTGTACTGCGATGGGGGGACGGAGAAGGCTAAGTGAGCCAGGCGTTGGTTGTCCTGGTGAAAGGGTGTAGGCAGCGTGTTTAGGTAAATCCGGACGCGCAATGCTGAGGCCTGAGACGAAATCGCTACGGCGGTGAAGTCACTGATGCCCCGCTTCCAGGAAAAGCCTCTAAGCTTCAGGTACACGTGAATCGTACCCCAAACCGACACAGGTGGTCGGGTAGAGAATACTAAGGCGCTTGAGAGAACTCGGGTGAAGGAACTAGGCAAAATAGTACCGTAACTTCGGGAGAAGGTACGCTGAGGCATGTGAAATCCCTTGCGGATGGAGCGTGACTCAGCCGCAGTGACCAGGTGGCTGGAACTGTTTATCAAAAACACAGCACTGTGCAAACTCGTAAGAGGACGTATACGGTGTGACACCTGCCCGGTGCTGGAAGGTTAAATGATGGGGTTAGCCTTCGGGTGAAGCTCTTGATTGAAGCCCCAGTAAACGGCGGCCGTAACTATAACGGTCCTAAGGTAGCGAAATTCCTTGTCGGGTAAGTTCCGACCTGCACGAATGGTGTAATCATGGCCACGCTGTCTCCACCCGAGACTCAGTGAAATTGAATTTGCGGTGAAGATGCCGTATACCCGCGGCTAGACGGAAAGACCCCGTGAACCTTTACTATAGCTTGGCACTGAACATTGGCCCTACATGTGTAGGATAGGTGGGAGACTGTGAAGTAGTGACGCTAGTTGCTATGGAGTCAACCTTGAAATACCACCCTTGTATGTCTGATGTTCTAACGTAGGCCCCTTATCGGGGTTGCGGACAGTGCCTGGTGGGTAGTTTGACTGGGGCGGTCTCCTCCTAAAGAGTAACGGAGGAGCACGAAGGTTGGCTAAGTACGGTCGGACATCGTACGGTTAGTGCAATGGCATAAGCCAGCTTAACTGCGAGACGGACAGGTCGAGCAGATACGAAAGTAGGTCATAGTGATCCGGTGGTTCTGTATGGAAGGGCCATCGCTCAACGGATAAAAGGTACTCCGGGGATAACAGGCTGATACCGCCCAAGAGTTCATATCGACGGCGGTGTTTGGCACCTCGATGTCGGCTCATCACATCCTGGGGCTGAAGTCGGTCCCAAGGGTATGGCTGTTCGCCATTTAAAGTGGTACGCGAGCTGGGTTCAGAACGTCGTGAGACAGTTCGGTCCCTATCTGCCGTGGGCGTTGGATGATTGAGAGGAGCTGCTCCTAGTACGAGAGGACCGGAGTGGACGAACCCCTGGTGTTCGGGTTGTATCGCCAGATGCATTGCCCGGTAGCTACGTTCGGAATCGATAACCGCTGAAAGCATCTAAGCGGGAAGCGAGCCTCAAGATGAGTCATCCCTAGGGCTTTACGCCCTCTAAAGGGCCGTTGGAGACTACAACGTTGATAGGCAGGGTGTGTAATCGCAGCGATGCGTTGAGCTAACCTGTACTAATTACCCGTGCGGCTTAACCATACAACACCCAAGAAGTGTGAGACCTTGCGGTCAAGAACTACCAAACAAATTATTCAGATTAGCGTACTCAACAGTACGATAATCAAAATTCAGCCTTCCAGATTACAATTTATGCCTGGCGGCCATAGCGCTGTGGAACCACCTGATCCCATGCCGAACTCAGTAGTGAAACGCAGCCGCGCCGATGATAGTGTGGCAGCTGCCATGTGAAAGTAGGTCACTGCCAGGCAACCAATTAAAAAGCCCTTCACTGATGTGAAGGGCTTTTTCATGTCTATAGCTTGGTATTTTATACCTCACATCCTAAGCGGCATACAGAACGCTAAATTTTTAACTAAATAGTGTGAACCATAGCGTTTTTTGTTTTAATTGATTATCTAGTTTGTTCAATTGAGTCTAGATTAGGATGAGGCGGATCAGATTAACTCAGGAAGAGTTCTGCTCGCGAAACAACTATCGACAAGGGAGTGTGGTAATGCGTCTTCTCATCTGGGTTCTGTTGCTGTTGCCAACCCTATTCATTCAGGTGATAGGTGCAGAGCGGCCAGCTAAATCCATTGCTTTCTATTACGATAGTATTGATTCAGTACGCGAACTGATGAGCTATGAACGGGTTGTTGTGACTCCCTCATTGATCACTGAACGACAGATTGAAACCCTACACAAAGCCGGTACCCAAGTTTTTGCCTATCTCAGCATCGGTGAATATGATGAAAAAATTCTGCCCGAGTCGCTAAGCTTACTCTCCCCTGTACAAAATACTAATTGGCAAAGTCATGTAATGGACTTGTCTGCTATTGCTTGGCGTGAGCACCTTCTGCAACGGGCTTCTCAGTATGTTACTAAAGGGTTCGATGGTCTCTTTCTCGATACTCTTGATAGTTATTATCTGTTTGCAGAAGAAGAAGCGGCTCAAGCTGGTCAACAGCAGGCGTTAGCGCGGATTATCGAAGAGTTAGCGGGGTTGAATGCAAAACCAAAACTGATCTTGAACCGCGGCTTTGAAGTACTGGAACAGGTCAGTGACTTTGCCCATGCGGTGGTAGCGGAATCTCTTTATCATGGCTATGACCCTATCAATGATAGCTATCGAGAAATGAGCGAGACCGATAGCGAATGGCTGACTAATCAGTTAAATAGGGTTAAAGCTCTCAATTTAGAAGCCATCGTCATTGATTATATTCCTGGTAATGAGCGAGAGGCGCAAAAAGTGGCTGCGCAACGTCTACTGAATGAAGGTTATACGCCTTATATTAGTGATGGCCTGCTTTATCAGTTTGGCGTCAGTACTATTGAGCCTATAGCTAGGCGAGTGCTCGGGTTTTTCGACAGTACCCAGGAAGACTACACTGGCTCTTTATGCCATCGACTGGGTGCCACATCTATCGAATATTTGGGTTATGTACCTGAATGTTTGGATGTTAATACCATTGATTTTGCTCGGTTGGATATCAACCGTTATGCGGCCATAGTGGCTTGGCTGGACGAAAGCACTTATAACCAGCAGCCTCAACTGCAAGCATGGCTGGCACAACACCTCAACGTTCGTCCTATGCTCTTTCTCGGTGATTTACCCACCTTGCCTGCGCTTAGAGCAGAGCTAGGGTTGCAAACTGCGGGCGATTTACAAGGTAAGATAAATATTTCCCAAGGCAAAGATTGGCTGAAATCGACCAATACTATTGCCTTTAGCGAGTTTGAAACATATTCCAAATGGCTCAGCGCCAAGCCAGAAGTAGAAGTACTACTTGGTGTTACCGACGATACCGCAGATACAGCCGGATTACTGTTCAGTGCTCCTTGGGGAGGGGCGGCACTTTCACCATTGCCAATAACAACCTTGGCCAATGATAAGGAAGTCTGGTTAATTGACCCCTTTCGTTTGCTTGAGGGAATACTTAGCCTTCCCGCGATTCCGGCGGCGGATGTGACTACTGAAACGGGACGGCGTATTTTAACCAGCCATGTTGATGGTGATGGTTTTCCCTCTAAGTCTTGGTTCCCTGGTAAGCCGTATACCGCAGAAGTACTGATGGAGCATATCTTTAAGCCCTTTAATATTCCGCAGACCGTATCTGTTATTGAAGGTGAAGTAAGTAAACAAGGCTTGTATCCAGAAATCAGTGCTGAGCTTGAAACTATCGCTCGTAATATTTTTTCTCTACCGAATATTGAAGTGGCATCTCACACCTTCAGTCATCCGTTTTTCTGGAAAAGCACGACCTCTATTAAAGAAAAAAAATACGGTGATAACCTTCCTATTCCTAATTATGATGTCGACTTTCATAAGGAAATTATTGGCAGTGTTGATTACATCAATCAGCGATTAGCCCCTAAAGATAAAAAAACAAATCTTATTCTCTGGAGTGGCGGAGCTAATCCAGATGAAAAAACTCTGGGTATTGCTGAGCGAGCAAATTTACTTAATGTTAATGGCGGTAATACTAATGTGGTGTTCGGTAATAGTAGCCTAACCCAAGTTTCTCCTACTATTGCTTGGTACCCTACTGCCGTTCAGGTTTATGCTCCAGTATTAAATGAAAACGTTTATACCAGCGAATGGACTGAAAATTTTGAAGGCTATCGCCGTGTTATTGAGACCTTCGAGTTGTTGGGTAGCCCGCGAAGATTAAAAACCATTGGTATTTATTATCATATGTATTCTGGTACTTATCCTGCATCATTGAAAGCCGTGAAAGATGTTCACGCGTGGGCCATTCAGCAAAAAGTGACTCCGCTTTATTTGAGTGAATATGCCATGCGGGCCAAAACCTTATATGAAACCGGGCTGGCTCACACGCTAGACGGCCGATGGCAGATCACCAGTTCGGGCATAAAAAGCCTGCGCTTACCTCATCGACTTGGCACGCCTGTTATGAATAAGAGTACTATTGCTGGCTGGGAAGACAGCGAAGACGGCAAGTATTTATTCCTTTCCGATGCTAGAGCAACTCTAACCTTATCAGATCAAAAGGATCGAACCGTTCGTCTTAAGAATGCTAATGGACAGCTGCTCAAATGGCAGCGTCTCGGTAATGTTATCCGCTGGAGTATTCTCAGTCATGTCCCGCTGGAGTTTGAATTGGCCCACGCTGCAAAGTGCAAGCAAAGTGGTAATACAACACTTCACCAGGTAAGCACTGTAGAAAATACCGTACGTTATACCAGCGAGAAAGCCGGCCTGTTTAGCGGTGAGCTGCGCTGCTAGTAGCTAATAAATTGATCTGCTAAGACTGTAGATATCCACCTGACGGCGAGAAATAATGGAATTATTTTCTAAGCACGTTTCTGAACAAGAGCCATCCGAGAGTAGGCTTAATCTGCTGAATCGCCGTACTGTGGTTATTCTAGCGGTGATTGCTATTTGGGTGCTGTGGTTATTGGCGCCTAGCCAAAGCACACTGCTTCAGCTTCTTAGTAGGACAAATTCTCCCCAGGTATCCCAGATTTTCTTAGAGCAAATGCATACCCGAGATCCAGAAAATGCGGAGGTCAGCAAGCTGCTGGTAGATAACTACGCTCAAATGGGGGAGCAGGACAAGGCAATTGATTTGGCTGAGTCAATTCTTGATAAGGATGGTGAGCTAAGCGATTCGCCTCTAACCGTCACTTATGCCAAATTGTTGCAGAATAAATTTTATCAAACCAAAGATCAGCAAGAGGGGGCTACAGAGAGCGAGAGCAAGCTTCGTCATTTTCTTGAGCGAGTAGACTCTCCGTCTGACGCCGAGGATGCCAGAACACTGGCTGATATTGCAATCACAATGTCGATGACAAAGAAAGCGGTGGAGCTATTGTCGCCCCATTTGGAAAGCGGCCAAACTAGTTATCCAGAATTAGTGTCGCTGTTATTGCAAAATTCTGATTATGAACCGGCTCTTCGTTTGCAAAAAGAGGCGTTCCAGCAAGATCCGAACCTAGAGACAGCTGCTGGCATTCTGAACTTGTATTTGAGTTCCGGGAAAACTGAACAAGGGCGAGGATTTATAGCAGACTATCAGGGTGAATTGAGCTTGGATCCCGACTATCTCCGCCTGACCATTGATCATTTAACTCGTGCTGGTAATACCGGTATGGCGCTGGAACAGTCAAAGAAGCTGTTGGCCATTACACCTGATAATACCTTGAAAGTGTCTACTGCCCAGCTGGCTATTGCCACCGGCGATCTTGAACTGGCCACTGCATTGCTCACCGAGGTCACCGAGACAGATTTAGATCCAACGTACTTAGCTCAATTACATGCGCTGCATCGGTGGCAGGGTCACATTGAAGAGGCGTCACATATCAGCCAGCGCTTACTGGAATTGGGAGCAACAACACCGCAACTACGCGAAGGCATCGTTGAAGCCAGAGCCTTGGGTGATATGTATCTTGAAAGCTTATATTATCAGCAGCTTGCAGAAATAAATCAGCTTGATGAACTTGAGTATGATGATGGGGTGAACACTATTGAAAAAGCCCAAGGGTCAATGGCGGCATTAGATAGTGTGCAATTACTAGCGGCGTTACGGCCAGATGATGCTGCGCTTATCGTGCACCAATCTCGGATTTATGGTTATCTCGGCGATTATTCTAACGTGATCAAGCAACGGCACAAATTGTTAGCACTACGTCAGCCGACACCCAGTGAAGCGCTGCGCTTTGCCGATGCCTATATTATGACTCGACAGCCTGAGCTAGCGTTACAGATTCTTACTTCGGCCAGCAATTGGTTTGAGGCCGACGATGATTATCTCACTACAGTTTCATCTTTGGCTTGGCAGACCAGCGAACGGGGATTTGCCCAGCAGGCCAATCAGCAGCTTATTACTAGGGCTAGTAGTGAGCTGGATATCTATCGTTATATAAGAACCAGTGATCCGATAAAGTCCCGAGAGGACATAGAGCAGTTGGTCCAACTTTATCAAGATTACGGCAATGCTGCTCCTTTGCTGGGGGCTATTCAAGCAAGCCTGGATAACAAAGATCAAGAAACTTTTGCCCGTTTGGTCGAGCTTGCCAGCCAAGATCCGACCCTAGCAGAGAATACCGCCACCTTGTTGTATCGGGCGCAGTTGGCCAGAGATAACCAACAAACTGACGAAGCCGCAGCACTCTATCGTCAAATCCTCCGGCTAGCACCCTATGATGATACCGCGATTAATGGTTTGCTCTGGCTTGCCATTGACACTAATGATAGAGAGGTTACCGCTTCTATCTATGACCAGTATCGACACTCTCAACAACACAATAGTGTTTTTTGGCTCGCTTTTGCTACGGCGGCCGATCAGTTGGGCCGGTTGGAAGAAGCCAGTCTTTGGTATCAGCGCGTGCTGCTACAAGATGATACCTCCGGTGAGCCACAGGTTGCAGTGTTACTAAATTACGCCAGTCTGTTGGATAGACGTGGAGAACAAGAGAAAGCCTATTTATTACGGCGTTATCTCGTCAGTCAGCTAACTGATCAATTGCTATTACTGAATGAGGGAGATGTGTCCTATCGCTCTTTGGTGGCCTTGTTTGTAGGAGAAGGAGCGGCTCTGCAATTGACACAGCAAGCGCTGATTAATAAGCCAGATCAGGCTAATGCTCAGGAGCTATTTGGTTATTATTTAGCACTTGGCAGGCCAGATAACTTACAAGCGTTGCATCAACATACCGCCCTTAAGGGGTACTCGCTACCCGACTGGCAAAAGCTGGGACTGGCCATTCTGAAAAAAGATAGATCAGCCATGGAGGCTTTGCTGCAACAGTCTATGGGCCTACCGGTGGCAGATAAAAATACCGCTCTACAGTTAACTGGCCAGTATGCCCAAGCTTGGCTGCAGGGAGAGGAGTTGATCGGTAAGCTAAATGATCCTGAGGCAGAACGTCAGCTACGCGCAGTACATGTAGGCCAGCATCCGGATCAGGTTCATGGTATCAGTGCGCGCGCGACTCATAACACAGAGTGGGATCTTACCCGTTACAGTATGGATTATTATGCGCCCCACCAACAAGGTAACTGGCGGCTAGGGACCGATTTTCAAGTAGCCGATACCCCAGATCTGCTTGCTGGTATTGATATGAAGGATGAAACGCGGCTACGCGGTGAGGTGCTTTATCGTAACCACGATAGCCGATGGTCATTTGGTGTTGATATTGCCGATGGCCTCGGAGATCAGCGTTTAGGCTTCTCTGGTGACTATCAACATATTTTGAATGATTACTGGGATGTTTCAATAAAAGTGGCGCTAGATGCAGCTGTAGAAAGCAGTCAACTACTTACCCTAACTGGTAAAGACAATACCGTCGGCTTTGGCGTAAATTATCGGCCAACAGCTCGGGAGGCATTATTTTTTCAGTTGGGTTGGCATGACATCACCACCCGATATGGTGACGATATTGGTCAAGGGTGGGACCTTAATCTGCGGGCTAGCGAACAGTTATTTTTTAACGACCCTGCTTGGCAGATTTATGCCAGTCTAGACATGCAGCAGATCAATCTGAGTGATGCACCGCTTGATGGCATTAACAAACAACACCAAGGTTCTGTGCCGCTCACTAGTGGCGACTTTATTGGTGAGGAATATCAACGGCTGGCCATTGGCCAGCGAGTTTGGCAAGGAACACCGGCTTTGCCGGGACCCACGGTGCCCAGCCCACGTTATTGGGTAGATACCTCCTTGGGTTACAACGTGAGTTCTGATCATCCTGATGTGGCGGTTTCTGCAGGTTTGGGGTGGGAAGTACTTGGCAATGATGAAGTCTCATTGACTGTTGACTGGCAGAGCCAAGACCGTAATGGTGACGAAGCTTTAAAGTGGTCGCTGGGATACTCCTATCGTTTTTAAGGGAATAAAAAGATGAAAAAAACATGGTTACTTATTTCAAGTCTCGCGCTAACCGCTTGTAGCAGCTATCAGGTGCCCGAAAGTCCGGTTTTCCCTGCTAATAGCCGCTGGGCGATTATGCCGATGATCAATAACTCCAATACACCGATGGCCGCGGAAAAAGCAGAGCAAATATTAGGTACTCATCTTTACGCCAGAGGTATTAATGCCACATTTTATCCCGCCAGCGATGTTAGCGACTTAGCCAGTATTCTTGATAACAACGCTAAACGAAAAAATGCACAAACTTGGCTTGCTAGCCAGAATGTCGATTATGTTATCAGTGGCTCGGTTGAAGAGTGGCATTACAAAAGCGGACTGGATGGTGAGCCTGCCGTGGGTATTACGCTAGAGGTACAATCCGCTGGCGATAATGTAACTCAATGGCGGGCTAGCGGTGCTCGTAGCGGTTGGGGACGGGAGAGTGTCACTAGTGCAGGGCAGAAAGTCATCGATGAACTGTTGGATGGTTTGAATGTTGAATAAGATCCATGACGTAAAAAATGAGAGCAGCCTATGAGTAAATTGCAGCATCTAATGACATCTGGCTTTAAGCAGGATGGCATTGCGTGGCTTGAAACCCTAGTGGTCTCTGCTATTGCTCTTTATATCTGGTTGCAATCAGGGGTACCCGCAGTGACCGGAACTACCCAGTCATTTTTTTGGCCTTTGCTCGGACCTTTGTTGGTGGCATTGCGTTATGGCTTTGCCAAAGGTTTTTCCTGCGCGCTCATCATACTGGCGGGACTTGCAAGCATGATGAGTACCCAAGGAAATCTGGCTCTCTTTCCGCTCTCGATAGCGGTAGGAATACTACTGGTAGCCATGCTGGCTGGCGAGTTTCGGGATCACTGGCAGGCAATAAATAATAAGCGGTTTGTGGCTCACAGGGAGATGAGTCGCAAACTGGAAAGCTTTACCCAAAACTATTATTTGCTCAAGGTTTCTCATGATAAGTTGGAACAAAGAGCCGCCGGTCAGGCCGTCAGTCTGCGGGCTAGTATTAGCGCTTTGCATGATATCGCTACCTTACACAGTTCCAACCGCTTGGATAAACTCGGTCAGCCGATTTTGCATCTGCTGGCAGAGATAGGGGGTTTAGAAATCGCCGGTGTCTACCAGATTGTAAATGGTCATATTGATGTTGAGCCTCGCGCTAGGCTCGGTGATGAGCATAAGCTTGATCTTAATGACCCTATGTTGCAAGACATGCTAGAGCAGCGCACCTTACTGTCAGCCGCCAAAACGGAGGCACATCAGACCCATAAATCTCGCTATCAGCTTTGTATCCCGATGCTGGATACTCAGAATGTCTTACAGGCGGTAGTAGTGGTAGAAAACGCTAAATTCTTTCAACAGACACTCGCCAATCATGCCTTGCTCTCTTTAGTGGCCAGCCATGCGGCTAATTTACTTAGTGATACATTAGTCACGCCGTTGCTACAGCCTGAAGAAGGCGATCTATTTCTGAAGTATTTGGCTCAGGCAAAGCAAAGTAAGCTTCAGTTTGGCGTTGACAGCCAGTTGGTGGTGTATACGGCCAGCAGTAATCATCAGAAGAAACGCTTGGATGCTATCGTCAATCACCGTCGTGGAGCCGATATTTACTGGACTTGCCAATCCCCCACAGGAGAGCCGTCGCTGTTTGTGCTGCTGCCTTTATCGTCGATAAACGACGCCCAGCAGTATATTCAACGTATTGAGCAACTATTTGGTACCAGTAACAGTGCTCCAGCTGTGGATATCGGTATTCAAGGCCCTTTCTCAATTAAGAAGAATTTTGAGGAAATCAAGAACTTAACCTATCAATATGGAGTCTTTGATGAAGGCCTTGCTATTCATTCAAACCATCATCATTGAAGGTTTTGCTATTTATCTGCTTAATAGCTCCCACCTAGGCCTATCGGACTGGCTTTTACTACTGATATGTCATGCAGTTGCTTGTGCCAGCTTTACCGGTTGGTGCTGGCTGATACTGCCTAAAAAGTACTGTACCCCGCTCTTTGGCTCCTTGTGTTTCTTGTTCCTATTCAGCCTATTATTGCCGGTAGTTGGAATCGTAGGCACTGCGTGCTCGATGTTATTAGCCTTATATTTTCCCAAGAAGCAGCACAGCAATCATTGGCAATCCATAGAAGCCTTATCGCTGCCGCAAAGTTCCACAGAAGAGACGGTCACTCATTCGCTATTCGGAGCAGGGGCGCTGAGGGATATACTGGTGCACAGTGACTCGTCGGATCAACGTGCCTTGGCGGTGGCGGCCATTAGTCACCTCCCTCGTCAACAGTCTGTACCCTTACTCCAGCTGGCGCTGAAAGACGCGGCTGACTATACACGCTTATTGGCGTATGCGGCGTTAGAAGCCATTGAAAATCAAATTAATGAACAAATTGCCAATTACAAACAACGTTATCAACAGCAGCCGCTTCCTGATATTGCCTACAACATAGCCCAGCATTACTGGGAACTGTGCTACCTCGGTATTGCAGAAGGTATCTTGAAGAAACATTATCTGACGCAAGCCGAGCAGTATCTCAGGCTGTCGGTTGAGAAAAAAAGCGGTGCCTCTAATAGTCTGTTGTTGGGGCGGGTATTGCTTGCACAGCAGCGTCCAGAGGAAGCCATGATTCATTTAAAGCATGCCAGTCAGCAGGGATTGCAGTTAGAGCTGGTTGTGCCCTATCTGGCAGAAGCGGCCTATCTAGTAAAAGATTACGATCAGACTCGAGAGTATCTCTCCCTCCTGCCCGATAAAAATAGTAGCCAATTAAGCCAGCTCAAGGAGTATTGGTTATGACTAAAAAAATAGATATCTGCCTGCTATTGGAGGGAACTTACCCTTATGTGCGAGGCGGTGTATCTAGCTGGCTGCATCAAATCATCAGTGGGTTACCGCAGTATCACTTTCATCTTATTTTTCTCGGGGGCTCGCCGGAATTTTACGGTGAGCCAGTGTATGAGCTGCCGGACAATGTGGTCGGCTTTGAAGCGCATTACCTGTTACATACGCCCGACAAACTGACTCCAACTGCGCGTAAAGGTGACAGTGACATGTTTGAAAAGTGGGGCCAGCTTGTCGCTTACTTAGAGCAGGCAAAAGAACCCATACCTGACGAGCTACTGGATGCGGTTTTTTCAAAGCTTGGTAATAACAACAGTTTGTCTCTTGCAGATTTTCTCTACAGCCGCTCGTCTTGGGAAGTGCTGAGCAAGCGCTACCGAGACATCTCTCCTCACAAGTCTTTCGTCGATTATTTCTGGACGTACCGTAATATTCATCAACCTCTTTTTACGCTGGCGCATATTGCTGAAAACCTGCCGGACGCGAAGGTTTTTCATAGCCTCTCTACTGGTTATGCTGGATTTTTAGGTGCGCTATGCAAGCAGAAAACCAAACGACCCTACATCCTTACTGAGCACGGAATCTATACCAAAGAGCGAAAAATTGATTTGTCTCAGGCGAGTTGGATCGAAGACCGCCACAGCTTGATCGATATAAGTATGCATAAAGAAATGGATCAGACGCGAAAAACGTGGGTCCGCTTTTTCGAGCAATTGGGCCTTACCGCCTATCATAAAGCTGACAAGATCATATCGTTGTTTGAAGGAAACCGGCAGCGTCAGCATGCCGACGGCGCCCCTGAATACAAAACACAAGTTATCACCAACGGTATTGATGTTGCCCGCTTTGAAGAGACTTATGCTCAACGGCCCGTCACGCCTCCGTTAGTGGTGGGCTTGATCGGGCGAGTGGTGCCTATTAAAGATATTAAAACGTTTATCCGTGCCATTCGGGGAGCGGTCGAAGTAATGCCCACGTTACAAGGCTGGATTATCGGGCCCACGGAAGAGGATCCCTCCTATGCACGGGAGTGCGAACTGCTGATTGACAGTTTAGGCCTGACCGAGCATGTCAAACTGCTAGGAAACCAGAACGTGGCAGAGATGATGCCCAAGCTTGGGGTCGTGATGCTCACCTCAATTAGTGAGGCTCAACCTCTGGTACTGCTTGAGGCTATGGCTTCCGGCATCCCCTGTATCGCGACTGAGGTGGGTGCTTGTCGTGAAATTATCCATGGCGCACCTGGTGAAGACGCTAGCATGGGAGCGGCGGGCAGCATTATTCAGATTGCCAGTCCGGTACAAGCGGCACACGCTATCATAGACACCTTAACCAATACCTCTCAATGGCACAAAACCGGCGATATAGGCAAACAGCGCGTCACTCGCTATTACAACGAAACGGATATGCATCACGTATATAGAACACTTTACCAGGAGGCTATTGATGGCGGGAATCGGTTTTGAACTGCGAAAAATACTGAAGAAGAATACGCTGCTTTCCGTATTGGAAGCCTATGGCTTGGCCGGTATTATTAGCTCGGGACCTTGGGTAATATCCATTCTAGCGTTGCTGACCATTGGCCTGCTGGGTATGGGCTCGATGTTTCCTAAGTATGCGATGGTACAGTTTCTGGTTATCGTTACTTATCTTATGGCCGGCTCACTCATTATCAGCGGCTTGTTTCAGCTGCTTCTTACGCGCTTCATTTCTGACCGGCTTTATGCAAGCGAAGATGAGCGGGTGTTGCCAAACTTGCTTGGCTCTATGCTCATTACGAGTGTCATTGCCGGTATAATAGGAACGGCCATTATGGTTAGTACCGATAGCATAACACCAGCGGTAAAAGTGACGATTTTTACTTGCTTGGTGCTGCTATGTAACCAGTGGCTGATCATTATATTTCTCAGTGGTATGAAAAAGTACTATCGGATCCTGATCACCATGGCGTTGAGTTATGGCTTGATGATATTACTAAGCCTGACCATCCCTGAGCTGAATCTGCTGGGTTTATTACTCATATTCTGTTTTTGCCAAGCCGTCTTGACCTTCTCTTTTCTGCTGTTTGTACTTCGGGATTTTCCGGCGCGACAATTGGTGGCATTTGAGTTTTTACACCGTGGAAAAGCTTTTTATTCTCTGATCGCATGCGGGTTGTTTTACAACCTTGGGGTGTGGCTGGATAAATTCGTGTTCTGGTTTCGAGAAGAAACTTCTCATCTGATCATTGCACCATTTCGTGCATCCTACATTTATGATTTGCCTATCTTCATTGCTTATCTGGCAATTATTCCGGGTATGGCGGTGTTTATGCTGAGGATGGAAACCAGTTTCGCCCATGCTTGCTTAAAGTTTTACGATGCGGTCAGACAAGGTGCAACTTTAACGACGATTAATCTACTCCGAGATAAAATGGTGCTGTCGTGCCAGCGTAGTATTTACGATATTTTTAAGGTGCAGGGTATGGCGCTGGCACTGCTGCTGTTATGGGCTGAGGATATTCTTACCTTATTGAATATTGATCTCACCTATCTTCCTCTGTTCCATATTGTGCTGGTAGGTGTCAGCCTGCAGGTATTGGTAATGTCGATTTTGAACGTAATGTATTACCTGGATCGTCGTTACGCCGCCTTATTCTTGACCTTTTTTATGATGTGCAGCAACTTCACACTGGCATATTACAGTATCGATCTCGGACCCACCTTTTATGGGTATGGTTTCGCTATCACCATGTTACTCACCACTCTAATTGGTCTGGTGATGCTAAACAGGCAGTTTAACGATTTAGAGTACCGGACCTTTATGCTGCAGCGTTCCTAGTTAGTGGGGGGAGCAGGTTTGATATCACTCCCCTCGAGCCAGCTGCAACTTCAACTCGGCGACTCCTTCTTCTAAATCTACCTTCACCTTAAAACCTAATTTTCGGGCAAGATTAATCATGCCGCGGTTAGTGGGCATGGTCATGCCGCTTAGGCTGTGAATACCTTTAATACGCGCATAGCGGATTATTTTTTCCATTAATAAGCGGCCTAAGCCCATGCCCTTGAGATCTGAGCGTACTAGGATGGCAAACTCAGCATCTTCGTTGTCGGGGTCCGATATCGCCCTTACTACTGCCAGTATCTTGCCGTCGCTGGCAATGGCGACGAACGCCATCTCGCGGTCGTAATCAATTTGGGTCATGTGTGCTAATTCTTCATGGCCGATCACCACATTGGCAAAGAAGCGCTTATAGCGATCCTCATCGGATACGTTATTTATAAAGTCTTTATGAGCCGGCTCGTCTTCCGGTAATACGGCACGCATTAAGATAATGCTGCCATCTTTAAGTTTTGCCTGCTCTTCCCACTCAGTTGGATAAGGCCGAATGGCGAGTCGCGCTTGGCCTTCTCCCTCGAATGGCTCCAGTTTTAGGCTCACATCCAGTGCGATCAGCTCCTTCTCGGTCGCCAGCAAAGGATGGATATCCAAATGGGTAATCTCTGGATGATTTATAATCAGATGTGAGACTTTAGTGAGCACTCGGCACACGGCTTCCATATCCAGTGATTTATGAGAACGGTTGGCTCTCAGCTTGCCGGTTTTTAGGGCATGAATAACCAAGTAGCGGGCCAGCGTCATGTTCAAGGGTAACAGCGAGACTGCGGCTTGTTCTTCGCCGTCCCAATCAATGCCGCCATCACCTAACAGTATAATGGGACCAAATACTGGGTCTGAGCGCACCGCTATGTGCAGCTCTTGGGAGCCGGCGCGGTGTGCCATACGTTGCACCATTAGGCCGGTAATGCGCGCGCCTGGGTAGGATTGGCTAACTCGGTCAAAAATAGCATCGGCAGATTGCGCCACTTCAGCCGCCGAGCGTAAATTAAGCACCACGCCCGACACGTCTGATTTATGCGCAATATCTGGTGAGCGCAGCTTAATAGCTACCGGATAGCCAATTTGCTCAGCAATGTGTGCCGCCTCTGTGCTATCTGAAGCAATCCAAGTCGGCAGTGTTTGTATGCCATAGGCGGCCATGAGTCGGCTGACTTCGTGGGTATCTAGCTGATAAATATGCTGGGCAAAGGCTTCTTGAATGACCGCTTTCACCGTTTCTTTATCGCTGGGTAGATCGGAAATAGACTCAGGCGTTTCCATTAATAATTTTTGGTTACGTCGATATTCTACTAAGTGCATAAAGGCGCCGGCCGCACTCTCTGGGGTGCGGTAAGTGGGAATGCCGGCTTCGGTAAAGCAGCGTCTAGCTTCAAAGGCGCTGGTTTCGCCTGACCAGTTGGTTAAAATATTAACGCGGCGGGCTCTGGGGTGACTGTGCAACAGCGTAATGATTTCTTTGGCCACTAAGGTGCTAGATACAGAGGCGGAAGGCGCATGCATGATGAGAATCGCATCGCAATCTTCGCTGTCGAGTAACACCTTTAAGCTGTCGAGATAGCGTTCTACCGGAGCATCACCGACGATGTCGATGGGGTTGATATGGGACCAAGCGGCGGGCAGTACCCGATCTAACTGAGCCTGGGTTTGCTCACTTAAATTTGCCAGCTTACCGCCGCGCGCCACTAGGGTATCGATAGCCATAATGGCCGGGCCACCACCATTGGTAAGAATGACTAAGCGTTCGCCTCGTAAACTTTGCGCATGATTGAGCGTTTCTACGGCAGCAAATAAGTCGTGGGTATCGCGTACTCGCAACATGCCGGCGCGCCTAATTGCCGCGTCGTAGGCGGCGTCCATGCCCACATTGCCTCCAGAGTGTAAATGACCGAGGTGGGCGCCGAGTCGCGTCTTACCGCTTTTGACTACTAATACGGCTTTATTGCGCGATGCGGTTCTGGCGGCCGACATAAAAGCGCGAGCGTCTTGCACTGCATCCATATAGAGCAAGATAGAGCTGGTGTGGCGATCGCGGGCCAAATAATCCAACAGTTGGGCGAAGTCGATATCACAGGCATCGCCCAAAGAAATAAAATGTGAAAATCCCACGTCGTTATGACGAGCCCAATCGAGAATAGTCGAGCACACGGCCGCCGATTGTGAGACGAAAGCAATGCGGCCGGGTTTGGCCGGAAAGGGCGCAAAGCTGGCGTTTAGGCCTAAATGGGGCAAGATAACACCCATACTATTGGGGCCTAACAGGCGCATTTTATGGAGGCGGGCGCTGTCTTTCATTTGCTTGAGTTGTTCGGCCGAGGTGCCGGCGGCAAGAATAATTACCGCTCGGCAGCCCTTAAGACCCAATTGCTCGATAATCTCGACGTTTTGAGCTGCGGGCGTACAGACAATTGCTAAGTCAGGAGTGCACGGCAGGCTAGTAATATCCGGATATGCCATTACCCCAGCCACCGCTTCATACTTAGGGTTAACCGGCATAATGGGGCCGCTGAAATTACCCGCCAGCAAGTTTTTCATCACCAGCTTGCCTGCGCCGTTATCTCGATGTGAAGCACCAATTACGGCTATGCTAGCGGGGCTAAATAGGGCATCGAGTCCTTGCAGCGGCATGGGAAGTTCCTTGTGGTAGAGATAATGTAAGCGAGGTAAGGCAGTTAGTTACCTAGCGAGTATGGCGATATAAATAACTATACCACTACAGGGCCACTCCAGGCTGAGCTTAAGATTTGTAGCATTTGGCCTATGCCTGCTGTTAAAGATGTGAACTTGAGAGGTATAAGATGGATCCTTGGTTGCTCTTTATTCCCGCTTGCTTGGCGTTGAACTTAACACCGGGCCCAGATATTTTCTTTGTGCTATCGCAAGCCTTTAGCGAACGACGCTATGCAGGCTTGTGGGCGGCGCTCGGCTTGGGATTGTCCTATCTCGGGCACACCTTATTAGCCGTGGTAGGACTCTCAGCGCTGATCATGCAATCAGCCATTATCTTTAGCGTGATTAAATATCTTGGCGCAGCCTACTTGCTCTATTTGGGCTGGATGAGCTTGCGCACAGCTTCGGCGTTTCATCTGCCGCAGGCACAAAGTAGCGGCAACCGGCGACAAATTTTTTATCGCGGCTTAATGGTCGGTTTGCTCAACCCTAAAGTGATACTGTTTTTTCTGGCCTTTCTGCCGCAGTTTATTCGTCCAGAGTCGGGCTCCGTACCCATGCAATTACTGGCATTAGGCGTGGTGTTTACCCTGACCGCCACCCTGTGTAATGGCGCTTACGGTTTACTTGGGCAGCAATTAAAACGCGGCTTACAGGGGCAAAAACGTGCGTCCGTGATGATGAATCGACTGTCCGGTATTATTATGATGGCCTTAGGAATTCGGCTGATCATGCGCTAGCTACGCGTAAGCTCTCGCTAAATATCGGTTTTATCAAGCAAGTCATAACAGCTGTGAGAATAAGCATTCGAGACCCGTGGCTGCATCGGGTAAAATGGTATAAACGCATCGCTTTCAAGGATTAACAATGCAATTTCCGACCATAGAGGACTTTGTTGGCAACACGCCGCTCGTACGCTTGCAGCGCATGGCCAGCCATACTAATAGCCAAGTGTTAGTGAAGCTGGAGGGCAATAACCCAGCAGGCTCGGTGAAAGACAGGCCCGCATTGAACATGATCAGCCAAGCTGAAGCCCGCGGGGATATTAAACCGGGTGACACGCTGATTGAGTCCACCAGTGGTAACACCGGCATTGCGCTGGCCATGGCGGCGGCCATTAAAGGCTATCGCATGATTTTAATCATGCCTGATAACGCCACCGAAGAGCGCAAGGCGGCTATGTTGGCCTACGGTGCCGAGCTGATTTTGGTGAGTAAGCAAGAAGGCATGGAAGGTGCGCGCGACTTGGCCGATAAGATGGCCGCCGACGGCAAAGGCGTGATCTTAGATCAGTTTAATAATCCGGATAACCCGCAGGCGCACTTTTTAACAACGGGTCCAGAAATCTGGCAGCAAACGGCGGGCACGCTGACGCATTTTGTGTCCAGCATGGGCACTACCGGTACTATTATGGGTGTGTCTCAGTACTTGAAGCAGCAAAATTCAGACGTACAAATCGTCGGCTTGCAGCCTTGCGAAGGCAGCAGTATTCCGGGTATCCGCCGTTGGCCCGAGGCGTATTTGCCGGGCATCTTTGAGCAAAGCCGTGTCGATCAAGTATTGGATATTAGTGAAGATAAGGCGGTGGCCACTATGCTGCGCTTAGCGCGCGAAGAAGGTATCTTTTGCGGCGTTAGCTCCGGCGGTGCAGTTGCCGGCGCGCTAAAACTGGCCGAACAGATTGATAACGCCATTATTGTGGCCATCATCTGCGACCGCGGCGACCGCTATTTATCATCAGGCGTGTTTGGTTAGCGTGAGCGAAGGGTAAAAGCTAAACGGAATTCCGCTCCTTACTAAAATACGTGATGCCCTTGTAGCCGCCCGTCTCTTTGGTAAAGAGGACTTCGGCGGTGCTGCGTTAGCAGCATTTAAAGTACTAACTCTGAATCCGAGATCCTGATGTGCATCAGGAAGACGGCTTAAGAGCAACGGATAGTTTTAAACGATAAACCCAAAAAGAGGCATCATTCGATGCCTCTTTTGTATTCAGATCTGATCTCTATTTTTTCGTGGGTTCCATGTTCTTCCGTGGCAAAAAGGTTAGCTTTTTAAAGAGTTTCGCCTTCGGCGAAATGCGAGAGCAAGCGTTCGCCTACAAAACCCAAACACCTCACGTTACATTAAGCCGCCTCTTAAGCAGTGAGTGCTAAACTGCTATCGGTCACTTGCTGCTCGCCCGCATAGAGGCGGCCGCCTTGGCTGCCTAGATATAAGGTTTGGCCGCGCTTTACGCCAATCAGGTGCTGATGAGGTAATTGCGCTTCCATCAATTGACCTGGCCAATCTTTAGGCTCTAATTCGAGTTGTACTAAACTGCCACGTGCATTGACGTCGGTCACCAATACCGGCAGCGGATGTTGGGCGTTAACCTCAGTGCTCAGGCTAATTTCATGGGGGCGTAAATACCAGCTGGCTGCGCCTTGTTTATGGCTGGCCACCGGTAATTGCAGCGGATAATGGCCCACCTTAAAGCGGCTGCCATTGAGCTCGCCATCTATCTTGTTCACTTCGCCTAAGAATTCCAGCACGAAGCGGCTGGCGGGTTCTTCCCAAATCGCATCGGGCGCGCCTATCTGTTCAACCTTGCCTTGGCTCATCACCACCACTTGATCCGATACATCCATGGCTTCTTCTTGATCGTGAGTTACAAACACGCTGGTGAAGTGCAGCTCGTCATGCAGTCGGCGCAACCAGCGGCGCAGCTCTTTACGTACTTGTGCGTCCAGTGCGCCAAAAGGTTCATCAAGCAGTAATACCCGTGGCTCTACCGCCAGTGAACGCGCCAAGGCTACGCGCTGACGTTGGCCGCCAGACAATTGAGCGGGAAAGCGCTGGGCAACCTGCGACAGCTGGATCATTTCTAACAGCTGATCCACTTTCAGTTTGATATCTTTTTTACTGGGCCGCTGCGCCTTGGGCAAGATGCTTAAGCCAAAAGCGATATTGTCGAACACCGTCATATGGCGAAACAGCGCGTAGTTTTGAAAAACAAAACCCACTTGACGGTCGCGGGCATGCAAGTCGGTCACGTCATTGCCGTTAAAGCTAATGCGCCCGCTGTTGGCGTGCTCCAAGCCGGCAATAATACGCAGCAGCGTAGTCTTGCCGGAGCCGGAAGGGCCTAATAAGCCCACTAACTGGCCGCTGGGCAAATCCAGATTAATATCGTGCAGCACCTGAGTTTTGCCAAAGGATTTATTAATACCCTCAATATGAATGCTCATGCGGTGCTACTCCTGTGCTGCGGCGCTGTGTAAGCGCCACTCAAGATAAGATTTAATTAATAAGGTGAAGATGGCCATCAAAGTTAGCAGCGCGGCGGCGGTAAAAGCGCCGACCGCGTTGTAGTCTTGATGCAATAACTCTACGTGCAACGATAGAGTATTGGTTTCACCGCGAATACCGCCCGCCACGACTGACACGGCGCCAAACTCACCCACGGCGCGGGCGTTGGTTAAAATCACCCCGTAAATCAGCGCCCAGCGAATATTTGGCAAGGTGATTTTTCGAAACAACTGCCAGCCACTGGCGCCGAGTAAGACGGCCGCTTCTTCCGAATCCGTGCCTTGGCTGCTCATTAAGGGCACCAGTTCGCGCACCATAAACGGGCAGGTTACAAATACCGTCACCATTACGATGCCGGGCCAGGCAAACATCAGCTGCATATCGTAACCGTCGAACCAACCGCCCACTGGGCCGTTTACGCCGTACATCAACAGATACAATAACCCCGCCACTACTGGTGATACGGCAAAGGGCACGTCCATTAAGGTGAGCAGTAATTGGCGGCCGCGAAAGTTAAAGCGCGTCACCAACCAAGCTAGTAGGGTGCCAAATACTAAGTTAATGGGCACCGTTAAGGCGGCGACCATCAGCGTTAAGCCAATGGCATGCAGCATGTCTGGTTCATTTAAGTTTTCAATTACGCCACCCACACCGGCGGCAAAAGCACCGGCGATAATGGCCAGCAGCGGCACCACCAATAATAGTATGGTGAGCACGGTGCCGGTACCAATCAAGAACCAACGGCCCCAAGGGCGGGTTGTGGCTAAAGTTAAGGATTGTTCCATTAGCTATTACCTCGTACGCGGCGCATAAAGCGACTTTGAATGCCGTTAATCAAGAACAGCAGTACGAACGAGGCCAGCAAGATCACGCTGGCGATGGCACTGGCGCCCGCCAAATCAAATTCTTGGATCTTGATGAAAATCATCAAAGCAGTAATTTCGGTTTGCCAAGCCATGTTGCCGGCAATAAAGATAACGGCACCAAACTCACCCAAACTGCGGGTAAAAGACAGCGCGGTACCGGTAATTAACGCAGGCTTCAACTCGGGCAACACCACTCGGCTAAATGCCTGCCAAGGAGTCGCGCCTAAGGTGGCCGCGGCTTCTTCGTACTCTGGGCCTAAGTCTTCTAACACCGGCTGTACCGTGCGCACTACAAAGGGCACGCTGGTAAAAACCATGGCAATCACTATGCCCATCCAGGTGTAAGACACCTTAATGCCGAAATCCGCCAACCATTCGCCATACCAACCGTTAGTAGCAAACAAAGAGGCCAAGGTGAGGCCGGCCACCGCGGTAGGCAGGGCGAAGGGCAGGTCCATTAGGCCGTCCAGCAAGGCACGGCCAGGAAAACGATAACGCGTTAAAATCCAGGCCATTAATAGGCCAAACACCATGTTAAACAAGCTGGCAGCAGCAGCGGCGCTGGCGGTGACCTTATAGGTAGCCACAACTCGGGGATCACTAATCACTTGCCAGTATTGTGCCCAGCCCATTTGGCTGGTGTTCATCACCAAGCCGGTAAGCGGTAACAAGATAATCAAACTGACAAACAGCATGCTCGTGCCCAGGCTTAAGGTGAAGCCGGGTAACACTCGCTTAGATGAGCCCAACAGCGCCGCCATGGCTTAGCGTCCCTTTGCCTGTAGCTGGTCTAAGGTGCCGCCGCTAGCAAAGTGATCTTTCATGGCTTGTTCCCAGCTGCCAAATACGTCTTCTACTTTAAACAGCTCGGTTTCTGGGAATTTGTCAGCCACTTCAGCGGCCACTTCTTTGTCGTTTACGCGATAGTAGTGCTTCGCCAAGATGCGCTGGGCATCCGAGCTATATAAGAACTCTAAATAGGCCTTGGCTTCTTTCTCGGTCTTGTTACGCTTTACGTTACGGTCAATCCAAGTGACGGGGAATTCAGCTAACACGTCTACGGATGGGACTATTACTTGATAACCGTCAGCGGCGTACAAGTCGCGAATGTTGTTCACTTCCGATTCAAAAGTGATCAGTACATCACCAATACCGCGGTCGATAAAGGTAGTGGTGGCGCCACGGCCACCAGTATCAAATACCGCAACTTGGTTAATCAACTTGCCCATGTGCTCACGAATTTTATCTTGGTCGCCATCAAACTGTTTATCGGCGGCGCCCCACGCGGCTAAGTAAGTGTAACGGCCGTTGCCTGAGGTTTTAGGATTTGGAAACACCAATTTAACGTCTTCGCGCGTTAAGTCGCTCCAGTCTTTGATATTTTTGGGGTTATCTTTGCGCACCAAAAACGCCATGGTCGATACATAAGGTGAACTGTCGTTCGGCAGACGGGCTCTCCAATCTTCTGGGATCAGTTTGCCTTTTTCATACAACACATCCACGTCAGTTACCTGGTTGTAGGTGACTACGTCGGCGCGCAAGCCTTGTAAAATTGCCTGTGCTTGGCTGGAAGAACCGGCATGAGTTTGCTTGATGGTCAGCTTCTCCCCGGTTTCTTTTTCCCAGTGCGCAACGAAAGCTGGGTTAATTTCGGCGAATAATTCGCGAGCAATGTCATAGCTACTGTTCAGTAGCTCTTTAGCCTGCACAGGAACAGCTGCGCTTAAACCTGCCGTTAGTAGCAGGGTCGCAATCAGTGATTTACGCATGATGCACTCCAGAAACATGAAAGATTGATATGCAACCATACTAATAGATCCATAAGTGATTGATAAGCTGTTTCATATTCATTTTGGTTATATATAAGCAGGGGCGAGTATAATGGACAAGGAGCGCAGCGCCGAGCGCCCGGCGCCAAGCACCCAGCTAAAAGACAAACACTAAAGAATTTTTTGCCACGGAAAAATAGAGATCAGATCTGAAAGAGATTTAATGGGTAGGGCCAAAGAGGGGCTTTGTAGGGTCGAATTTTATTCGACCGGTTTTAGGTGGATTTATCTTTAACGGATAACGTACGACGTAAAGCGTACAGCTGTTCTTATCTCGTCCGCTTCACTCTTTACGCCTCACCCCTCACACATAAAAAAGGCCTGCTGATGCAGGCCCTTTGGCAATCTTGCTATAACTATCAGCGATTTACTGCGCTTGTGGCGCCACCGGTGAAATAGGCTGAGCAGGTTTGGCTATCAAAGAGCGGGTCTCTTCGATGGCTTCGGTGATGATGATCTGCACCGTTTGGCCTAGCTCGTACAAGGTGGCCTTGTCTAAGTAGACGCGGCCATCGTCCCAGCTGCATTCTAAGCGATCGCGATTCGAGCAGATCAGTGATGAAGGCATAAATACCCCAGCACCGTTCTCTTGCAGGCGTAATCTCACACCCCCCCGACCTACATCGACGATATCTGCATCAAAGACTTTACCTTCGGCCACAGCTGGCTTTAAGTAACGCACGTACAGCCAGTCGGCGATATCGCGCTCGGCACGACGATGCATGCGGCGTTGATCCGACAAATGCACCGCTAGCTCATTGCTTGGTACGAAAGCGTTATGATCTTGGTCGGCCAAAATCGCCTTAATTAAGCGATGGTTGACGATGTCGCCATATTTACGAATCGGCGAGGTCCAGGTAGCGTAAGCCGTTAAGCCTAAACCAAAGTGTGGGCCTGGTACTGGGCTCATGGCGGCAAACGACTGGTAACGACGAGTGCGGCTGTCCAGATAAGAGGTTTCGCGCGCATCTACCCAACGACGCAGGGCACAGAAACCTTCTAGCGTGCTGAGTGTTTCTGGCGCAAAGGGTGAATCGTGAGCGGCAAGCAGCTCCACTAAGCCTTCCATTTTCTCGCTATCAAAACCCAAGTGCACGTTAAAAATACCCGTGCCTATGCGCTCGTTTAGCCAGTTACCACAGGCCAAGTTGGCGGCAATCATCGACTCTTCAACCATCTGGTTGGCGATACGACGATAATCTACCAAGATATCTGTCACGTTGCTGTCTGCATCGAGTGCGAAGCGAAAATCAGGGCGGTCTTTAAAGATGATGGCGTGCTGGGTGCGCCACGCAGCGCGCGTGAGCGTGAACGCTTTCATTTGGCGTATTTGCTCGGCAATAATGTCATTAGCCGGCTGCCAATCACCAATTTCGTCAATCCAATTAGACACGTTGTCGTAGCTCAGGCGAGCATGAGAGCGCATAGTGGCAGCGAAGAACTCGGCTTTTTCGTCTACTTTACCGTCATTGTCGATAAACAAGCGCGCGCAGATCACCGGGCGTTCAACGCCTTCTTGTAATGAGCACAGCTCATCAGACAAGGTACGCGGCAGCATAGGAATGTTGCGGCCTGGCATATAAGCGGTAAAGGCGCGTTCGGCGGCCACTTTGTCCATCACGCTGTTATGGGGCACATAGGCGGTAGGATCGGCGATGGCCACCAGTAGTTCCCAGCCATTATCGAGCTTAGTGATGCTCAAGGCATCATCCATATCCAGCGTGGATTCGGCGTCGATAGTGAAGAAAGGCACATCGGTAAGATCGCGACGAGTCAGCGTATCGGGCACTTGCTGCCAATCTTTGTTGTCTTCTGGTGCGTATTTAGTCAATTTGTTGCGGGCCAATACTACCCACCACGGCGCGTTCGGGTCGTCAACGCCGGCGATCACTTCGATAACGTTGGCGAAAAAGCCATTGCCTTTGAGCGGGTGTGAGGTCAGTTCGCCTAATACCCAATCGCCTTCTTTTAAGCTTTTTTCGTCAATGCCTTTAACGGCACGGGCTTTAATGGCTTCGTTCATTAGCGGATGGTCGGGCACCAGATTTAAGCGATCGCGGAACCACTTAACGCGGGCTACAAAAGTAGTGACACCGGCTTCAATTAGGGTCTCTGGTTCAACCAGTTGCCGATCGTTTTCGGTACGCAAGATGGCGGTAATGTGATCGCCATGCATGACTTTTTTCATGTGTGGTGGTGGAATAAAGTAGCTTTCTTTCTCGCTGACTTCTAAAAAGCCAAAACCTTTAGAGGTACCTTTAACCATACCTTCTTTAACATCAAGGTCATCGCGCATTTGTTGCTTTAGCTGAGCTAATAGGGGGTTATTTTGAAACATATATAGAAACCTGTCGAAATATGCAGCTGACTATACGGATTTACCCCTCATATGCCAAGCAGTGCTTAAGCGTAAGAGCAGGGTTAGAGCGGCGTGAGTCCAGCGATAGCAGGCTGTCCTTGTTTATTAATACCAGAGTCCAGCAGGTAGCGGCAGCGACCTAATGCCAGCGCCGCACCCGGCAGCCAGTGATGAGATAAATGGGCTAACTGATGCTGACCTAGGCCACTTTGTAAGCTGTCGCCCAGCATAACTTCTAAACCTAAGTCGCGAGCTTGCGCGGCCAGTTGTTGATTGTGGGCAAGTCCGCCCAACTGCGCGGGCCTAATGATCATCGCCTTAGCGAACGCGAGCTCTGCAATGGCTAAGTTGGGAGCCGTTGCTGAGGTAAAATCGGAGTAGCGGGCGAGGTCGAGCGCCACTGGCATTGAGTATTGTTCGGCTAAGGCTTTTGCGGTTGGCAAGTCGGCGCTGGGATCCAGTAGCCAGTCGATGCGGCTACCATCTATACGCTGCCATAAACCCCCGATTTGCTCCTTATCTAAGCGTCCCGCGGCGTCCAGCACTAAGCGTACAGAGGGTGCTAACAGGCAGAGCTCGCGCACTAAACTGGCGTCGTAGTGCACATCGCCGGTGAGAGTGAGCCAAGCACGCTCTGGATGGACGCGCCGACAGCGCCAAGCGCGCACTAATGGATCTCTTGGGCCCTCCAGTAGCGGTAAAGAAAATAGCGGTAAAGAATGTGGGGTTTGCTGCACCGTTAAAGGTGCCGAGCTCACTTTAGCCAGTGCGCAATCTAGACCAAACTGTACCGCCGGCAATCTGGCCCCATAAGCCAACCCGTGGCGCAAACGCTCAACGGCCACCAGCAAGTCTTGCTCTAAGCTTAAATCGCTGTCGCCTTGTCCATTGGATAAGTCATTAGGCAGAGGTGAAATTTCGCCCCAATGCCCCTCAATTTCCACATAAAAACCCTCACGGTGGACGATAGTGCTGCCATTGATGGTGAGCGGCATGGTCAACGGCAATTGATAGCGATAGAGGTTAATGTGCATAAGTTCTCTACTTCTGAGTGTTGGCTTTTTTAGCTTAACGCTATGCATTTGCTTTCACATACTTACTTTTACATGAAACTAACATGCGTTCAGCGGGCTGGCCAGCATGTAAGGTGCCTTACTGTTTTGCAGCGCTGATAGCGTTGGGGTTAGCCTTTGGAGGAGCAAATATCTAAATGGCACACCGTTTTTTGTAGGGTCGAATTTATTCGACCAGAAATCACCGCGCACTTAACAATCGGTCGAATGAATTCGACCCTACAGTGTAAAGACGTACTGATTTCACCTTCTCGCAGCTTTGCTTTTGTAATCGAGATCTGCTTTACTGACCACTATCTTGTCGGAGTGCTCTATATGGGCTGAGACCACAGTAAGTGGGATCCGTTGAACCTGATCAGGCTAATACCTGCGTAAGGGAAGCAAGTGAGAATTTGGCGTTTACCTCCTCTGCCAAGTTCTTCATCAACACTCCTGACAAGCATTTTCACCCAACATGGATTTAAGTGAGATTGCTATGTCAACGAAAGCACCAAAACTAACGAACGTTTCAGATCAAAAGCCTAAGAAAATTAACCGTCGCGAAGTGCGCAGCCAAGCCCAAGAGTTTATCGATAACCTCAAAGGCGAACACTTTCCTAATTCTAAGCGCATTTTTATCCAAGGCTCACGCCCAGATATACAAGTGGCGATGCGCGAAATTCACTTGGCCGATAGCTTTAAAGGCGGCAGTGAAGAAAACCCCATTCTTGAGCCTAATGCGCCTGTACCTATCTATGACACCTCAGGCCCTTATGGCGACACAAGCGCCGAGCTTGATGTACGCCAAGGGTTGCCCCAGCTGCGCCGCCAGTGGATTTTGGACCGTGAAGATACGGTTGAATTGGCACAAGTGAGCTCTGAGTTTACCCAAGAGCGCATGGCCGATGATGGCCTGGATCACCTGCGTTTTGAGCAGATGCCCAAACCCCGCAAAGCCAAGTTAGGCCATTGCGTGACCCAAATGCATTATGCGCGCAAAGGCATTATCACGCCGGAAATGGAATATATCGCCATCCGTGAAAACATGGGTCGTGAGCGAGTGCGTGATGAAATGCTGCTGCAACAGCATAAGGGTGAAAGCTTTGGCGCCAACCTGCCGGAGAGTATTACTCCTGAGTTTGTGCGTAAAGAAGTAGCCGAAGGTCGCGCCATTATTCCGGCCAACATTAACCACGCCGAATCTGAGCCGATGATTATCGGGCGCAACTTCTTGGTTAAGATCAATGCCAACATCGGTAACTCGGCGGTAACTTCGTCGATTGAGGAAGAAGTAGAGAAGTTAGTGTGGGCCACTCGCTGGGGTGCCGATAACGTGATGGACCTGTCTACGGGCCGTAATATTCACGAGACTCGCGAGTGGATCTTGCGTAATAGCCCAGTACCCATAGGTACCGTCCCTATCTATCAGGCGTTGGAAAAAGTGAACGGCGTGGCCGAAGATCTTAACTGGGAAGTGTTTCGCGATACCTTGATTGAACAAGCCGAGCAGGGTGTGGACTACTTCACCATTCATGCCGGCGTCTTGCTGCGCTATGTGCCGATGACGGCCAAGCGCGTGACCGGCATCGTCTCCCGCGGCGGCTCTATTATGGCTAAATGGTGTTTATCCCATCATAAAGAAAGCTTCTTATATGAGCGTTTTCGCGATATTTGTGAGATCTGTGCCGCCTATGATGTGTCATTGTCACTCGGCGATGGCATGCGCCCGGGCTCCATTGCCGATGCCAACGATGAAGCGCAGTTCGCCGAATTATATACCTTGGGCGAGCTGACTAAAATTGCCTGGGAATACGATGTACAGGTGATGATTGAAGGCCCAGGTCACGTGCCGATGCACATGATCAAACGCAACATGGAAGAGCAATTAGAGCATTGTCATGAAGCGCCATTTTATACCTTAGGCCCGCTGACCACAGATATTGCGCCTGGCTATGACCACATTACCTCTGGCATAGGTGCGGCTTTGATTGGTTGGTACGGTTGCGCTATGTTGTGTTACGTCACACCAAAAGAGCACTTAGGTCTGCCCAATAAAGAAGATGTGAAGCAGGGGTTAATCACTTATAAGATAGCCGCCCATGCGGCTGACTTGGCCAAAGGCCATCCGGGTGCACAAATTCGTGATAACGCCATGTCGAAGGCCCGTTTTGAATTCCGTTGGGAAGACCAGTTTAATTTGGCCCTAGACCCACAAACGGCCCGCGATTATCACGACGAAGCTTTACCCCAAGAATCCGGAAAAGTGGCGCACTTTTGCTCTATGTGCGGCCCTAAATTCTGCTCGATGAAAATTACCCAAGAAGTACGTGAATATGCGGCCGCACAAGAAGCCATCGCCATTCAGATGGTGGATATTAATGGCAACCACGAAACCGTGATTGCAGGCATGGCGCAGATGTCAGAAGAATTTAAAAAGCGCGGCGGTGAGCTGTATCACCAAGCGGACAAATTGGAGAAAGAATTGTTATGACAAGACCCATAGTCTGGACCATTGCCGGTTCTGATTCGGGCGGCGGCGCTGGAATTCAGGCAGACTTGCACACCATTCACACACTGGGCGGCCACGGCTGCTCGGTTATTTCCGCCATTACCGCGCAAAATTCCGTTGCCGTATCCATGGTTGAGCCTGTGCTAATGCAGGCTTTTACCAGCCAATTAGTGTCATTGGCCACGGATATGCAGGCTAAAGCCATCAAGATTGGTTTGTTGCCCGGTGGTTTGCGTGCCGAGGTATTGGCCCGTTATCTGCGCGAATATCGCCGCCAGTGGCAGCCTTACGTAGTGCTGGATCCGGTGGCGATTGCCAGTACCGGCCAAGCCATGGCTGAGGCCAGCTTATTACCGGCCATCAAGCAGCATTTGCTGGCAGAAGTGGACTTAATCACCCCTAACGCCATCGAATTAGCAGTATTGTCGGGCATTACGCCCGACTCTGCGGCGAACGTGCGGGCAGGTGCTGCTGCGCTGCTAGAAATGGGTGCCCGTGCCGTATTGGTGAAAGGCGGTCATTTTGATTGGGCAGATAATCAAGCCATCGATTTTTATACGGACGGCGAGCGCGAGATTTGGCTGGCCAGCCCTAAAGTCGAGACGGTACATGGTCACGGAACTGGTTGCACTTTGTCCTCTGCTATCGCCACCGCCATCGCGCTGGATTACCCAATAGAAGATGCGCTGGTATTAGCCAAAGCCTATGTAAACCAAGGCTTAAAAGGTGCCGAAGCAATCGGTGCTGGCGCGGGCCCGGTGGCGCACTTAGGTTGGCCAACGGATCTGAATGACTTCCCAACGGTAGTAATGCCCGGTTCAGCTTTGGCCGAGCAGTTAGGCATTAGTGGCCCGCACCCTAAGGGTGAGTTTACTGCCATGGATACCCTGAAATTAGGGCTGTATCCGGTAGTGACCAGCATCACTTTGCTGGAGCAACTGCTGACTTGGGGTGTACGCACCTTACAGCTGCGCATCAAAGATAAAACCGACGACCAAGTAGAAGCCGATATTAAGGCCGCCGTTGAGCTGGGTCAGCGCTTTAACGCACGCCTATTTATTAACGACTACTGGCGCTTAGCTATTAAACATGGCGCTTATGGCGTGCATTTAGGCCAAGAAGACATCGAAATCGCCGATCTTGAAGCAATTCGTGCTGCCGGTATTAAGTTAGGTTTATCAACCCACGGTTATTACGAAATGCTGCGTGCCCGTGAGTTGAAACCGTCTTACTTGGCATTGGGGCATATCTTCCCTACCAAGACCAAAGACATGCCCTCGCGGCCACAAGGCTTAGAGCGCTTACATCGCTATGTAGCACTAATGGAAAAAGAGTTTCCATTAGTAGCTATTGGTGGCATTAGCCGTGATCGTGTGCCCTTAGTGGCCGAGACGGGCATTGGCAGCATAGCGCTGGTGACCGCCATTACCGAAGCCGATAATCCCGAAGCCGCGACCCGCGAGCTGCTGGCTCTGGTGGAGGGCTAATATGCTCAGCGACGACGAATTAACGGACGTTTATAGCCCGCAAACTGCGACCTGTACTTTGCTGACCTTGGTGGAGAATTACTATGCTCAGCGATGACGAATTAACGGACGTTTATAGCCCGCAAACTGCGACCTGTACTTTGCTGACCTTGGTGGAGAATTACTATGCTCAGCGATGACGAATTTATGCGCTATAGCCGGCACCTACTGCTGGAAGAAGTTGGCGAACAAGGTCAGTTGAAGCTGAAGCAGGCCTCTATCTTAGTGGTGGGGCTAGGTGGTTTAGGCTCGCCGGCGGTGCAATATTTGGCCGCGGCGGGCGTGGGCACCTTGTGGTTGGCTGACTTTGATCACATCGACGTCAGCAATCTACAGCGGCAAACGCTGTATGACATGGACAGTATCAAGCAAAGTAAGGCCGAAACTGCGCGGCTTAAGTTACAAAAACTTAATCCAGAAGTGGAGGTGATTGCCATCCATCAAAAGATGGATGAGCAAAGCCTGCCGGGCTTTGTGTCTGAAGTCGACTTGGTGCTGGATTGCACCGACAATATTTTGATCCGCCAGCAACTGAATGCGGCCTGTTATCAGGCGGGCAAGCCCTTGTTGGTGGGTGCGGCGATTCGCTTTGAAGGCCAATTGCTGGCGCTGGATCCTAAGCGCGACCATGGCTGTTATCGCTGCCTGTATGGCACCGATATTGGCGAGCAGCTGAACTGCAGCAACTCTGGGGTAATTGGCCCGGTAGTGGGCACCATTGGCATGCTACAAGCGCTGGAAGCCATTAAGTTCTTCACCGGCACCGGCACTGTGCCTTGGGGCGAGTTGAAACTGTTTGATGCCAAAAATCATAGTTGGCACGGCTTGCGGGTCCCTAAAGACCCTGCTTGTCCAGTATGTGGTGTAAAGAGGGAAGAGACATGATCAGGATAATATTAAATAACGACTCGCTGGAGTTGGCTGCAGGCACGACGCTGGCTCAGTTACTGCTGGAGCTTGAACAAAACAAGCCCGGTGTGGCGGTGGCACTTAATCAGCAGGTGGTGGCGCGCAGTCAATGGTCGGAACAGCAATTAGCGTCTAACGATAAAATCACCTTATTTCACGCCATAGCCGGAGGCTAACATGAGTCTTATTATTGCCAACAAAACCTTTAGTTCTCGTCTGTTTACCGGAACGGGCAAGTTTGCCAACGGCCAACAGATGAAAGACGCTTTTATTGCCAGTGGCACCGACTTGGTGACCATGGCGATGAAACGTCTGGATCTTAAAAATCATAGTGATGATATATTGCCGCCGCTGCTCGAGCTGGGTGTCAATTTGTTGCCCAATACCGCCGGTGCCAAAACGGTAGAAGAAGCCCTGTTTGCGGCGCGTCTGGCACGGGAAGCACTGGGTACCAACTGGTTGAAGCTGGAAGTGCACCCTGACCCCAAGTATCTGTTACCAGACCCGATAGAAACCCTGAAAGCGGCAGAAATACTGGTTAAAGAAGGCTTTATCGTATTGCCTTATTGCAGTGCCGATCCCGTGTTGTGCAAACGACTGGAAGAAGTCGGCTGTGCCGCCGTGATGCCGCTGGGCGCCCCCATTGGCACCAATAAAGGTCTGGTGACTCACGACTTTTTGCAGATTATCATCGAACAGGCCAATGTGCCGGTGGTGGTGGATGCAGGTCTTGGCGCACCTAGCCATGCCGCTTACGCCATGGAATTAGGTGCCGATGCTGTGTTGGTCAACACTGCCATTGCCACCGCTCGTGATCCTATTGCCATGGCCGAAGCCTTTAAGTTGGCGGTTATCTCTGGGCGCATGGCCTATCTAGCTGGGCTGGCAGGCAAAAGCCAGTACGCTCAAGCCACCAGTCCTCTGACCGACTTCCTGGATACGTTATGAGTTTTTTCGACGTATGGTCATCCATGGATTGGGATGACGTCAAGATGAGCATTTATGCCAAGCGGGCAAAAGATGTTGAGCTGGCGCTGGCCAAGCCCAAGCGCGACTTGCAGGACTTTATGGCGTTGATTTCGCCGGCGGCCGAGCCGTACTTGGAGCAAATGGCGCAGCAGTCTTATCAATTGACTCGCCAGCGCTTTGGTAGCACGGTCGGGTTTTATATTCCGTTGTATTTATCTAACCTGTGCGCCAACGACTGTACTTATTGCGGCTTTTCCATGAGCAACCGCATCAAGCGCAAGACTCTGAGTGCCGAAGAAATCGAACAGGAATGTCTGGCGATCAAGGCGATGGGCTTCGATACCGTGCTGCTGGTGACCGGTGAGCACGAAGGCAAAGTGGGGATGGAGTATTTCAAGCAGATGTTGCCCATCGTCAAGCGCCACTTCAGCTATGTGATGATGGAAGTGCAGCCCTTGTCCGAAGCCGAATATGCCGAGCTGCGCCAGTACGGGCTGGACAGCGTGATGGTATATCAGGAAACGTACCAGCATCTGACCTACGACGAGCACCATATTCGCGGCAAGAAAAAAGATTTTCGCTGGCGGCTAGAAACACCAGACCGACTGGGTAAGGCGGGGATCGACAAAATTGGTCTGGGCGCCTTGTTCGGGTTGGAAGACTGGCGCGCCGATAGCTTTTATGTGGCGGCCCATTTACGGTATCTGCAAAAGCAGTACTGGCAGACTCGCTATTCGGTGTCGTTTCCGCGTTTGCGCCCCTGCGAAGGCGGCCTAGTGCCCAAGTCGCTGATGAGCGATCGTCAGCTGGTGCAGCTGATTTGTGCCTATCGGCTGTTTGATAATGAGCTGGAACTCAGCCTGTCGACCCGAGAAGCGCAGGCGTTTCGTGACAAGGTGATCCCGCTCGGTATCACCAGCATTAGTGCCGGCTCCAAGACTCAACCGGGCGGTTATGTCGAAAACGTCAAGGCAGAGCTGGAGCAGTTTGAAATTGACGACGACCGCAGCCCGGCCGAGGTGGCCAAGGCCTTGGTGGCTACAGGTTTACAACCAGTCTGGACTGACTGGGATAACAGCTACTCCGCCAGCCGTTAATCATCAGCGGGAGCCCTATTGCGAGCTCCCGCTGCTTACCCGCTCCCCCTCTCCACGGTTACCATGCCGCCCAAAATAGACCGGCGCTCAGCAGTAACAAGTACAGATGAATAAAGAAGACGTTTAGCCCCAGGTAAGAGGTTAGCGCATGCCTATTGCTGTGTTGGCGAATCACCCCGGGGATTAACTTGATCAGTACGCCTGCGGACAGCAGTGCCACCAAAGCATGGTTAGGCAGCCAGGCTAGACTCACCCCCAAGAGCAGTAAACCGAGCGCAACAAGATGCAATATACTAAAAATAATCGCGCAAGGCTCCAAGCCAAGCAGGATAGGATAATTGCGTCTGCCTACTTGCCGATCGGCGGTGACATCGGGAAATTGATTCAGCAATAACAGATTGCTGACCAGCAAAGAGACGATAACAGCCAGCAACCAAGCACCGGCCACCAAAGACTGTTGCAACACCCAAATTGCGCCCAAAGTCATGAGCAAACCAAAGCCGATACCTGGCGCCACCAAGCATACCAAGGGTGAACGATTAATGTATTGGGTATAGGTGTAGATAATAAGTACCCCGGGTAAGCCAATCCAGAGCAAAGGCCAGCCATAACGGCTGATCAGTATTAATCCCGCTACCATAACGATACTTAAGCTGAGCCAAGCTAAAAACAAGGTCAACTTAGCTTGTTGCGGGTGGGCGACGAGCGTGCCGCTGCCACCGCTAAAAGGAGTTTTGGTTGTTAAAAAATCCAGCCCAGAGCGAAAATCAAAATACTCGTTAAAGGCGTTAACGCTAATGTGCGCAGGGAGGGCGACCATCAGCACCAAAACGAGATCAAGCCACTGCAATACGGCACCTTGATACAGGCTAAATGCCAGTGCGAGCAGCATACAAGCCAAGGTCAAGGTTAGAAAATTAATGCGGGACACACCCAGTAATATTTTTAGCATCCAATGCCCTCTTTTTGGCGCACTATACCCCGTTGCCACAGCCGGATATTGACCTGACACAAAGCCGTCCCAAATAAAGCGACACGAGTGTCTATTACGCCTATGTTCCGTGACATATTTCGTCCTTACTATGCATGGCAGCATGGCGTTAGTCGAATAGAGTGGTTAAGCTGACAATGAGAGTCATAACGTAAGGGGTAGGGCTAAGGTGAATAATACACACAGCAAGGTGATCGGCTACGTCCTGTGGATTTTTGGTTTTATGGGCGCTCATCGTTTTTACTACGGTCGTCCCATTAGTGGCGTGCTGTACTTCTTTACGCTTGGCCTGTTTTTTGTCGGCTGGATTGTGGATTTATTCTTGATCCCCAGCATGGACAGGGATGCGGATGATCGTTACGCCAAAGGGCCCACCGATTATAATATCACTTGGGTGTTGATGACCTTTCTCGGCATCTTTGGTGCGCATCGACTGTATATGGGCAAGTGGGTGACGGCTATTATTTGGTTTTTCACCGGCGGCCTATTCTTGGTCGGTTTTCTTTATGATTTTTGTACCTTGAACAGCCAAATCGACGAAGTTAATCGTAAGTCACGCCGTTTTTAGTTAAATTCTAGTAAGAGGTGAGGTGTAAAGCGTGAGGCGTAATCAAGCTCGCGCTCTGTTTGCGCCTTACCTCTCTTTTCACTTCACTCCTCACCGGCGTTAAAGCATTGAGTCCAACGGCAGATGGCCAAAAATCCAAGCTTTTAAGCGTATCCAGCGGCCGGCTTCGGGCTCGCTATCGCGACTGATAATAGTGGCAGGCGTAGTCGACTCATCCAACCAAATTAGCTGCTCCGACGGACCCCACCAGCGCTCGGCGGTCGTCAAATCCAAGCGCCATGCATGAGCAGGTAACTCTTCTAAGAACGCCTGGCTAGCATAATCGGCCAGCTTTTCGCTATAAATCAACACGCCAATTTCGGTATTCAAGTTAATGGAACGCGGATCCATATTCATGGAGCCGACGAACAGCGTATCTCGGTCAAAAATCATGGTTTTGGCGTGCAGGCTGGCTTTAGACGAACTGGACAGGCTGCGATTGCGCTGGCCCTTTATTTTTATTTTAGCCGTGGGTTGCAGCTCCCATAACTCCACTCCGGCTTCGATCAACGCCTTGCGATAACTGGCGTAGCCGGAGTGCACTAAGGGCACGTCATTGGCGGCAAGCGAGTTGGTGAGAATAGTGATCTTGGCGCCGGATTCCACCCAGTCGGCAAAATTTTTCACGCCCTCATCTTCAGGAATAAAGTAGGGCGATACGATTAATGCTTCGCTATGTACCTTATCCAGCAAAGCGATAAGGGCCGGTGCCATATGGCCGGTATCATCTTTAGTTGAGTTAAGAATTTTGTCGGGATCATCAAAAATAAGGCTGTACTCTGCCCAGTGCAACTCAAGCTCCCCGTGCTTTAGCTCTTCTACCAATCGCAAAGACTCTAAGCGCGCCAGATAAGCGAGACTGCGCTGGTTTTTGCTGGTGTCCGCTAATTGTCTACGTATCGCCGGTAAAGCTAAAGGGTGGGCGGCGCGTTCTAACTGCTGGATCGGAATTGATAATTTATGATTCCAATACTGATCGAAAGCCCCTGATACTTCCTGTGCAAACTTGCCCACGCCCAATACGTCCAAATCTGCAAAGTTAACGTATTCGTCGGCGGCAAAGTAGGTGTTACCGATATTACGACCACCAATAATAGCTGCCTGATTATCGGCAATAAACGACTTATTGTGCATGCGCCGATTGACCCGCGAGAAGCGGAATAAAAAATCGATATAAGGCATGGCGCGGTTGGAGAAGGGGTTAAATAGTCGAATGGAAATATTAGGATGCTGGATCAGCGCGCTGAACAGTTTTTCTTGGCCGTCGTGACCAAAATCATCCAATAGCATGCGTACTCTTACGCCGCGATCCGCTGCGCGCAACAAATAGTGGGTAAACAACTTGGCGGTGGCATCGTCGTGATACAAGTAATATTGCACATCCAAAGTCTGCTCCGCTGCCTCTATTAACAGCAAGCGCGTGACGAAGGCATCCAAGCCATTACCCAGTAAGTGAAAGCCTGAGGGAGCCTGATGGCGCAATGCTTCTTTGGCAATACCTTGGCCAAGACGCGTATTTTTCGTGTTGCTGAGCGCAAAGGTGGCAGGGCTGTATCCCTGCGCTTGGGTACTACAGCCAGAGAGTGCAGTACTCAGCAGCAGTACTAGGCTAATGGAGATCAGAGTAAGAGAAGCTTTCATAGGCGCATCTAGCTGGCAGAGAGAATGAGCTCAGTATAGCCAGCGTGCACGGATAACACTGCAGATCTGCACCCAATTTGGGGATCAGAAAAGGGCAGCTGCACATCGAGTGCGCAAGTGGCGCGGCGTCAGTACGGCTGGCTGCTTATTCAAGAGTAATTAAAGAAGGGTTCGCTATTTATTCTCCTAGCGTCAACACTCAAAGCGGTGTACTGCTGCTCTCAGAGGCCAATCAATGCTGCGTATAACCATAAGCTTCCAGAGACGGCCAGCATCTGTATCCCGATAAAAATTCGTATAACGAGTGGGGGAATATTCAAATGAATGTTGATACTAAAACGAAACTGAGCCGCACCACCATTTTCTTGCACTGGCTGCTGGCGATCATGGTGCTGGTGATGCTTGCGGTAGGCGTGATCATGGCCGAGGCAGAAATATACAGTTTGTATCCGTGGCATAAATCTTTTGGTCAGCTGATCTTTCTGATTGTGCTGGTGCAAGCTGTCCGCCGCCTGAAAAACGGTTGGCCTGAGCCGGTCAGTACCTACTCGCATGTTGAGCGTGTACTCGCCCGCAGCGTGCATTATCTACTGTTAGTCGGCGTATTACTGATGCCAGTGTTTGGCTTTTTGATGTCCGCATTAGGGGGCAATGGCGTGGCTTTCTTTGGTGTGCAGCTGGTTGCGAGAAATCCAGATCCGGCCAATTTAAGTAAAGTGATCCCGCTGAATGGGCCACTGGCGGACCTTATGCTAGCGGCGCACGGTATCTTGGGCTACCTGCTGATTTTGGCAGTGGTGCTGCATATCTTGGGCGCGTTCAAGCACCACTTGATTGATAAAGACGGGACCTTGCGCCGTATGCTAGGCGATAAGGTTTAGGTCTAAGATCCACGTTGTACGCCTTACGCCGTAAAGCGTACCTCTGTCCTTCAAAGCAAAGACTCCAGTGGTAGGTGACCAAATACCCAGGCCCTAAAACGGCTCCAACGGCTGGCCTGCGGCTCGGTTTGGTAGTGCATTATGGTCTCAGGATTAGACTTATCACTCCACTGCAGCTGATGGCGAGACCCTTCCTGTTTATTCGTCTCTAACCGCCAAGCGTGCTCAGGCAGTTCAGCTAAAAAAATCTTACTGGCAAATTCCGCTATCGCGGAACTGTGGATCAAGACGCCAATTTCGGTGTTGAGGTTAAGGGATCGAGGATCCAGATTAAGCGAGCCGACAAATAGGATTTTACGGTCAAAAATCATGGTTTTGGCATGTAAGCTGGCTTTAGAAGAGCTGGGTAAGCCCCGGGAACGTCTGCTTTTTCTGGCTTTTTTACTGTCGGGCTGCAACTCCCATAACTGCACGCCGGCGTTAAGCAGTGCTGGGCGATAGCGTGCATAACCTGCGTGCACCATTGGCACGTCGTTGGCTGCGAGCGAGTTGGTTAAGACAGTGACCTTGGCGCCCGCCGCTACCCAACTGGCAAAGGTGGCCACGCCATTATCCCCAGGAATAAAATAGGGCGACACCAGCAGCGCTTCTGTGGTGACCTCTTGCCATAGACAGTCTAAGGTTGGCGCCAAATGACCGCGCGTATCGGAGCAGTGATTGAGCAATTTATCCGGATGGTCATACACCAATTGTGACTTTGCCCAATATAACTCCAGTTCGCCTTTCTTTAGCCGCTCTACCAGCTCTAAATCTGCCAAGCGCGCTAAATATGCACGGCTGATTTTGCTGTGGCGGCGGACCGCTAATTTTCGGCGTACGCCTGCTAAAGACAGCTTAATGGTTCTGCGCTGCAGATCCTGCACCGGCACCGCTAGGCTGTGCTGCCAATATAAGTCGAAGACAGTACTCACCTCGGTGGCGAATTGGCCCACACCGAGCACATCTAAGTCGGTAAAGTTGGTGTACTCATCGGCAGAAAAGTAGGTGTTGCCGATATTACGGCCGCCAATAATGGCGGCTTGGGTATCGGCAATAAACGATTTGTTGTGCATGCGCCGCTGCACTTTGGAAAAGCGCGTTAAAAAGTCTAAATAAGGTAGCTTGCGATTAGCAAAGGGATTAAATAAGCGAATCGAAATATTAGGGTGCTCAACCAGCGCGCGCAACAAACGCTCTTGGCCGTAATGGCCAAAGTCGTCGAGTAAGAGACGTACTCTCACACCCCGATCGGCGGCGCGCACCAGATAATGGGTAAACAGCTTAGAAGTGGCGTCTTTGTGAAACAGATAATACTGCACGTCTAGGGTCTGGTCGGCGGCTTCCATTAACGATAGGCGCGTCACAAATGCATCTAAGCCATTGCTCAGTAAGTAAAAGCCCGACGACCCTTGATGATCTTCTGCCTCGTTAATAATGCCTTGGCCGAGTCGGGTATATTTGCTTTCTCTAGGCTCAAAAGGGGCGGGGATCGGCGCGCAGACCGGTCTTGGGAAGCCAGTAAGCCGAGTGCAGAGTAATAAAAACTTGGCAAAGTAATGAGTCATGGCGTGTCTACGTGGCGAATGCAAAGTGGGATTAAGTATAAGCAGTCTGTACTATTAAAGATAAGGGCTGGCGCCTGTTTAGTGCAATGAGAATCGACCTCAAGCCACTACTACCGCGCACTCATCATTCATGTAAGCAAACACTTACCTCTGCAGAATTTTCTGCTAATACTAGGCTAATTATCGCACTATTTATTCGTCTGCTAAGGCTCGGGTTGTGAACATTTGTTGCTAAAATAAACTGGTTCATCTGGCTACTTTTAGCGCAAATTTCCTTTTTTGTTTGTAAATCAACAGGTAATTCCTTTAGTATGATAAGGTTATTGCATTAAAGGAGATTATCTTGAAGCAGCAGAAAATAGCGATACTAGGCGCAGGCCCGAGTGGTTTGGCGCAGTTAAGAGCGTTTGAGGCGGCACGCCAAGCAGGGGTACAAAACCTGCCGGAAGTCGTCTGTTATGAGAAACAAAATGATATTGGCGGCATGTGGAATTACACCTGGCGCACGGGTTTAGATAAAAATGGCGAGCCAGTTCATGGCAGCATGTACCGGTATTTATGGTCGAACGGTCCCAAAGAATGCTTAGAGTTTGCAGATTACTCTTTTGATGAGCATTTTGGTCAGGCCATTCCTTCCTATCCGCCGCGTGCCGTGCTTAAAGACTACATTATGGGTCGAATCGATAAGCAGGCCATTTTTAAATACATCCGTTTCGAGTGTCCAGTGCGTTGGGTGACTTATGACGAAAGCAGCAAAATGTTTACTGTTACCGTCATGAATCATAAAACTGGTGAGCAAGAAACCAATGAGTTTGATTATGTCGTCGTGGCCACCGGTCATTTCTCTACGCCAAATATGCCGTACTTTGAAGGTTTGGAGCAGTTCCCTGGCCGAGTGCTGCATGCGCACGACTTTAGAGATGCGCTGGAATATGAAAATCAGAACGTATTGCTAGTGGGCGCCAGCTACTCGGCAGAAGACATCGGTTCGCAGTGCTTTAAGTACGGCGCTAAGTCGGTCACCATTAGTTATCGCTCTAACCCTATCGGATTTGATTGGCCAGAAGGCATGGCAGAGCGACCGCTGCTGACTCACCTTGAAGGCGATATCGGCCATTTTGCTGACGGCACCAGCAAGCAGTTTGATTCGATAGTGATGTGCACCGGTTATTTGTTCCACTTCCCGTTTATGCCCGATGAGCTGCGCTTGCAGACCCATAACTGTCTGTATCCGGATAATTTGTATAAAGGTATTTTCTTCCAGCCCAACCCTAAATTAATTTATTTAGGCATGCAGGATCAGTACTACACCTTTAACATGTTTGATGCTCAAGCTTGGTATGCGCGCGATGTGATGCTGGGCAAGCTAGCCTTGCCAGAAGCTGAGGCCCGCCAGCAAGACATGCAAGCTTGGTTAGCTCGCCATGAGCAACTAAACGGCTGTCATGACTCGATTGATTTTCAGGCGAGCTATATTCGTGACCTGCTTGGCCCCACCGACTATCCCGATTTTGCGGTGGAAGAGCAGGGTGAATTATTTAAGCAGTGGCTGCAGGACAAAGAAGAAAACATCATGGCATTTAGAGAGAAATCTTATACCTCTACCGTGACGGGCACTTTGGCAACTCAGTTGCCTGCCCCTTGGTTAGAAATTAAGGATGACTCGTTAGAAAGCTTTATGTCGTTGGATTTTATTGAGAGTAATACGCTAGATAAAATCGACTAATTGTCTGCCTAACTGACCATTACTGAAAAAGCCTGCCCTACATAAAAGTGTGGGGCAGGCTTTTTTGATCGCTAAAACAGCGGAAAACTAAGCTATACGCCGTAAGCCTTACGCTATGCAACAAAGATAGACCACTACCCCTTCGATCCATGATTTTACGGCGTGCGGCTTAAAGCGTATGGCTGTCCTTTAGTGCCGCCCTAAATTCCCGGTATTGCGTTTGAGCTTGTTTGGCTGTGCATATGCCCAATCGCACTTTTTGGCCCGGTTGGCATTGAGCTAATCGCGCGCAGGCTAACGGCGTCAGCGTGCCCAAGCGCGGATAACCGCCAATCGTTTGGCGGTCGTTAAGCAAGATAATGGGTTGGCCGTTAGGTGGCACCTGTACCGCGCCCAGTGTGAGGCCCTCTGAGATCAAACTTTCAATGTTGCAGTGCAATATTGGGCCTTGCAGGCGGATCCCCATACGATCCGATCGAGGATCCACGCGCCAAGGCTGATTAAAGGCTTGGATCAGGCTGTGATCGTTAAAAAATCGAAACTGGGCGCCAGGGATCATCATCAGTGTGGCTGCTTCCCGGTAATGAGGTAGCGCGCCAATGGGGAGCTGACACCGAGGTATAAAATCGGCTACATGGCTACTAGAAAAAGCCCTGCTAGCAAAAGCGAGCGTGTCGCCGGCCGCTAATTTGCTGCCATCGCCCAGATGACCACCGAGTTGATCACGCATCACACAAGCTACGCTGCCTAGAACGGGTTTTGCGATAAAGCCACCGGCCACGGCTAAATAGGCACGCACGCCGCACTTGGCCATGCCGAGTTGGAGCTCGTCGCCGGCGGCGAGCGTAAACGATTGGTTGTTGGCCAAGGGTTGGCCATTAACGCGGGGCTGCATATCTGCGCCACATAAAGCCAAGTGGCATCTTTGTTCGGCTCTTAGGGTGAGTCCGCCTAAGGTAATTTCTAATGCAGGGCTACCCCAGTTATTACCCAGCAGCCAATTGGCCCAGCCCCAAGCTTGCAGATCTGCCGGCCCACCTTGGCTAATGCCTAAGTGACGCACGCCAACGCGTCCTGCATCTTGCAAGGTGCTTAAAGGTCCGGGCTTGATGACGGTTAGCAAACCCTGCATTAATAGGCCTCCTTGGCGATAGGCGTGGTATCGCCGCCTAAATGCTCAAACTGGGCTTTTGTGACCGGTACAAAGCGTACCTTATTACCCACTTGTAGCAGGCTTAAGCTGGGCCTTTGTAAATCAAATAATTGAGTCGGCGTACGGCCAAGTAAATTCCAACCACCCGGCGAGGCGTTGGGATAGGCGGCAGTTTGGCGGCCAGCAATGGCCACACTGCCGGCAGGCACTTGCGCTCTTGGCTGTGTGAGGCGCGGCAATTCAAGCTGGGCGGGTAAGCTGCCCATAAAAGCAAAGCCGGGCGCAAAACCCAGCGCAAATACTCGATACACAGGCTGGCTGTGCAGCTCAATTAAGGCGGAGATTTCCAGTCCTGTATGCTGACTTAAACGCGCCAGCTCTGGGCCAACACTTAGGTGATACCAAACCGGCAGCTCGATAATGGCGGTGTCGTCGTCAGCGTGCAGATTGGGCGCCAGCTCACGCAGCACTTGCTGTAATAAGCGCCGCGCCTGTGCATGGTCTAGCTGCAAAGCGTCAAACTGCACCAAGACGGTGGTGTAGGAAGGCACTATATCTACGAGCTGTTCGCCAAACGCCTGCTTGCATGCACTGACCAAAGCGGTAATCCAGCCCATATTGCGCTCGTCTATGGCATCAAATAACCGCACCAGCCAAGCATCCATGCCGGCATTTTCGAGGCGAGGTAAGGGGATCACGCTCTTATTCACGCAATACCATCCAGCAGCTGGCGGATAGCTGCTACGGCGGCGATGGACTCAGGGTTGTCGCCGTGTACACACAAAGTATCGGCCGCTAACAACAGGGCGCTGCCATCACGGGCGGTTAACGGCTCTGCCATAATGAGACGTCTGGCTTGCTCGACGATTTGCTCAGGCGAGCTAAGTACGGCACCGGGCTGCTGGCGCGAGACTAAAAAGCCCGCATTGTCGTAGGCGCGATCTGCAAAGGCTTCAAACCATAGCTGTAAACCAAAAGACTGGGCCAGATCTAGGGCTGCTTGGTTATCCGCTTTGGCCATTAGCATAAGTGGCAAGCTAGCATCATAACGCGCTACTGCTTGCATCACGGCCGCCAGCTTTTCTGGCTCGCGCATCATGTCGTTATACAAAGCGCCGTGGGGCTTAACGTAGCTGACTTGGGTGCCCTCGGCACGACACAGGCCGTCCAACGCGCCGAGCTGATAGAGCACCATGTTTTCTATCTCAGCGGGCGAACAGGCTAATGAACGACGGCCAAAGCCGACTAAATCTGGATAGGCCGGATGGGCGCCAATTTTTACTTGATGATCGTGAGCTAAGCGCACGGTGCGGCGCATGGTATCGGGATCTGAGGCATGAAAGCCGCAGGCGATATTGGCCAAATCAATAAAGGGCAGCACGGCTTCATCTTGGCCTAATTGCCAAGCGCCAAAGCTCTCACCCAGATCTGCATTTAGCAATAATTTCGCCATCCCACTTCTCCCCATAAAAATATCATTGCAACACCGTTAACAATAACTCGCTATCTTACCTTGAGTGCAGCGGCTAAACATCCGTTGGCAAAGCGTGTGCAATAAAGGTGCTCATAATGCGCCTTATTTACCCGAAGTCTGTGGCTGAAAATATTAAATAGTCTTGCCAGCCTCGTTTTTGTGCTTATGATATGCGTTCATTTTAACCAAGAGGTCCGGCCAAACACCGGTGTACCCTATGGATTGCTCGCGAAGTTGCTTGCACCACGCTATTACCTTTTTATATTCCCGCCATTTGCTGCTGCCTTGGGCATGCGTCACTGCTTTTAAATTTATCTATCGTTCTGATACCTCTAACGGTGTCGGCATAACTGACGCTATTCGTTAGTTGTTCAACCAACAGTTGTTAAGAGGTTAATCATGGAATTTTTAATGGATCCGTCATTGTGGGTGGGTTTACTGACACTGATAGTGTTAGAAATTGTACTGGGTATCGATAACCTAGTCTTTATTGCCATCTTGGTGAAAAAGCTGCCGCCCCATCAGCGCGACAAAGCCCGTATTATCGGTTTATCGCTGGCATTGATTATGCGCTTAGGCTTATTGAGCGTGGTGTCTTGGCTGGTGACGCTCACCGCGCCTGTGCTCACTTGGGGAAACTTAAGTTTCTCCGGTCGAGACCTTATTTTGCTGGGCGGTGGTTTATTCTTGATCTTTAAAGCCACCACCGAGCTGCACGAGCGGCTAGAAGGCTCCACTCACGAAGATAGCGCCAGCGGCGTATACGCGGGCTTTGGCGTGGTGATTGCCCAGATTTTGGTGTTGGATGCAGTATTCTCGCTCGACTCCATTATTACCGCAGTCGGCATGGTCGACAGCTTAGCGGTCATGATGACGGCGGTGATTATCGCTATGGTAGTGATGCTGGCGGCATCTAAGTCGTTAACTGATTTTGTGAATGCGCACCCTACTGTGGTGGTGCTGTGCTTGAGCTTCTTGCTGATGATCGGCTTTAGCTTAGTGGCAGAAGCGTTTGGTTATCATATTCCAAAGGGCTATTTATATGCGGCTATCGGCTTCTCGATTTTAATTGAGTTTTTAAATCAATTAGCTAAGCGCAATGTTACCAAAGAAGCAGCGCGCCTGCCGTTACGTGAACGCACGACCATGGCGATTTTTAATCTGATGGGCGGCAAGTTAGCGGCAGAAGAGCAAGCTGAGCATTCGTCCAATACCCGCCAAGAGCCCGGTTTTGCCGAGGAAGAGCGCAATATGATCAGTGGTGTATTATCGCTGGCTGAGCGTTCCACCCGCACCATAATGACGCCGCGCTCTGAAATCGCTTGGCTGGATACTTCTGACAGCCGCGAAGAGGTGTTGGCGGAGCTTATGGCTTCCTCTCATAGTCAGTTTCCGGTGTGCGATGGCGAGCTGGATAACTTATTAGGCGTGGTGCGGGCTAAAGACTTAATGGCCGGCCTGAAAGAAGGCAAAACTCTTGCTGAGTTAGCTGAGGGTAACGACTCCATCATAGTGCCAGACAGCATCAGCGTGATCCGCTTGCTGAGTGTGTTGCGTGAAGCCCGCGGCAATCTGGTATTGGTGAACGATGAGTTTGGCACCATTCAAGGCTTAGTAACGCCCCATGATGTGCTGGAAGCCATAGTGGGTGAGTTTCTCGATGAAGATGAAGCCCCAGAAGTGGTGGTGGAAGAGCAGGGCTGGTTGGTGAAGGGCAGTACGGATCTGCATTATTTAGAGCAGGTGTTATCTCGCCGCGGGCTGGTGGATCCAGACGATGACTATGCCACCTTGGCTGGCATGTTATTGGCGTGGAGTGGCCAGTTACCGATTGAAGGCGCGATATTTGTCTACGAAGACTTACGATTTGAAGTCGTGGAAATCGATGAGTTTCGTATCGCTCAAGTGCGGATTTCGCCGCTTGTTACCGCCAGTTCATCGCTTTGATTAATACTGACTATTAGCAAAACGGCGCCCAATTGGGCGCCGTTTTTTATGAACACGTTTAATGTACCCTGTAAAATTTTGCCTCATGCCTCATGCCTCATGCCTCATGCCTCATGCCTCATGCCTCACGCCTCACGCCTCACAATACCGCCGCTATGGCCGCTTGCAGTTTGGGATCATCGGGCTTGGTGAGGCTGGAGAACACCGCCGTCACTTGGCCTTGTTTATTCAGTACAAATTTATAAAAATTCCAGCGGGGCGCCTTGCCACTTTGGCGAGTAATCTCTTTAAAAATAGGGTGCGCATCTTTGCCTCGCACTCTAATCGGCTGAGCCATATCGAAGGTTACGCCAAAGTTCACAAAGCATATTTCAGCCGCTTCGGCTTCGTCTTTGGCTTCTTGGCGAAAGTCATTGGACGGAAAGCCCACCACTTTTAAACCCTGATCTTTATAGCGCTGGTGCAGTGCTTCCAGCCCCTCAAACTGACCGGTAAAACCACAAAAGCTGGCGGTATTTACCACCAACATGGGGTGGCCAGCCAATTGGTGCATATCGAGCATTTCACTGGAATGCAGTCGCGGCAGCTGATGGTCAAACAGAGCTGTAGTATCGGGCTCGGCTGCCAGCGATGGCTGGCATAGGAAAAGGCTACAAAGTGCCGTCGGCAACAGTTTCTTCATGGATGTTTCCTTACATATTGAGCCGTTAATACAGAATAGGCCCGAGCAGCTGATAAAAGCTTGCTCGGGCCTTATGCTGTTACCAGCTTAACCGTCTATATAAGATAATCCCAGCCGTGCGCTGTTGCGCTTATTACTGCAAGCGACTTATTGTGACAGTATCAGGTCAGTAATGGCTTGGCCCAACTGTTGGGTGTTGGCCGAGCCACCCATGTCGCGGGTGAGCGCATGGCCTTCGCGAATGGCGGTTTCTATGGCGGTCATAATAGTGTCGTGCATTTCAGGATGGCCTAAGTGCTGCATCATCATAGCGGCGGCCCAGATAGTACCAATAGGGTTGGCAATGTTTTGACCGGCGATATCCGGAGCCGAGCCGTGTACGGGTTCGAACATGGACGGCAGGTCTTTCTCTGGGTTGATGTTAGCCGAGGGTGCAATCGCTATGGTGCCGGTGCAGGCTGGGCCTAAGTCCGACAAAATATCGCCGAACAGGTTAGAGCCAACAATGACATCATAAAACTCGGGCATTCTTACCAGGTTGGCGGTGAAGATATCAATATGGAATTGATCAACTTTCACTTCTGGATAATGCTCAGCCATGGCGGCCACGCGGCTGTCCCAGTAAGGCATAGAGTGGAACAAACCATTAGATTTAGTGGCGGAGCTCACGTGCTTTTTGTCACGAGTCTGGGCCAATTCAAAAGCATACTTCAGGATGCGGTCGGTACCCTTACGGGTAAAGACGCTCTGTTGTAACACCACTTCGTCCTCTGTGCCTTCGTATTGAATGCCGCCGATCGCCGAGTATTCGCCCTCTACGTTTTCGCGCACCACGTAAAAGTCGATATCGCCGGGCTTCTTGTTGGCTAATGGCGACTGTAAGCCTTCGAACAAACGCACTGGGCGCAAGTTAACGTATTGATTAAAGGCGCGGCGAATGGGTAACAGCAGGCCCCACAGAGAAATGTGATCAGGTACGCCAGGAAAGCCCACGGCACCGAGAAAAATGGAGTCGAACGCCTTGAGCTGCTCCAAGCCGTCTTCTGGCATCATGCGGCCGGTTTTATGATAGGTTTCGCAGGACCAATCAAAATGCGTGAAATTCAGCTCAATGCCGTGTTTTTCTGCTGCGGCTTGCAGCACTTTCAAACCTTCGGGGATGACTTCCTTGCCGATACCGTCACCGGGAATTACTGCGATATTGAATTGTGACATATTTGTAACCTCAGGTTGTGTGAAGTGAGAACTTAGGCACTAGTTTAGGTTAGCCTCTGATAATATGTAGTCACAAAGTGTAATCTCTGGGTTTACAAATTATGGACAAATTGCCCGCGCTGGAAGACATCAAAGTATTTGTAACTGCCGCTCGACTGATGAGTTTTGCTCGGGCCGCAGATCAGCTGCAGGTATCTCCCGCCTATATCTCTAAGCGCATAAAACTGCTGGAAAAAAACGTCAACGTGGCACTGTTTTTTCGTTCGGCGCGGGCTATTAGCTTGACGCCAGAAGGGGAAATTGTGCTGCGCACCGGTGAACAGTTATTGCAGGGCATAGAGACCATGACCGGTGAGCTGAGAGCCTCGCGGGAAGAGATCCGCGGTGTGCTGCGCATCAGTTGCAGCACCGGCTTTGGTAGTGAATATCTCAATCCTTTTATTTTGTCGCTGCGCGCCCACTATCCGCTGTTGGATATCGATCTGACGCTGGCGGACCGCGCGGTAGATATCATCAGCGAAAACATGGACCTGGATATCTGCATCGGGGGGGCCATTCCCGAACAATATATTGCGCGCCACCTTGGCGAAAATATCCGGATTTTTTGTGCCGCCCCCGCTTACCTAGAACTGCACGGCTGGCCCGAGCATCCGCGCGAGCTGGAGCAGCAGCACACCTGCATTACCATTCGCGAGCGTAATCAGGCTCCCGCCTCTTGGAAAGTGTCCCGAGCGGGTGAGGTGCTCACAGTTTCGCCGAACAGTCGTTTGAGCGTGAATAATGGCGATGTGGCCAAACAATGGTGCGTGAACGGGGAGGGCATACTGCTGCGCTCGCTGTGGAGCGTGCAGCATGAATTGGAGCAAGGGCAACTGGTACAGGTGCTGCCCGAGTGGCAGCAGATGGCCGATGTCTATGCAGTGTATTCACGCAGCATCAAAAATAGCGCTAACTTACGCGTTTTCATCGAAAACTTAGAGCCATATCTGGCACAACGATTGCCCCGCCAAGCGCAGACTGAATCGATAAAGGTGAATAAAAAATGACGGGCATACATGCATTTGGCAGCCGCTTGCTGTCTCAGCTGGGCCAAAAGAAAATGAGCCAGCTTAAGTTGGCCCATGCGCTGGGCGTGTCGCGCACGGCGGTCAATAAATGGACCAAAGGCGGCATGATAGATGACGGCAACTTAGACCGACTGGCTTCCTTTTTAGACGTAGACAAAATTTGGCTGAAATACGGCGAGTACGCCAGTCAACCCGCAGAGAGTAGCCAGAGTGCGGCGCGCAATATCAATGAAGTTCACCTGCAAGAATCGGCGGAAATTGTCACTTGGGAGTGGGACTTGCTCACGGAAAAGGTGCATTACTCTGACAATGTAGAAGCCGTATACGGTATTCGTATCAGTAGTAACGATGAGTTTTGGTCCTTGATGGGCGATGCCGCCAAAGAAAAATTGGTCAGCGGTTATTCGAAAATCATCCGCGAAGGTGGGGCCCATGAAATGGACTTTAAAATCGACCGAGACGGCGAGTTCCGTTGGATTACCTCCCGCGCCACTGGGGTAAAAGGCCCCAACGGTAAGGTAACCAAGCTGGTCGGTATTAGTTGGGATAACACCGAGCGCAAAAGCACAGAATTACGTCTGCGCAAGATGCAGCAATATTTTGATGTGTTATTGGCGCACATTAAGCATGTGGTGGTGTTCACCGATAGAGCAGGGGAAATACTGGCCAGTAATCATGAAACCCAGACCGTAAAGATGGATTATCTGGAATTACAGCGCTTGTTCTATCAATTGGTGATCAATAATTCCGAGTGGCTAGACCAGGTATGCGAAACCGGCAGTGGCCAGATTACCTTTCAGGGCAGAAACATCACCGGCTACCATCATCTGGATCATGAGCAGCAACCGTTTCTGATGTTTGAATTGGCGTAAGTTATTTTTTGATTTATCACTCTGATTGCCACATAGAAGAGGGCGCTTGTTCATCACAACAGTGATAAACAAGCGCCCTTTTTCTTTATGCTTATTGGTGCTTGGTGCGAGAGGCAGTAATGCGACAATACTGCTCTAGAGAGTAGATCAGCGAATAAGCGCTAAAAGTGCTCAGTTGCGTTACTCCCTATCAAATCAGGCGATATCAACGCACAGGTATTTTACGGTCAGGTAGTCTTCGATTCCATAATGGGAACCTTCCTTACCCAAACCCGATTGCTTAACCCCACCAAATGGCGCCACTTCGTTGGAGATCATGCCGGTATTGATGCCAACCATGCCGCTTTCCAGCTTTTCTGCCACACGATAAACTCGGCTTATATCCTGCGAGAAGAAGTAAGCCGCTAAGCCAAAGATGGTGTTGTTAGCCTGAGTGAGCACCTCTTCCTCGTCTTGAAAGCGGATCAGTGCGGCAATAGGGCCGAAAATCTCTTCGTGCACTATGTCCATGGAATCGTTCACATCCACTAAAATCTTAGGATTGATGTAATTCCCTTGTTCTTCGACTTCATTGCCCAGCACCAGCTGACGTGCACCTTTAGCCAGCGCGTCGTCGAGTAGCAATTGCATGCTATCTATGGCTCGACGGGTGATCATGGGGCCGATATCGGTATTCTGGTCTAGGCCATTACCGACACGTAGCTTGGCTACTTGAGCGGTAAATTTTTCGAGAAATTCGTCATAAACAGCGTCATGGATATAGAAGCGGTTAGCGCACACACAAGTCTGGCCACCGTTACGAAATTTAGACAGCATGGCGCTGGCCACCGCTTTGTCGATATCCGCATCATCAAACACGATGAAGGGCGCGTTGCCGCCGAGCTCGAGTGAGGTTTTCTTGATGGTAGACGCACATTGCTCATATAAAGTACGACCCACCTGAGTGGAGCCGGTAAAAGAAAACTTGCTGATAAGCGGATGCTGGGTCAAGGGCACACCCAAGGTGCGAGCGTCGCCGGTGATCACGTTAAAGATACCTGCAGGAATGCCCGCTTGTGCTGCCAGCTCCGCCAGTGCCAGTGCCGTAAAGGGCGTTTCTGAGGCCGGCTTAATAATAATGCTGCAACCCGCGGCCAGTGCAGGGGCGGCCTTACGAGTGATCATGGCTGCCGGAAAATTCCAAGGCGTAATGGCGCTACACACGCCGATTGGCTGGGTGATGGTAGACAGGCGATTAGTGCTTACGGTTTGGGGGATGGTTTCACCGTAAACGCGCTTGCCTTCCTCAGCGAACCACTCGATGAAAGAAGCGGCATAGCGGATTTCTCCTTTAGCTTCTTGCAGCGGTTTACCCTGTTCTAGCGTCATGATGGTGCCTAAATCGTCGACGTTCGCTTCAATTAATGTAAACCAGCGATAAAGAATCTTGGATCTTTCTTTGGCGGTGAGGGCACTCCAGCCGGCCATAGCCTCATGGGCTTGCTCTATGGTGTCGTTCACCTGCGCTACCGACAGGCTGGGTACAGTACCCAGCACCGATTGATCGACTGGATTGGTGATGGTGAGGCTCTGTTCGCCATCCACCCACTGGCCGTTGATATAGCATGACTGGCGAAATAGCGACGGATTGTTGAGCATTTTCATAATAGTTATCTCCTGATCAAATATTCATACGATAAAAAATTGCAGCCTAAATGGACCTTGATCAACAGCTGAGGGAGCACCCTCATGTTCGCTAATACTACGACTCTCAAGGCAAAATATGACTCGCCCTTGACTGAGATAAGCGCAGAATAGCAGGCCTTGTTACACAACTATCAAGTCGACATAGTCATTCATTACATCATGCTATTCGCATGGCTCAGCACAGCATTGCTCTCGATATAAACCACCCGATGCAAGCCATGAGTTTTCGCCCATGCTAGTTGAATAGGTTGGTTCAGACCAATGTAATTTTACAAACAGTTAACCTAGCTAACACTTTTATACTCATACCGTTATAAAAGGTATGAAATTTTTAGATGATTGTTTTATGTAGATTGAGCCTGTCGTTATTAGACGGTCACCGCTTAGCGTTTTGTTAACTTACGGTGTTCTACCTGAGTGGTTGACAACCCATATAGTCCGTATGGCATGAATGAGAAAACAGATAAATATTATGCCCCTACCACCAGCTCCTGAGCTTTAGCCATATGGCCAACAGCAAGGCCAAACCGGCTAATACGCCACAAAAGGTCCAAAAGGCCAGCGGATTGTCGGCGCCGGGCATGCCGGCTAAGTTAATGCCAAATAAGCCGGTAAGAAAGCTGGCAGGCAAAAACAACAGCGCCATAATCGACATTTGATAGGCGCGGCGGTTGGTGGCGGCGGCCATGATGTTGTTAACCTCGTCGGCCAGCACGGCGGTACGCGCCACCCCGGCGTCTAAGTCGTCCAGCCAGCGACGTAGTCGGTCGGCAATATCCAGTAAACGGCGGCGATCGTCGTCATTTAGCCAACTTATCTTCTCGCTAGCCAAGCGTGCCACCAAGTCCCGCTGGGGAGAAAGATAGCGACGGATCATAATCAGCTGCTTGCGAATACGGCCCAGCTGACCACTGGCGGGCATGGTGTTTTCGAGCACTGATTCTTCGAGGCTCAATATTCTATCGTGTAACGTTTCTACAAACTCACCGGCGCGATCGGTAAGGGCATCGCATATTTCCACCAGCCAATCGCTGGGGCTCACAGGGCCATCTTGGCTGGCGAATTGCTCAAAAACGTCTCTTTCCGATAGCAATGGCCGACATCGGCTGCTGATAATCAGCTGAGGGCTAATGAAGATACGCAGCGCCACCATTTCTTCTGGTCGGTTGTGCTCGTTATGGTTGATACCGCGCAAAATCAGCAACAAACTTTCGCCCTGGCGTATCAGCTTGGGCCGGTTACTTTGGCCGAGCAGTGCTTCGCGGGCGCTTTCGCTTAGCAAGCTACTCTGGTTCAACCATTGCTGGGCTTGTGGCTGCCCGTAGTCTAGGTGCACCCAAGCGGGGGGCTCTGTGAGTAACTCTGCGCCGGCAACCAAATGCTGCATGCCGCCATGGCCGTCCAACTGTAGGCTATAGATGGTATTCTCTGGCACCCGTTCCATGGTTTGTCCTTTTATCACGCTGATATCTCAGCTTACACTAAAGTGGTTTCAACTGAAGCATGCCACTCTGTGGTGCTGGACGAGGTATCATCAGCCTATGATGATTCTTTTACTCAGGCAGATTTATGCGACGCGGCTCTTTTAATCCCGAGGCGGATGACACTCAGTTTAATTGGCAAACTTTGCGCACCTTGTTGCCCTATTTATTAGAGTATCGGTTGCGCATTGTGCTGGCGCTGGCCTGTTTAGTGGCGGCCAAGGTCGCCAGCGTCGGTCTGCCGTTTATTCTTAAGCATATTGTCGATGCTATGGATAAAGGCGTGGCCAGCGAAGGCGTGGCTAAAATATTGGTCTTACCCTTAGGATTATTGCTGGCCTATGGCGTAATGCGCTTGGCCAACGTGTTACTGGGAGAGATCCGCGATGCGCTGTTTGGCCGTGTTACCGAGCGTGCCATGCGCCGCATTGGGCTGGCGGTGTTTAAACATTTACACCGTTTAGAACTGGATTTTCACCTTAATCGTAATACCGGCGGTTTATCCCGTGACGTAGAGCGGGGCGTGTCGGGCGTCAGTTTTTTGCTGCGTTTTATGGTGTTTAATATAGTGCCAACGTTGTTTGAAATCGCACTGGTGATTGGCGTCTTGCTGATTAATTATTCCATCTGGTTTGCGCTGGTGACCTTGGTGGCCGTGGTCTTGTATATCGGCTGGTCGGTGGTGGCCACCGATTGGCGCACCGGTTATGTGCGGGCGGCCAATCTTGCCGACTCGCAAAGCAATACCCGCGCCGTAGACAGCCTGCTTAACTTTGAAACCGTAAAATATTTTACTAACGAGCGTTATGAAGCCGAGCGCTACGATACGGATCTTGCCCAGTGGGAAGTGGCGCGGCGTAATAACCGCTTAAGCTTGTTTGCGCTTAATGGCGGTCAGGCGCTGATTATTGCCGTGGCCATGACCATCATGATGATCTTGGCTGGAAAAAATGTGGTGGCCGGCACCATGACGCTGGGTGATTTTGTATTAATTAATGCCTTTATGATGCAGCTATTTATGCCGCTTAATTTCTTAGGCTTTGTGTATCGAGAAATGAAAAGCTCCATGGCTAACGTGGAGCGCATGTTCGCCTTGTTACGCCGAGATCCCACTATTAATGATGCGCCGCACGCCACCGAGTTGGCCATTAGCCAAGGTGCCATTGAGTTTAAAGACGTGAGCTTTGGCTATGGCCCAGAGCGGACTATTTTGCAGCAAGTGAGCTTTAGCGTGCGCGCTCAGCAAAAGGTGGCGGTAGTGGGGGCCAGTGGCTCGGGCAAGTCGACGCTGGTGAAATTACTGTTTCGTTTTTATGACGTAAACACCGGTAGCATCTTAATTGATGGTCAAGATATTCGCCACGTCACCCAAGGCTCATTACGCCAAGCCATTGGCATAGTGCCGCAAGATACGGTGCTATTTAACGCCTCCATTTTTGACAATATTCGCTATGGCCGCATTAGCGCTACCGACGAAGAAGTAATGGAAGCCATTCGCTTGGCTCATTTAGCGGACTTTATTGCGCGTTTGCCACAAGGCGCCAACACGCTGGTGGGTGAGCGCGGCCTTAAACTCAGTGGCGGTGAAAAACAGCGGGTAGCGATCGCGCGCACCATTCTTAAGCGGCCCGCTATCTTGGTGTTTGATGAGGCTACCTCGTCTCTGGATAGTCGCTCAGAGCAAAGCATATTGCAGGCCATCGCCGAGGTATCGCGTGGGCAAACCAGCCTAGTGATTGCCCACCGTTTGTCAACGGTGGTTGATGCAGACCATATTTTGGTGATGGATCACGGTCGCATCGTCGAGCAAGGAAATCATGAAGTCTTGTTAGCCAAACAAGGGCGGTATGCCCAGTTATGGCATATTCAACGGCAACAGCAGGCACCAGAATGAGGCCGTTCGCGTGCTGGCCCCCGGTGTTTTTTAGTCGAAGTTAAGCAAGGTATCCTAATGCGGGTGCCTATACTGACTAAAGGTTCACGGTTTAGGATGCCATTATGCTTACTCGTACCTTATGTGCAGCCACTTTATATACAGCCACCTTATATACAGCTATTTTGGGCTGCTTGTTCTGGGCGTTATCTGCTCCGGTCTTCGCCTTGACATTTTCTCCGGCGGCCATGCTGGGCTGGGAGCCCAAAAGCTTTGCCGGCGATACCGAATATCGGCTGGTGCTTGATCCCCAGCTACAGCAGCAGGTGGTGCGAGCCAGTAGCCGAGCGGCGGCGTCGGGTCTTTTCTATGAGCAACGGATCGATCTGGATGCGACTCCTTGGCTCAGCTGGCGCTGGCGAGTAGAGCAATTTCCGACTGTAGCCAATGAGCGCGATAAGGCGGGGGATGATTTCTCGGTGCGAGTCTATGTGGTAGTTCGCGACGGCTGGACCCGACTGAGCAGCAAGGCTATCAGCTACGTTTGGGCGCAGCAGGCGGAGGTGGGGCAGGCTTGGGAGAATCCCTTCGCCGGCGATAAGGCGATGATGTGGGCGCTGCGTAATCGGCAGGATGGTGATGGCTGGGTAAGTGAAAAACGCAATATTAAGGCGGATTTGCGGCGGCTGTTCGGCAAAGACTTTCGTTATCTTGAAGGCGTCGCCATTATGAGTGACGCCGATAACAGCAAGAGCAGTGCTATCGGTTATTATACGAGTCTGGTTTTTACCCGCGACTAACACTACCCCCAGTGACGAGATTGAAAGTAATGAGGTTGCAACACCGATGAAAAAAATCCTGATTACTCTGCTAGTAGGCTTCGGCCTGATCGGCGGCCTGAGTCAAAATTCGCCGCTTTTTACTTTGTTATCGACGACGCAAGCCGCCCACGATCCACTGCTGCTAGCCTATCAAAACCGGCAGAGCGATGTGCAAGTCGAGGGCCGCGGCCGAGTAGTTCGTCTGCTAAAGGATGACAATAAGGGCTCCCGCCATCAGCGATTTTTGCTGGCCTTGCCGAGCGGTCAAACTTTGCTTATTGCTCATAATATTGATTTGGCACCACGGATCGACACCCTGAAAGTAGGCGATACGGTGGCGTTTTACGGCGAGTATGAATGGAATAACAAAGGCGGCGTGGTGCACTGGACCCATCACGACCCTAAGGGGCGCCATCCCGGCGGCTGGCTAAAACACCATGGTAAACGGTATCAATAGCCTGCCATTGGATATTTAAAAGAGCACTCAATCATGTCAGAACAAGATCAGTACATAGAACACACCGAGCACTGGGTAAAACAGGTCATTATGAAGTTTAACCTTTGTCCTTTTGCCCGCCGAGAGGTGGAACGCGCCAGCATTCGCTATGCAGTGGTTGAAGAGCATAAACCGAAAGCGGTATTGCTGGCGCTATTAGCCGAGTGTGCTTTGCTCGACGAGCAGCCGGCAGTAGAAACCACCTTAGTTATTTTACCGCGGGGTTTTGAGGGCTTTTATGCGTACTTAGACTTAGTCGATTTGGCAGAAGATATGCTGCTTGAGCAAGGCTACGAGGGTAAATATCAGCTGGCCAGTTTTCACCCAGACTATTGCTTCGAAGGTGAACCTCAAGACGATGCGGCCAATTATACTAATCGCTCGCCTTACCCCACGCTGCACCTGATCCGTGAAGCCAGCATGGAGCAAGTGCTGGCCGACTATCCAAATCCGCATACCATTCCTGAGCGTAATGTGGAGTTTGCGCGGCGCAAAGGCAGCGATTTTTTCGTCAAATTACTGGCCAGCTGCGCTAAATATTAGTAATAAGCCGTAGCAGCAAGCCGCGCGGCTTTGCCCCCCGTTTTAATGCCAGTGTGCGCTGTTATCAGTGCGGTACTTAATGTAGCTGCAGTTTAATGTTGATGGAAGTTTTGGCGCGGGCCGCTTTGTAAGAACTGATGAGTATCTTTATCGGCCATGTCACAAGGCTCGCGCTCACATTGCAATGTGACATGATGCAATTGATGTTCATGGGCCAAGAGCTCTCGCGCTGCCTGCAATACTTGCTGAAGATCTAACTCTGGTATGACCAAGTGTGCCGTTAAGCTCGCTTTGCCACTGGTCAGCGCCCACACATGCAAGTCATGTACTTCTTGCACGCCGTCAAGCTGGCTTAAATCGGCATTAATCTGGTCTAAATCTACATTAGCGGGCACGCCTTCCAGTAAAATATGCAGGCTATCGCGCAGTAAAATCCAAGTACGTGGCAGCACCCAAAAACCAATGGCCACCGCAATCACCGAATCCACCCACTGCCAACCCGTCACCATAATCACCAAAGCACCTATGATGACGCCCACGGATCCCAGCGCATCACTCAGCACTTCTAGATAAGCGCCTTTTATATTTAAGCTTTCTTTTTGACCGCCTACCAATAAATACATAGCCAGCAAATTAATGCCTAACCCCACGACGGCAATGGCCAGCATGCCTGCCGATTGCACCTCTGTCGGTTGTTGAATACGCAACCAAGCTTCATACACAATATAAAATGCCACTGCAAACAGCAGTAAGGCATTAAAGGCCGCCGCTAAAATCTCGAACCTATGATAACCAAAGGTACGTTTTTGATCGGCAGGGCGCTTGGCAACTTGAATAGCTGCAAGGGCAATGGCCAGCGCTGCGGTATCGGTAAACATATGCGCCGCATCAGATAACAAAGCCAAACTTTGGGTAAGCAGGCCACCAATCACTTCAATAATTAAAAAGGTGCTGGTTAAGCCCAGTGCCCACCACAGTCGCTTACTGTGATTTTGTGCGGGAATGGCGTGATGATGCGAGTGCGGGCTTCGGTCAGGCATAAGGCATCCTTATGGTGATGAGCAGTAAGGCCGGTGGCTGAAATCGGTAGCCACCTATAACCCACTCCTATTTAACTTACTCCTATTTAACTTACTCCTCTTAACCTAATCCAATTTAGCCAAGACCGTGATTTTTTTGGTAAGTTCTTAGCCAGCTGTACTAAATTATAGGGCTGAGGCTCGGCACCATAAAGCGAAAGGCTGACCAATAAAGGAGGTAATGATGCGTTGTTTACACGGATGGGTGCTGGGCTTGCTGGCGGTGGTATTATCTGGCTGTACGGGTATGCCCGAGGGCGTGACGCCAGTAAAAAACTTTGATGCCGATCGCTACTTAGGCACTTGGTATGAGATTGCCCGTTTGGATCATTCCTTTGAACGCGGGCTTGAGCAAGTGTCCGCTGAGTACAAGTTGCGGGATGACGGCGGCATACGAGTGCTTAACCGCGGTGTGGACGCCAAAAGTGGCGAACAAAAAGAGGCAGAGGGTAAGGCTTACTTCGTGAATGGCGTTGATGAAGCGCATCTTAAAGTGTCCTTCTTTGGCCCTTTTTATAGCTCCTACCTAGTGTTTGAGTTAGACGAGGACTATCAATACGCCTTTATTTCCGGCTATAACCACGACTATTTATGGCTATTGTCGCGCACGCCTGAGATTAGTCCTGCATTGAAAGATCACTTTGTCGCCAAAGCAAAAGCACTAGGCTTTGCGACAGAGCAGTTAATTTGGGTGAAACAGTTGCCCTAAGCCACAGCCTTGGTTTTTATGGGTGGCTTTGCCCTATTTGATGATTTATCGTAATACGCTAATGAACGTAATCTGATTTACGAATTAAAAATAATTAATATTAGGAGCAAGTGATGCTGAAAAAAGTCGCGTTGTTAATGGTAGGTGGTGTATTCGCTACTTCTGTACTCGCCCAAGCCGAGTTATTTAAGCCAGATGATCTGGTTAAATATCGCCAGTCTATTTACCAAGTGATGAGTGCTCAAGCCACTGTGCTGGGTGCCACGGCCAAGGGTGAAATTGAGTTTGATCCGGAAATAGTACGCGAACGCGCATTAAACATGGGCAATGTAGCCAAGTTACTGGGCGAAACCTATGTGCCTGCCACTCAAGGTGTTAAAGACAGCAACATGCTGCCTGCTGCTTGGGAAGATATGGACGGCTTTGGCGATAAAGGCAAAGCCTTTGGTGGCGCACTGCAAGAGCTGATTGCCGTATCTGGTGAAGAGGGTTTCGATAAGAAAGCCGCCGGTCCTGCCATCGTTAAAGTACTGAAAAGCTGTAAAGCCTGCCACGACGATTACCGTGCGGACTAAAATAAGTACGATTAAGCAGCGTTTGGTCTGACTAAAAAGGAGCCTTGGGGCTAACACCATTCAGTTAAGCGTGTTTAGAGCGAATGGGGTACCGAGTTTTTGATATCCGAACGGTCCTACTCTTGGGCCGTTTTCTTTTTTCAGGCAAAATATAGCGCTTCACTCGCTCGCGCATGGCCCTCAGCTTTTTGGGGATCGTGCCGGGGGCGGCGATGGCACACCACATTACTTCATCCTGAATATCTCTTAACGCCATCATAAAACTAATCCGCAGCGGTGAGACGTCTGCCTCGTGAGCAATGCGGCTGATCTCCACCCGCACTAAATTGTAGGCAAGTAAAATCCCCCACAGCTCCTGCGTGACACCTTCAACCGACTGACTGCGCAATAAAATCGTATCCTCCAGCATCCGATGTTTAATTTCCCCATAACTATTTTCGATCTCCCACCGCTCAAAATAGACATCCAGTAACGCTTGGCCTGAGTGCTGCTGTCCATCGACTAACGAGCACAGTACGCCCTTGATATGGTTGCTGCTAACCGGCTCAGGGTAAAGTACCAGCCGCGCTTGCCAGTGCTCCGGCAAGGAAGGATCTAATTTTCTTGCCTGAGGTGACACTTTCATTTCCACCAGATGATCGCACTCTGAAAACGAGTGCAGCACCGTATATTGGGTGTTACTTTTTATGGGTACCATCCAGTGCGCGTGAGGATGCTGGCGTTGCCAGTTAATCAATAATTCTGCACTGAGATAACAACGGTCAAATATCGTTAGGCTGTGATCGGGGACATGCGCAAGCAGTTGCTTAGTATAAGTGACTTCTCCCTGATGACTCGGGCCAAAAGCAACATGATGAACCATGCGACTACGCAGAGAACTAAAGGCACACAGACGAACAACGGGGTATTCAGTATGGGCCGTTTTACTGTGTTTAACGTAACCGAAGTGTTTGGCTAACTCGGGGGTATCCGCAGTGCGAAATTGGGTGCCGTCGACAGAATAAAGTCGAAGTCCATGCCAGGTATCCTTACCGTCTTCTTCTGCAATCCAACGCGCAGCCGTGAGGTTAAACAAGGCGGCTAATGGCTCGCTAGTCAGACGTTGTCTAGCTTGGGGAATGGCACTGGGCGCGACGGACTCTCCCAGCTTATTGGTCAGTTGAAGATCTAACTTGTCTACCACATCACTAATCGAACGGTCACGAAATAATCCCATGGCGATAACCAACCAGACCACCAGCTCGGCGGGGAGCTTTCGCCGCCTGACACTCGCTTTATCCGTTTGCTCTAGCGCGGTATGAATCCAGTCCAGAGGAAGGTGTTTGTGAAAGGTCGATAACGACTCAGGAACGGCAAATGTATCGGTGTCGAGTAACCAGTGAGCAAGCAAAAAAATACCCTCATACCATGTGGTGATGAGGGTATTCTGACGCCGTATAAGGATCGGTCAACCGATCGCCAAAATTTCTTAACTGATCGGTGTTAGCCTTGGGGCTCCTTTTTAGTAGGCATTTGAAATGCATATATTTAAAATTTATGATCCGTCATAAACAATGTGGCTGCTATTAGCGGTATTTAAAAATAAGTGATAAAACAAGGGTGCTTTGCATCTAAAGCAGGGTAAAAAACGCGATAACGATGTGTGTTTTGGGTCATAGAGGTTAATTCAAATGCTGAAATATTCAGTCCCAATGCGTATGTTGCATTGGCTTACAGCACTGCTCATTATCGGCCTATTCGCGGTGGGCTTATGGATGCGCAGCCTGAGTTATTATGACTCTCTGTATCAAATATTGCCGTTTTGGCATAAGAGCGTCGGCTTCTTGCTACTGCTGTTAGTACTGCTACGGTTAGTGGTACGCTTTTCCAGAACACGACTGCCTTCGTTGCCCAGCCATAAACGGTGGGAGCAGCGAGTAGCAGGTGCGACTGTAGGGCTGCTTTATGGATTGATGTTTGGCATGTTTATCAGTGGCTATTTAATCGCCACCGCCGACGATAGACCGGCCTCCTTTTTTGGCTGGTTTGATATTCCGGTATTGATCACCGCTTTTCCTAATCAAGAAGACGTAGCCGGTCTGATACACGAATACTGTGCGTGGGCCTTAATTGGCTTATCTGCACTGCACGGCTTGGCTGCACTGAAACACCATTTCTTAGATAAAGATGTCACCCTCAAGCGCATGCTGTAATTGGCATAACGCTATTCAAGGAGAATAAAGATGAAGAGAACGTTCATTGCTGCCGCCATGTTGCTGGTTACAAGCCAGACTTATGCCGCCGCCGAAACCTATGTGGTAGACACCAAGGGCATGCATGCCTCCATCAATTTTAAGATTGACCATCTCGGTTATAGCTGGGTAGTTGGGCGCTTTAACGACTTTAAAGGCAGCTTCGTGTTTGATGAAGACGATGTGGCTAATAACAGCGTGGAAGTAACCATCAACACCAGCAGCGTCGACAGTAACCATGCGGAGCGTGATCGCCACGTGCGCAGCGAAGACTTCTTAAACGTGAAGAAGTTTCCAGAAGCCAGCTTTAAGAGCACCAGCGTCACTAAAGACGGTGACGAGGGTGAATATAAAGTGAAGGGCGACTTAACCTTGCACGGTATAACCAAGCAGGTGGAGTTTGAAATCGAAGAAGTGGGCGCCGGTAAAGATCCTTGGGGCGGCTATCGTCGTGGCTTTGAGGGTGAAATGACCTTAAAGCCCAGTGACTTTGGCATTAACTATGACCTAGGACCTGCTGCTGCCACCATGGAGCTGGAATTTATCCTTGAGGGTGTGAAGCAGTAACACCCAGTAAGGCGTAAAAGTGAGCAGTAAATTGTGCCGAATCTTATGATTCGGCATTTTTTTTTACACTTCACGACAAGCTTACAAATAATAAAACAAAATCCACGCCGGTAGCACTGCCAGCGCTAGCGCCACTACAAAGCGAAGCCAAGGAAAAGATGCATGAATGGGCAGCTTATCGGCCACGCGCTCCAAGGCGACTCTTTTATGACCTGTCACCATGGCTTTTACTAAACCCTCGCCGCGCAATCGGTACATAACGATGGCCAAAATATGCATGCCTACGATTAATAAGATGCCCCAATAAAACCACTTCTTGTGTAAAAAGGTCATCAGCTTGGTGGTAGCGCCAGAGGCATACATGTAGAGCGGGCCATTATAAAAAATATCATCACTGGCAAACAACCCTGTGGTCAGCTGAAACAACAAGGTGGCTAAAATCACCAATACCATGATGCCGCCCACTGGGTTATGGCTCAGATAGAGTGGCTTATTGGGCTTGGCACTGGCGAGAAAGTACCGAAAGATATGTTTGGGGTGATAAATAAAATGGCTAAAGCGTGCGTAAGGCGTGCCTATAAAGCCCCAGATAATGCGATACGTCAGTAAAGTGAGCAGCACTTGAGCGAGCAGCATGTGCTGATCCATGTCGTCACCTGCCGAGCGCCAAAGTAAGAACAGCAGTACGGGTAAGCTCCAGTGAAAAACCCGAATCGACCAATCCCATACTTTAATGGGATTAGGGTTTACTTGGCTCATAGCGGATGGTCTCCAACCAGGTAATTAATGGCTTATTTTAGCCTGAGGCCCATTTTTATTTAAGCAAATGCTTTAGTTTGTGTGTGGGGCTGTGATGGGTGCGGCATTTGGCTTAAATGAGTTGCTTAAATGCAAACATCCCGACCAAGGCCGGGATGTTTGTGGTAAACCGCGAGCTAATAACTTACTTATTTAGCCGGTGCGGGCTGCGCTATTTTAGTTAATGCTTGTTCTAAACCTTGGCGAAATTGGTTGCGAGTAAGCACATCAATTTCTTGCCATTTTTGCTTAGGTGCAAAATCCACTGTGCTCTCGGTGAGCACGTCTTTACTCTGCAAGGCTACCCAGCGTGCATCGTAGTTACGAGTTTGTTCGCCGTCCCATGCCAATACTTGGCTAACGATACCCTTTAAGCGCTCCGGGTTACTCATGGAATAAGGGGTGATCTTAGCGCCAAAGCGCTGGTTTAGCTGACTAACGGCCGCGTGCGCTGTTTCATCGCCGGATTTATTTGCATCACTGCGGGCACGCAATTGCGCCGCATAAAACCAAAAGGTGGCCTGATCTTGATACTCGTTGTCGAACATAATGGCGGAAATTAAATACAATACCGGCGGCGCATAATCATTGGGCGCTTTTAAAATGGTATTAATCATTTCGCCTTTGCCACTGGTAATTGCATCCATGGCTTGCTGTGACTTAGAGATATCAATGCTGGCAAATTCGCCTTTAGGCGTGACTTTTTCTGGCGCTTGGTTAGTGGCGCTTTGGCTACTCGGTTTGCTGGTTGTTTTAGTTTGCTCCGAAGGCGTTTGACTAGAGCAGGCGGCTAAAAGCGCACAAAGTAATAGGGGATATAATTTCATCAGTTAACCTCGAGTATTAATAATGTATTCAGCAAAGCGGGAAATGAAGCTCAGGTCAAGAACATTAGCATCAATAGGCTGTTATTTGAGCGGTAAAGGCAGATCGCTGAGGCGGGTTTTGACTGCTCGCGGCTGTTGTTGCCAAAGTAAATATATATCTCGCCGGTAGGCAATAGGAATGCTGTGCGAGCAAATCAGTACAATATGCTCGCCTTTTTTTAGGCCACGAATGCTGCCTTTGACGGTACGTAGATCTTTCGTCAGTTGCCGGCAAAGTAGCAACAGCGCTTGCGGAGGCTGGCCGCTGATTACCTTAATTTCTGCGTCTTGCAAACGGATCCGAAAGCTTTCTTGGCGTCGGCGCAACACATAAAGCAGGGCGAATAACGTCACTGCAATTAACAGTATACTGCTGAACATAATTTTCATCCTTGAAAAACAGCATTTGATGACCGGATAATGACAGTTTGAACTATAAAGGCAAGTTACGCTTATGAAGTCGCCACAAAAAATCCGCGTCGCGACGTTTAACGTCGCACTCGATAGAAGCAAGCCCGGGCAATTGGCGGCTGAGTTAGCAAAAGGACTGCCCCAAGCGTGTAATATCGCGCATATTTTGCAGCATATTCGCCCAGATATAGTGCTGTTAAACGAATTTGACCATAATGGTGCGGTCGCTGAAAATGCGCATTTAACGCAGTTTTGCCAGGATTATGTAGCGGTGGGCGAGCAAGGCATCGATTATCCCTATCGTTATTTGGTACCGACCAATACCGGAGTTTTGGCGCCTGTTAATTTAAGTGGGCAAAAGCAGATGGCACCAAGTTTACCGGCAGATGGTCTAGGCTTTGGCGCCTTTCATGGTCAATATGCTATGGCGGTATTATCGCGTTTTCCGTTACTGTTTGAGCAAATGCGCAGTTTTCGTCACTTTTTATGGCGTGATATGCCCCATGCTAAATTGCCGCACACGCCACAGGGCAGTTATTACCGGAAAGAGGTATTAGACATACTGCCGCTGTCTTCTAAAAATCATCTCGACTTACCAGTGCGCTTGCCTAATGGTCGTATCTTGCATCTGCTGGCCAGTCACCCCGCGCCGCCCATAGATGAAGGGACAGAGCGGCGCAATAGCTGTCGCAATCATGATGAACTGCGGTTGTGGCATGATTACATTAGGCCGCAGCTGAGCGGGTATTTATACGACGATGCCGGTGGTCAAGGCGGATTAGCTGCGGGTAGCGACTTTGTGATCTTAGGGGATTTAAACGCCGATCCGGTGGACGGTGATGGTTACCAAAGTGCGATACAAGGGTTGTTGAACGAGACCAAGCTTAATCGAGCGGTGGCGCAGGGCCCATTGCGGCCTGCGGCACGGGGGGGCTTTGCGCTTAAATTGCGCCAACCACGCATTGGATCCCCTAAATATTGGACCCATAGCCAAGGGCTGCGCCTCGACTATGTATTGCCCAGCCAAGGGTTATGCGCCACGGCCAGCGGTGTGTATTGGCCGGCTCCAAATAAAGCCGATGCAGAGCTGTTCTGGAATAAGCAGGGCTGGCCCGAGCGCCGTGCTAGCTCGGATCATCGCATTGTTTGGGTAGACTTGGAGCTCTAAAGATTGCGCCTGAGGGTTTGTGAGTTAGCTCACGCTTTTCGTGCACCAAGCGGCAATAATGTTAGCTATATCAAATATTGAAAGCGACATGCTGGGATATTAACGGGCCGCGTTATTTAATAGCGGCTGAGACCCAAGATTGCTTTCGAAGTGTCGTTATTCGTGTTGGTGACACGAATAGTCAACGAGTATCCTTCAAGACGGGCAAGCCATCAGGCTTGCCCTTTTTCATGCCTGAATTTCTGGAATGTGAGGAGTGAAGGGTGAGACGTGAAGAGGAAAAATATAGCCCAGCCCTTATAAAATAAAATTTTTGAAGCTCTGTTCGTCGTCCGTGGTTTCTGTGGCAAAAAGCGCTCTGTCACTTTGAGATTTTAAATTTACCTCTCTTCTTAAAATAAAAAAACCGATGCTGGGCATCGGCTTTTTACTGTGGCGCTTTATAGAGCCTGCGTGCTTACTGCTGGCGTTGGCGCAAGAAGGCCGGAATATCTAGCCCTTCGGGCATGGCATCTTGAGCAATGGCGGTTTCAGTGGCTTCAGGCTTAGGCTGTTGCGTGGGCGCTATGGTGGCTTGCGGTGGTTGAATACCGGTAGCAATCATAGTCACCTGAATGCTGTCAGTGAGGGTGGGATCTAAGGTGATACCCGATACCACAGTGGCAAATTCACCGACGCACTCTGCGACCAAGTCACCGATTTTCTGGAAATCGTCCAAGCCGATGTCCATAGAGGCCACCACGTTAAGCAATACGCCACGGGCGCGCTCCAGCTCGACTCTTTCCAGCAAAGGATTATTCAGCGCTTGTAAGGTCGCGTCCTGTACCTTGTTTTCGCCGGTGCCAATGCCAATGCCCATTACCGCCTTGCCTTGTTGGCGCATAATAGTACGCACGTCGGCAAAGTCGATATTAATCAAACCGGTTTGGCCTATGATATCGGCCAAGCCTTTAACGGCGTTTTGGATAACTTTACTGCTTTCGGTAAAGGCTTGCAGCAGAGGCGTTTTTGAGCCCAATACTTTGAGTAAGTAATCGTTGGGCAGCACTAACAGCGCATCCGTATGCTCTGATAGCGCAACTAGGCCATCGTCGGCAGCTTTAGCGCGCAGCTTGCCTTCAAAGCCAAAGGGGCGGGTGACGATAGCAACTGTCATGATGCCGAGCTCTCTGGCCACTTTAGCCACTATGGGTGCCGCACCTGTGCCCGTGCCGCCGCCCATACCGGCCGTTATAAAGCATAAATCCGCGCCCCTGAGTTGGGCACGGATTTCATCAATACTTTCTTCTGCCGCTAAGCGGCCCACTTCTGCCTGTGCACCAGCACCTAGGCCGCGAGTTAATACCTTGCCCAGTTGCAACACATCCACGCGGCTTTGTTGCAGCGCTTTGGCGTCGGTATTCATGGCCACTATATTCACGCGGTCAGGCAAAGTGCTATCCGCTAATAAATTGACGGTATTACCGCCGCAACCGCCTACACCAATAACGCCTATATTGATGACATCACATTCCGGCTCGGCAGGTTCAAAAAACAGGTGGTCGCTCATCCGGGACTCCGTGGAAAAACAAAAGGGCTGAATCTGTCAGCCCTCGAATATAAGTTCTGGAAATAATAGTTTAACTGTTTTTCAAGGATTCAGGAGCCAGTATCTCAACTTTTCCTGCCATATCTGTTAACCAGCGGCGAAATTCTGGCGAATCTTTGACCTCAGTTTCCACCATCATGCTCTGCTTGTCGTAACGGGTCAACCTAGGGTTGTTGCCGGGAATCGCCGTTTCAATAATGGCGCGATTCGGGCTGGTGATACGACCCACAAAATGAATGGTATCGGCTTCTTCGTGGTAGCCTTTTTCGCGGATCAATTTATTGACGCTAAACTCACGAGGCTGGGTCACTGGGCGACTGGTCAGCTCTACTTCTTTAATATGCTCAAAGGAAATACCGTAAACTTTAGGATCCATATCAGAGACGGTGCACAGCAACATAGTGCCGTCTTTACGACCGACGATACCCAGTGGATTCACCTGTTCGTAACGCAACCATACGGTGCGGCCTTTGATCACGCGTCTAATTTCGGCGCTAAACTTGCGACCACGCCACAGTGCATCACGAATAGTGGTGGCACGGCGAATTTCTGGGCTGCCAGCAAATGGCCGCGGCAGACTAATCACGTTTTCCACCCAGCGACTGGCCAAATCACTTTTGCTGTCTTTAATGACTTGGTTAGCTTTATCAATAATAGGGTTTAACTCATTTAGCACACTGGCTGGCAGCAAATCGGCGGCCTGGTCGTTCCAGGTCTTAAGCGCCATGGCTAAGCCCAGTGGCATAAAGTTAGCAAAATCATTTAAACCATTGCGTTCAAAACACCAGCCGTGGGGTTTGCTGCGATCATCGGAGGTGAGATCAAACAGGCCCATGCCGGACATTTCTTCTAAGTCGCGCTGTACAGTGCGCAAACTTACCTGGATACCTTCTTCTTCTAGCTTTTCTTGCAGCTGTCGCGCGGTCAGCTTATACGGACGGTATGGAACACAGCGCGCCAGGGTCAATTGTCTTAATAGCTTCTTACTCATGGTGATGCCCTCTTGCTTGGTATGATTCTATCCTAGTCTCGTGCTGTGACAACTTCTGTCGCAGCCTTTATCGGGTCGACTGTCGCTATTTGTAGACACATGGGGTTTTGTGGTCTGTTCCTGACGCATGCGACCGCTGGCTATTAGTAACGGGTTTGTACTATAAGTAGTTGAAGTTAAAGAGTGTTTTAGGGGGTGCTATGAAAATAATTACGGTTTTTCTGCTATTTTATAGTGCAATCAGCTGGGCACAAGTTGTCGTACCCCCACCCTTTACGACAGAAAATAAACCGCTATTACCCAGTAGCGACACCGTCTATAAGCGCTTAAAGGAGCTAGATGACGCATCCGTTCAGGCAAAAATGGTCTCGCTTGGCCGCTCGGCAGGCGGCTTACCCATAGCAGCGCTGTTGTTTTCCAACTCGCCGGCCTTCTTAGCTAAGCCGTTGGCAGAGCCGAATAAAGTCACCGTTATGCTGTTGGGGTCGCAACACGGTAATGAACCTGCAGGGGCGGAGGCGCTGCAGCAATTAGCGACGGAGCTTGCGACGGGCCAACATGCGGACTTATTAGCGCGGCTAAATTTAGTGTTGGTGGTGCTGGCTAATCCCGATGGCCGCGACTTGCGCTCGCGTTACAATGCCAATCAAGATAACACCAATATCGATTATGTGGCCTTGCAGGCGAGCGAAACCCAATTGTTGGTGGACGCCTTGCAGCACTTTGATCCCGATGTGGTGTACGACGCTCATGAGTCAGGCATTTGGAAGCGCATCTTAACTAAAGAACAAGGCTGGATGACGGACGTAGAAGCGCAGTTTGATATGGGCAATAACCCCAATATTGATGCGCGGCTGCGCCACTATACGGAGCAATACTTATTACCTGAGCTAATTAAGCGAGTATCAGAGGCCGGCTTGCCTGCCAGTCGTTATCGGGGGGAGATTACGCAGTTGGGCCAAACTGTGGCGCGCGGTGGTTTGGGCATCACTAACTTGCGCAACTACGCCGCTCTGCAGGGCCGAGTATCTATCCTGGTGGAAAACCGCTTAGACAATAAAGAAGGCCGCTATGCCACACCGCGCAATATTGGTGAGCGTATTCGCAAGCAACATTTAAGCATGCTGACCATGCTGCAGCTGGTGGCGGATGAGGCTGAGCCTTTATTGGCGGTCTCGCGGGCGGCCCGCGAGCAGTGGCACTCTGATGAGAACGGCGAGCAAATATTGGCCATGGGGGTGAGCTTTGGTATTAACCCCGCCCTGCCCGAAGTTGAAATACCATTAGTACGTTTGGCAGATGGTCATCAAGAGTTGCATCGTTTTGCTAATCACGACGCCATTATCAGCCAATATAAGGTGTCTCTGCCGGCAGCCTACGCCATTACTCGCGAGCGAGAGCGCATGGCGAGCTGGCTTCGCCTGCATCATATCGACTTTATTACCTTGGCCGCCCCGCGCACCGTACTTGCTGAGCAGTTATTGGTAACCGACTTAACCGCGCAGCCTAAATCGCGACCCGGAGTGCGAGAAAAAGTCCAAGCCCAAGTACAGGTTACGCCCGCCCATGTGAGCTTACAGCCAGGCGATTTATTAGTGCCCATGACACAGCCGTTAGCGCCCTTGGCGGCCTTAATGTTGGATCTGCGCTCGGCCAATGCCTTATATCAAGAAGCGGCGTGGCCTTGGCTAGTGCTGGGTGAGTTTCCGGTGTTTCCCGTGCGGGAGCCAGTGGCGCGCTAAGCTCATAAAAAACCGCACCCAGTACATTGACGGGGTGCGGTTTCATGCGTGATTATTTTAAGGCTGATTTATAGCGCCAGCCTTATTTTAAATAGTCAGTTTAAAGCGCCAGCCAAGACAACGGTGATTTACTGACGGCAGCGCCATAGATGTAGGCGAAAATAGCAATTGAGGCCACGGTCGCTACTAAACGTTGATTGCGCGTCTTACCGCGTTTAATGGCAATGGTGCCCACTACGATATACAGCACTAAGCCAATGACCTTGGCGGTGAGCCAAGGGCTGTTATCAAAGGGGATCTGCTTGGTTAATACCGCCAGCCAAACACCCAATGCCAACAGCAGGGTATCGACAATGTGTGGCAGTATTTTTAGCAGCTTGCTCTTGATGCGATCCGGTGAGGGTACCGCTAGCCAAGCGCGAAACATAAAGAGAGTAATACTGATTAACGCAAACATCATGTGGGCATGTTTAATGGCCATGATAGACATAGTAACTCCAAGAAAAACGAACGAGGGCGCCATGATAACAGGAACCGCTTTTGTGATTGTGTGAAATACTGCTTTGCATCAAGGCAAGGTGCGGGAAAGCGCTTTATGTTAGCGCCCAGCAGCACCCATTTAATCAGGAGTAACAATTACATGTTCAAAACACTCGTCTATGGCGGCTTGGCTTCTTTACTGGCCGCTCCTGTATTAGCGGCATCGCTGACGGTCTATAAATCGCCCACTTGTGGGTGCTGCGAAGATTGGATCAGCCATATGCAAGAGTCAGGCTTTGAGGTGAAGGCTATCGACCGCGATAATATGATGCCGATAAAACAGCGCGCCGGCGTAAAGCCTGAGCTGGCTTCTTGCCATACGGCTTTGATTGATGGTTATGTGATTGAAGGGCATGTGCCGGCCGCTGACGTACGCCAACTATTAGAGCAAAGGCCGGCGGTGCGCGGGCTAACCATTCCCGGTATGCCACAAAGTGCGCCCGGTATGGATATTCCAGGCACCCCTTACGAAGTGCTGAGCTTTGATCAAGCCGGCAATACTGAGGTGTTTAGTCGTTATCCTGGCTAGCGCCCTCGGGTTCAAAGGCAATAAAACGGCTGCCTTGAAAGACTAACATGCCGGTTTGGGCGGGTAACAGTTGCTCATAGAGTGACGGGCTAACCTGAAACTCTTGTTCGCTCGCCCCTTCTAAAGGGCGAAAGGTGACGTAATAATTCACTTTAGGCGCCGGCATCTCGGTTTGCTGCTTGCGGGTTTGGCCCATAAATTCGCGCGTGTGCTTATCGACCACTAATACCCGTACGCTGTGCTGAGCCTGGGTATTATTAAAGAAATAAACGCTTAGGCGGCGGCCCAGCACCACGATAGCAATCAGAATGATGAGCCAGAATACAATTTTACCCATTGAGTCCCCCTTCTTGTCGTGTTTTGCTTACAGTGATTTAGTTTTGCTTAACACTATCGATTTTTTCTTAACATGGTTAGGCTCAGTTTAGGCTTGTACAGTTCGAATTTCAGTTTCAGCACCCGCCCATTCGTTAAAGGTGGCCCTTGAGTTATCTCATGATATACCGCACCGGCGTCGCGCTCGCCTTATTATTGACGGCTCACGTGGGGCTGGCACAGTCTTTACCTGCTGAGCAGTTATCTACTGAGCCGTTACCTATTGAGCTGCTACCTATTAAATCATCGCCGAGCCATTTACTCTCGGAGCTAGCAGTCAGCGCCACGCTTAAACGTGCAAGCGTACCGGCTTGCCCTAAAGAAAACGCCCGCGAGCTGAGCTTAAGCTTAATCGAGGGCCAAGTGCAGGGCCGTTTGCGCGAATTAAGCCTGGATTTAACTTGCTCCCACAGTCGACTGAATAATGAAGCTGAGCCTGCCAATAACGATGCTTTATCGCTACTGCTGACGCTACCTGCCATCGATTTTAAAATAGATAACCTGACCTTACAGCTGGCCGAAGGTCGCGTTAGCGGCCCCGCCGAGCTGCACCATAAACAGCAGCAGCTGAGTGTGATCTGGCAGACTGAGGCCGGTAGCGTCCAGCTTGATATCAGGCCCGATCGCCAAGGCTGGCGCTGGCAAGGTCAGCTGCCGGGGCACCTACTTACGCCAAATTTGCGCCAACCCGTGCGCCTAAGCGGCGGCTGGCAGCCTGAGCAACCATTAACGGTTAAGGTAGCGGGCGCCTTGCCCACGCCTTTATCCGGCAATTGGCAGTTAGCGCTGGCGGCGAAACAAGCGGCTAACGGCTGGCAACTGCAGCCTAGCTCCCAGCTCAGCATACCCCGCTTAACGTGGAAAGAGCTCACCCTTAACCAGATTACTGTGACGCCTCAGGGTGAATTGGCGCTCGACAAACCTTGGCAAGCCCGCGTCAATTGGCAGCAAGGCAATTGGAAAAAAGGCCGTTTACCGGCGGCCAGCCTGCAACTCCAAGGCGAAAGCCTCACAAATCTGCAAGGCAAGGTGCGCGCAGACTTAAGGCCTGATCTGCAATTAACCGGCACTTGGCGTTATGACCATGGCTTGGCGCTCACGGTGCCGGCGCAAAGCGTGTCGGCGGCCAGTACTTGGGCCTGGCTAAATGATTGGTTGTTACTACCGGTGGGGTTAAGTACCGAAGCGGGGCAGCTGCGGGTGTCATTGAGCGCGGCCAATCTCTTAAATACTAAAGTGCCCATCCTAATGACTGCCGATCTTAACCAAGGCCAGCTTAAGTATCGCGACATGCTGGCGGAAGAGCTGGCGGCTAAGTTTAAGCTCAGCTGGCGTAGCCCGCAGGGCTTGCGAAGCCTTGGGCCGCAAGCGGTATCGGCGGCACGGCTAGATGTGGGCGTGCCTATTACTGATATTCACGGTGCGCTGCGCTGGCAAGCAGATGGACTTTGGTTATCAGGGCTCACGGCGCAAGTGCTTGACGGCCATATAGCACTCTCACCGATGGCGCTTAATGCCAAACCCAGCGGCGAGGCGCACTTTAGTGATATCGCGCTCGCAAAGCTGCTGAGCTATGCCAATGTGGAGGGTCTCACCGGTAGCGGCAGTCTTAAAGGGCGACTGCCCTTTGTTTATGATCAAGGTTTGAGCGTGAAAAACGGGCGTGCCGAGAGTCAGGATGGCTGGATTTCGTATCAGGCTGGCGAGCAGCTCGCCGCCACCGGTAAGGCTAATATTTCGCTGGGTTTGACCTTAGGTTTGTTGAGCGACTTACGCTACGATAAGTTGAGTGCCGACATTTCCATGGCGCGCACCGGTGAAGCTGTGATCAGCAGCCACCTGCAAGGTCGAGCGCCCGTTAAGGGCAAACTGCATCCCGTTAACTTCAATTATCACCATCAAGAAAACCTGTTACAGTTGCTAGCCAGTCTGCGTTTTGCTCATGATTTAACAGAGCGACTGCCGGCCAGCCTTCAGGGGGAGAGCGAGTAAATGAGAAAATATACGGCCATTGTCGGTCTGTTATTACTGAGCGCTTGTACGCCTCGGGTGGAGATAATGGTGCCAGACAAGCCCATTACCGTGAATTTGAACGTCAAAGTCGACCATGAGATCAGAATTCGGGTTGATAGAGAGCTGGAAAAGTTGTTTGAACAAGATAAAGACTTGTTCTAAGGAGTGACTATGCGGTGGTTAATCATTATGTTTGCGGCAGTGTTAAGCGTTTCAGCTTGGGCACTCGACTTACAGCAGGCTAAGCAGCAAGGCTTAGTGGGTGAGCAATTAAATGGCTTAGTAGGCGTGGTGCGCGGCGGTGGAGAGGTGACGGCGGTGGCTAACGACATTAATCGTAAGCGTTTGTCCAGTTATCAAGATATTGCTCAGCGCACTGGCACCAGTCTCACTGTGGTGCAAAGCCGTGCCGGCCAATACAACATTGAGCGTACCCAAGCCGGTGATTATATTCAGCTGGCCGACGGTAGCTGGCGTAAGAAGTAGCTTACTGCGTTTACGCTTTACGTCGTACGCTACACGCCGTACGTCAATAAACTACATTCTTCGCCTTACGCGATAGGTGCAACATAAAGCGGTCTTTTGTCGGGGCCGCTTTTTATTACGAATGCTCTGCTCGAGTTTGTCTTTTCCGTATGACGTATCGCGTACAACGTACAGTTTTCTTCTCATAAAAAGGTCTTGATGTGTCTGTAACGCCGCCCCTTGCTCGAAAAATTCCTTATACCCTGACTCAGCATAACGATACCCGCATTGACCACTACCATTGGCTGCGCGACGACGAGCGTACCAGCCCAGAAGTCTTGGCCTATCTTGAGCAAGAAAATCACCATACCGAGCAGGTATTAGCACCGCTCGCGGACCTACAAGCCACTCTGTATCAAGAAATGATTGCCAGATTGCGCCCAGATGATAATTCTGTGCCCTATCTAAAAAATGGCTACTGGTACCAAAGTCGTTATCAAACGGGGTTTGAATATGCGCTGGTTGAACGTTATGCCGACGGCTACCCTGAGCGAGTAGAGTTGCTGCTCGACGGTAATGAGCGAGCAGAGGGCCAAGCCTATTACGATCAAGGCCAATTAGCGGTGAGCCCTAATCAGCAAATATTGGCCTTCGCCGAAGATTTTGTGTCGCGCCGCGAATATCAAATTCGCTTTAAATCGCTGAGCAGCGGCCAGCTTTACGACGAAGTGTTAGAACACACGTCCGGTAACTTGGTGTGGGCGAACGATAGTCTTACCTTATTATATGTGCACCAAGACCCAGAAACCCTGCTGCCTTATCGAGTATATCGTCATACCTTGGGCACGCCGCAAGCCCAAGATGTGTTGGTGTATGAAGAGGCGGACGCGAGCTTTTATATCAGCATTTATAAAAGTCGCTCGACAGATTATGTGGTGATTGGCGCTTGGAGCACCATTACCAATGAAGTCAGCTTAATCTCCGCCCATGAGCCCACCACCCCGGTCACGCTATTTTTAGCTCGCCAGCGCGGTCACGAATATGAGGTTGAGCACTATCAAGACCAGTTTTATGTGCGCTCTAATAAAGACGGCGTTAACTTCGGTCTCTATCAAACCGACCAGATAACTGGTGACTTAGGCCTGTGGCACACGTTGGTGGCACCACGTACCGAGGTATTGTTAGAAGACTTTACGCTGTTTAAAGATTGGCTGGTGTTAGAAGAACGCAGTCACGGCTTAACACAACTGCGTCAATTGTATCGCCACCCACTTAACGGCCAGCAAATAAGCGAGCATTCGATTCGTTTTGACGATCCTACCTATGTCACTTGGCTGGATGTAAACGCCGAAGCCGACAGCCCTTGGCTGCGTTATGGCTATTCCTCGATGACGCAGCCGGTGACTTTGTATGAGGTCAATATGGATACTCAAGAGCGCCGCGAGCTGAAACAAGAGTATGCAGGGGAGCAGTTTGTTAGTGCCGACTATCGCAGTGAGCGCCTTTGGGTGCAGGCGCGCGATGGCGCCCAAGTGCCGGTGTCTCTGGTGTATCGAGCAGACTTATTTAGTAAACAAGACGCCGCCTTTAGTAAAGGCCAACAAAACCTCGCTAGCGGCAATCCCTTACTGATCTACGGCTATGGTGCCTACGGTGCCAGCATGGACTCCGACTTTAGTGCGGCGCGCTTAAGCTTACTGGATCGGGGTTTTGTGTATGCCATTGCGCACGTACGTGGCGGTGAAGAACTGGGCCGAGATTGGTATGAACAAGGCCGCTTGCTCAGCAAGCAAAACAGCTTTAATGATTTTATCGATGTAACCCAAGCGCTGGTGAACCAAGGCTATGGCGATAAAGAACGCGTATACGCAGCGGGCGGCAGTGCCGGTGGTTTATTAGTGGCGGGCGTGATTAATATGGCGCCGCATTTGTATCATGGGGTAGTGGCAGCGGTGCCCTTCGTGGATGTGGTAACCACTATGTTGGATGAGTCAATTCCGCTCACCACCGGCGAATTTGATGAGTGGGGTAACCCTGCGGATGCTCAGTTTTATCACTACATTAAATCCTACAGCCCCTACGACCAAGTACAGGTGCAGGCGTACCCGCATCTGCTGGTGACCACAGGCTTTCACGACTCGCAGGTGCAATATTGGGAGCCCGCCAAGTGGGTAGCCAAACTTCGCGAGTTCAAAACCGACAGCAATTTATTGCTGTTGCATTGCGACATGGACACCGGCCACGGCGGTAAGTCTGGGCGCTTTGAGGCCTACCACGAACTGGCCCGCGAATACGCCTTCCTGCTGGAGTTGGCGGAAGAGAAGATGAAGTGTGAAGGGTAAATGGTGAGGGGATAAAGATAAGCTAACCCCAGAGCTTAAAGACTTTCTCGCCACGGAATACACGGAAAAACACGAACGAAGAGCAAGAACCAAAAGAGAATAAAACATCTGTTTATAAGGACTTACCAATAAATAGATTGCCGTCTCTTAGTTTTTCCGTGTATTCCGTGGCAAAAATAGCTCTTCGCTTTTCCTGATTACCCACAAAGCTCAGCCATGTTTCAGTGAACTCAGAACCAATGAATTCAATAGGTTACAGGGAGGTGCCGCCTCTTCGGTAAAGAATATGAGGCTCAGTTTGGTATTTTGACCTTGTAGGGGCCAATTTATTCGGCCCGGTTTGGTGTTTTGGTTTAAATCTAAACCTCAGTAACAGCCAGCAGAGCTGGCCTGCCGAATAAATTGGGCAGCTACAAAGAATAAACCGAAACAGGGTGCATTATGGCTGAGGTTCATACGTAATCAGGTCGCTTTTAGGTTGTTATATTTATAGCCGTCACACGGAGCTGACGGCTACACACCTCACATCCGTTAGCTAAACGACTGCACTATCACCACTAGTACTAATACGGGGCAGACGAAGCGTACGTACCAAGGCCAGATCTTCCAAAATAGCCCTTGTGCCACCTCAGGATTGCCCTGCTGTAACTCAGTTAACACCGCATTGCGCTGCCACACCCAACCCGCATAAATGGTAATACACATGCTCACCAGCGGTTGGGCATATTGGGTGGTAAGCGTGATCACCAAGCCAAACAAGCTGCCAAAGTTAAATACAATCACCACACTAAACAGCGTGCAGACAGCGGTCACCAACCAGGTGGCTTTGATGCGCGATAATGTGGAAGACTCCAACACCAATGACACCGGCGCCTCTAGCATAGAAATCGCCGAGGTGAGGGCAGCTACTATCATTAGCACGAAAAAGGCCAAGGCTACCGGATATTGCGCCGCGCCCATGGTCTTAAATAAGGCCGGTAATACCGAAAACACTAAGGTATCTGAGCTAATTAGGCTGCCGTCTTCGGCGAAAATGGTCACGCCATTATGCTGGGCCACGTACATGGCAGGCAGAATTAGCAAACCGGCCATAAAGGCCACGCCGGTATCAAGCAAGGTTACTTGTGCCGCCAGTGCCGGAATATTGGCTTGACGATTCAGATAAGAGCCATAAAGCATCATCACCGCCGCACCTAGGGATAATGAGAAAAAGCTTTGGCCTAGCGCAGCTATGAGTACATCACGGTTGAGTACGCGACTAAAATCGGGCACCAAATACACTTTTAAGCCTTCGCTGGCGCCAGGCTGCAATAACATATAGCCGGTCAGCAGCACTAGCATCAGCAGCAGCAGGGGCATCAGCCGCGTCGACCATTTCTCGATACCTTGCTCTAGTCCTCGGCTCACTACATACAGGCTCAGCAGGGCAAACAATAGCGTGAACACTAAATTACGCGCGGTTGAAAAGTCTGTTAACCAAGCGGCGGTCGCGTCGGCACCCATAAGGCCGGCAACCGGCTCTAGGGCATAGGCCACAAACCAGCCAGAGACGATGGCGTAAAAGGTAAAAATAAAACTGACCGTCAAGATAGCGGCCAAGCCCACCAAGCCTGCCAATAACTTACTGCTTTTATTGCGCGTCAGTGTTTGCAAGGCACGAAAGGGATTAGCTTGGCCATGGCGACCGATAGTAATTTCTGCCACCAGCATGGGGTAACCCAGCAAAAATATAAACAGCAGGTAGACCAAAAGAAAAGCGCCGCCGCCATTGCTGGCGGCCTGAGTTGGAAAGCCCCAGATATTACCCACACCAATGGCTGAGCCGGCGGCGGCCATCACGAATCCTAACTTGCTGCTAAATTGCGCCCTTTTTTCCACGTCTTGCTGCTCCTGCTGACTGTAAGCTTTTGTGTACACACCGCCCAATTAAAATCGCGCCAACGTCAGGGTTGGGCAGCGCTTTTGTCAAAGGAGAGGGGTTTTGGGTAGGCAATATAGGCGATTGCCGGTGCTTTTTCAGTAAAAAATAAATAGCTAACGTCATAAGTCTCATCTTTGACTGTCGCAGATTCGTTACTTTTGTTGGCGGCACCGTTAGTAGTGCTTCAATCAGCTCCTTTATTTTGTTAACTAGTTCACGGCTGTGACAGAGTAATCAAAAACTGACCAAACAGAGCTGACCGCGCGGCGACAAAGGGGTATGATCCCTTCATTAATCGGTTAGATTTTGGTGTGTTGTGGGTATTCGCGCTCAACAAAAAGAAAAAACCCGTCGTACGCTAATTGATGCAGCTTTTAGTCAACTTAGTGCCGAGCGCAGTTTTTCGAGCCTGAGCCTAAGAGAAGTGGCGCGCGAAGCCGGTCTTGCACCCACTTCGTTTTACCGTCACTTTAAAGATATGGAAGAGCTGGGGTTGACCTTGGTCGACGAAGGCGGCTTAACATTACGGCAGTTGATGCGCCAAGCTCGTCAACGCATTGCCGATGGTGGTAGTGTTATACAGATCTCGATAAAAACTTTTATGGAGTTTATCGATCGCAGTCCCGATGTGTTTAGGTTATTACTACGTGAACGCTCAGGTACTTCGGCTGCTTTTCGCCAAGCCGTAGCCCGTGAGATCCAACACTTTACTGCTGAATTAACTGATTATTTAGAAGAGAAACAACAGACTAGCCGAAGCTATGCGGAAATGCAGGCTCAAGCTATGGTCACCATAGTATTTAGTGCAGGTGCAGAAGCGCTGGATATGAACGAGAGTGAGCGTGCGGCTTTGGCCGAGCGTATGACCTTGCAACTGCGAATTATTGCCAAGGGCGCAGATGCATACAATAAAGCAAAGAGGCTTTAGGCCCTATATTAGGAAGGATGACCATGTCAGTAACTAAGAATATTCGTCGCAAACCTATCTTATTAGCGCTACTCGTTGGCTTGTGCGGTAATGGCACATTGGCGATGTTAAGCGTAAGCCAGTTAACGTTTTCTATTTTCCCTATCATAGCGCTAGTGCTGGCAGCCCGTATGCTCTATCGGGAATACCTCACCGTACCTATGGAAGGTGACACCCCACTTTGTACCTTGCTCGCTTTTCTAATTGGCGTGTTTGCTTACTCAGCCGTGTTGCGTACCGAGTTTCCGGAAATGGGCACTAACTTCTTCTCGGTAATGGTAAGTCTGGTATTAGTCATTTGGTTGGCGTTAAAAATGGGTGTGGCCGCACGCCCAGTAGCTGCAGAAGACGGCGTTAAGTCTTAACACTCGCCTTAACTCTGGTCTTAAAAAGACGACAAGCCCGCCATTTGGCGGGCTTTTTATTTGGGTGTGAGGCGTGAGGGATAGAATTCCGCCTTCGGCGAAATGCGAGAGCAAGCGTGCGCCTACAAAAACATGCCCTTTGTTTAGCTCGGCTATCACGCCTCACCTTTCACTGCTTAATCCGTCACCACCGGCAGGTTTGCCAAGCCACCCCATTCAGTCCAAGAGCCATCGTACACCGCAATTTTTTGATGGCCAGTGAGGTAGGCCGCCAGCGCAATAATAGCGGCGGTAACACCAGAACCACAGCTACAAATCAGTGTTTGCTCAGGGCTTAACAAGGGGGCTAGTTTTTGCGCTAATTGGTCTTTGGGTAAATATTGCCCTTGCTGCAACAGCTCGCTAAACGGTAAGCAAGCCGCACCTGGCATATGGCCAGCTCGCACTCCAGGGCGCGGGTCGGGCGCTTGGCCACTAAAGCGCTCACGGCTGCGCGCATCTAAAATTTGCTGGCTGGGTTGCGTGAGCGCCGCTTGCACTTGATTAGCGTCAGCAAGCCAGTGGTCTTGTAGTCGGGCTTCAAATTTACCAGCAGCCACCGCTGTGGGCGGTGTGTTATCTACCGGCAAATCGAGAGCCAGCCAATTTGGCAAGCCACCATCCAGCACTGCCACTTGGGAGTGGCCCATGGCCTTAAACATCCACCACGCTCGAGGGGCAGCAAAAATACCACTGCTGTCGTAGACAACTATTTGCTGCTGATTGCTAATGCCTAACGCGGACACTTGTCGCGAAAACTGCTCAGCACTCGGCAGCATGTGCGGCAGTGAGCTAGTGTTATCAGCTATCTCTTGGTCAAAATCAAAAAAACGGGCGCCGGGAATACGCTGCTGGCGCCATTCACTTGCGCCAGAACGCTGTGCGGCGGGCATATGCCAGCTGGCGTCCAGCACCACTAAATTTGGGTCATGTAAGTGTGCCGCTAGCCAGTGCGCGTCCACTAAAGCGGAAGGTAATTGTAAAGCCGTCATGATAATTACTCCTGTTTAAGCGATAACTTTATCCTAAGCGACGCGCTCAGTTGGAACTATATTTTTATCAAGCGAATTTTTGTAAGAGATCCGCCCGACTTGCTGTGCGCCATATCGTAATATGCGGGGTGCAATAACGCTTTAGCGAGTAGCATTAGTGCACCTTTAAAATTAATGCTATCAAAAACAACAACTTAAAAATAAATAGTGATTTATTCGCATAATGCACTACGCATTCTTAACTTGAGACGCGCATAAAATACTGTATAGTTACTTTAGCAGGGAGCAAGGGAAGCCCATCAGGAAGACAGGCTTGCTAAGTAAGGCGAAAGGAATTCCGCAGGAAGCGGCAAGGGACACCTCTAGGATGGAGAGTGATGCGAATCAGGATGAGTCGCAGTCAGGATGACACAGGACACGCCGATGGATCGGTATGAGGAAATGCCTTAAGGATAAGGTACTATGTCAAGGAGTGCAGGGAGCAACATTGGTTTAGGGATTTGAGCCATACGACAACCCAAAGGGGGATGACGATAGTCATCCCCCTTTTCTATGCCTTAATTTCGTTGTTCAGCGGCGTGGCTAACGCAAGGTCAACAGACTCTAATTTAAGGTTTATTAGTATGAGCCAGTGGCATGCTATTTATTGGGCGGGCAACAGTCTAGAGGCGCATTTGTTAAAAGGCGCATTAGAAGTCTCGGGCATTGAGGTGCAACTGCAAGGGGAAGCGCTAGCTGGAGCCTTAGGTGAGCTACCCGCCAATGCCATAGAAGTGACGCTATTGGTTAAGCACCAACACCTAGCCCAAGCTCAGCAAATTCTATTAAACTACCAACAACAAAATAAGCCGGCTTGGCACTGCCAGCAATGTGGAGAACACAATGCTGGCAGTTTTGAGCTTTGTTGGCAGTGTGGCCAAGACACCACGCCCGAAGCTTGCGATTAATCTTTCGACTGTTGTTTTTTCTGTCTGTTTTGCGCGTTTTTCTGCTTATTTTCTTCCGAAATTTCTTTTAGGCGTGCGCGGTGGTGATTCATGGCAAACGAGCCGAATACCAGCACCGCTAAATAGTCTTTGGCAGTCAGATCTAAAAACTTAGAAGCCTGCTTTAGCATCAACATTTGCAAGAGGTGCATGACTAGCACCACCACACCCAAAATCATGGGCATAGTGCCGACTTCTTGAAAGTCTGGGCCCACAATGGCATAAATAACGCCTGCCCAAAACAGCAGCATAATCAAACGCATGATCAGATTTATTATGTTCATTGCACAGCTTCTCTTTGATAAAGTTGATAGGACACTTGGCCGGCCTGCTTGTCTTTTAACAGCCGCCAATTTAGGGGTAGTAATAGGTCGCCGGCCTGTTCGCGCTCTATGTATATTTGCGCGTCTTCACTCAGCCAGCCATTCGATTCTAATAATTGGCAAGCTTGGGGCAATAACTGCTGATGAAAGGGCGGGTCTAAAAACACCACATCAAAGGCGCGCGCGGGTGTTTGCAAAAACGCCAATGCATCTTTGTGTATTACCTGGCCAGGAGCGGCGGGTAAGCTCGCTAAATTTTGCACTAATTGCTTAGCGACACTGGCGTCTTTTTCTATCAGCACTACCTCGGCGGCACCGCGTGATAAGGCTTCAAAGCCTAAGCTGCCGCTGCCTGCAAACAAGTCCAAGCAGTGAGATTGGCGAATATCGAACATCAGCCAATTGAATAAGGTTTCTTTAATACGATCAGTGGTGGGCCTTAAGCCTTCACTATTAAGCACGGGTAATTTACGCCCGCGCCATTGGCCGCCAATCAAGCGAATTTGGCCCGAGGCTGCTGTGGCTTTTTTTACTGGTTTTGCTTTTGCCATCTCGTTTCGCCGTCTTTCAATAAAGTGCTAGTATGAGGGCGGTTTTGCACCCTCAAGGTGCTGTGTATTCTAAAGAAGGGACAGAGCCACGGCCAGCTCTAATCTCCCCCCGACATTTGTGAGTAATAACATAATGGCAAAAAAAGGTATTTTATCTTGGTTTGGCTTTGGCAAAAATAAAGAACAGCCAGAACCAGCGCAAGATCAGGCAGCAGAACAAGCACGTTTAGCCGCCGAGGCCGAAGCCGCAGAGCAGGCGCGATTACAGGCAGAAGCTGACGCCGTCGAGCAGGCTCGCTTGGCGACAGAGGCCACCGCCACTGAACAGGCACGATTGGCAGAAGCAGCAGCGGCCGAGCAAGCACGGTTAGCGATTGAAGCTGCAGCGGCAGAACAAGCTCGTTTAGCAGCAGAAGCCGACGCGGCAGAGCATGAGCGGTTGGCAGCAGAATTTAACGCCGTGGAGCAGGCACGACTAGCAGCGCAGGCTGAAGCGGCCGAGCAAGCACGATTGGCAGCGGTCGCCGAAGCTCAAGCGGAAGCCGCCGAACAGGCGCGATTAGCAGACGAATTTGCAGCGGTAGAGCAGGCGCGCTTGGCAACTGCCACCCAAGCCGCGGAACAGGTGCGTGTTGCGGAAGAAGCAGAAGCGGCGGAGCAAGCTGGTTTGGCAGCAGCCGAAGCGGCAGAACAGGCTCGTTTGGCAGCGGAAGCCGAAGCGGCAGAACAGGTGCGTTTAGCAGCAGAGGCCGAGGCGGCAGAGCAGGCGCGTTTAGCAGTAGAGGCCGAGGCGGCAGAGCAAGCGCGTTTGGCGGCAGCAGCCGAAGCAGCAGAACAAGCGCGTTTGGCGGCCGAAGCACAAGCCGTAGAACAGGCGCGCTTAGCAGCAGAAGCCGAAGCGGCGGAACAGGCTCGTTTGGCAGCAGAAGCCGAAGCGGCAGAACAGGCTCGCTTGGCAGCCGAAGCCGAAGCAGCGGAACAAGCGCGCTTGACGGCAGAAGCCGAAGCGGCAGAACAGGCTCGTTTGGCAGCAGAAGCCGAAGCGGCAGAACAGGCTCGCTTGGCAGCCGAAGCCGAAGCAGCGGAACAAGCGCGCTTGACGGCAGCAGCCGAAGCGGCCGAACAGGCGGGTTTAGTGGCAGAAGCCGAAGCGGCGGAACAAGCTCGCTTGGCGGCAGAAGCAGCAGAACAGGCTCGTTTAGCGGAAGAAGCCGAAGCAGCAGAACAAGTGCGCTTAGCAGCAGAAGCCGAAGCGGCAGAACAGGCGCGTTTGGCAGCAGAAGCCGAAGCGGCAGAACAGGCTCAATTAGCAGCAGAAGAGCAAGCGTTGGCTGCGGCAGCGCCAAAGCAAGGTTTCTTCTCCCGCCTTAAGAGTGGTTTGCTGAAAACTCGCCAAAATCTGGGCTCAGGATTTTTTGGCCTATTCAGCGGTAAAAAAATTGATGATGAGCTGTTTGAAGAGCTAGAAACTCAGTTGTTGACGGCGGATTTGGGCGTAGAAACCACGCTCTCGATTATTGATAATTTAACGCGCCAAGCCAATCGTCGTCAGTTGAAAGACGGTGAAGCTCTGTATGAACTACTAAAAGAAGAAATGGCCACTATCTTACACAAGGTGGAGCAACCCTTGGTGATAGATAGCGAGCATAAGCCTTATGTGATTTTGATGGTGGGCGTTAATGGCGTGGGTAAAACCACCACCATCGGAAAATTGGCTCGCCAGTTTCAGGCTGAAGGTAAGTCGGTAATGCTGGCCGCGGGCGATACCTTCCGTGCGGCAGCGGTTGAGCAGTTACAAATCTGGGGTGAGCGTAACAAGATCCCGGTGATTGCTCAGCATACGGGTGCCGATGCGGCCTCTGTTATCTATGATGCAGTAGAAGCCGCCAAGGCGCGTAAGGTCGATGTGTTACTGGTCGACACCGCCGGGCGTTTGCAAAATAAAGCGCACTTGATGGACGAGCTGAAGAAAGTGGTGCGCGTGATGCAAAAAATTGATGGCGCAGCTCCCCATGAAATCATGCTGACGCTGGATGCGGGCACTGGCCAAAATGCGCTCAGTCAGGCAAAAGTCTTTAATGAGGCGGTACCGATCACCGGTATTGTCTTAAGTAAGCTGGATGGTACCGCCAAAGGTGGGGTCATTTTTGCGGTGGCCGACAAGTTTGGTATTCCTATTCGCTATATTGGGGTGGGTGAGAAAATTGATGATTTACGTCCCTTTGTCGCCCGGGAATTTATTGATGCGCTTTTCAGTCAGGATGAATAAATGATCCGCTTCGAGCAGGTGAGTAAGGTGTACAGCGGCGGCTTTCAGGCGCTGCAAAAAGTGAGTTTTAACCTTGGCAAGGGAGAGATGGCCTATTTGACGGGGCACTCGGGTGCCGGCAAAAGTACCTTGCTCAAGTTGATCAGCGTGATGGAAAGGCCCACCGATGGCCATGTGTTTTTTAATGGCCAAGATGTGAGCCGCATTCGTCGCGGTCATATCCCGTATGTGCGCCGCCGCATAGGCATGATCTTTCAAGACCATCACCTCATTAACGGCCGTACCGTGTTTGATAACGTGGCGCTGCCCTTGGTGATTGAGGGTTATAACCACAATGATATTCGCCGCCGGGTATCGGCGGCACTCGATAAGGTCGGCTTGCTTGGCAAAGACCGTTACTTTCCGCTGATGTTATCCGGTGGTGAGCAACAAAGGGTCGGTATAGCGCGCGCCATCGTCAATAAGCCGTCTTTATTGTTGGCGGATGAGCCGACTGGTAACTTGGATCCTGCGTTATCGATGGAGATACTACGCTTGTTTGAAGCCTTTAATAGCGTGGGCGTCAGTGTGTTAATTGCCACCCACGATACGGGGCTGATTAATGCCCAGCGTCATCGCACTTTGACCTTAAGCGCTGGCCGATTGGTTGCGGAGGCCGAGCTATGAGCCGCCATAAACTATCGGTGTTTCAGCGTTTTGGTATGTATGCCCTCGATCATGCACGCCAGCTGTTTGCTAGCCTAGGTGAAATTTGGCGCACGCCGTTAAGCTCACTGATGACCATAGCGGTGCTCGGGGTGAGCTTAGCGCTGCCGGCCAGTTTTTATGTATTATTGAAAAATACCGAAACGGTGAGTGCGGTATGGCAGAGCAAGGCGCAAATCAGTCTGTATCTGCAGCAAAAAGCCAGCGAAGCACAAATCACTGAGCTGCATGAGCGCTTAGCCAAGTCTGAGAATATCGCGAACGTCACTTATATCAGTGCCGAGCAAGGCTTAAAGGACTTTCAGGGGGCGGCGGGCTTTTCCGAGGCGCTAGACTTACTGGCTGATAATCCGCTGCCGGCGGTATTAATCTTGAACTTGTCGGAAACAGGGCGCGCCCCAGATGCCGCCGAGTTACTGCTTGCCGACATGCATGCCGAGCCCATTGTGGAAACGGCGCGTCTTGATATGGCGTGGTTAGCTCGGTTATCCGGTATCGTCGATTTATTGCGCCAAGCGGTGATTGGCATGTCGACTTTGCTGTTGGCAGGCGTCTTGTTGGTGGTCAGTAATACGTTGCGCCTGAATATTCTAAATAGTCGCTACGAAATTGAAGTGATGAAGCTGGTGGGCGCCACCGATCGCTTTATTCAACGGCCTTTTTTGTATGTTGGCCTGTGGTACGGCATTATAGGAGGCTTGTTAGCCTGGTGGCTAACCTTGGTGATGGTGTTTTGGTTAAGTCATAAGGTCACCTCACTGGCCGATTTGTATCAGAGTGACTTTAACTTATTGGGCTTAAACCTAGAAGAAAGCCTGCTGCTGATCCTAACCGGTACTGTGCTGAGCTTGTTTGCCTCTGGTTTTTCTGTGCGCCGTCACATTCGCGCCATCGAACCCAGCTGAGCGTGACAAGCGAGTTGAACTTTATCACCTAAATATGGTCTTATATACGCTTCATAAGGCCATCCCTATTGGCCATTGCTATGACCTTTAGGTTACGACCTCTAGTTTTTAATAAATACATTTTCCGCTGTGCAGCTAGGCAGAGCGTATCCAGTTTCAGTTGCGCAACCTAATTGCGCGAATCTAGAGTGTGTACTGCCGCTGTTTTTATACGGAGTCATGTAAGAATGAATACGAGTGTAATGACAACAGATTTTCAGCGCGATTTTTCCCTTGTTCCTCAAGGTAGCTTGGAAGCTTATATCCAAGCGGTCAATACCATTCCTGTGCTCAGTGCCGAACAAGAAAAGTCACTGGCCGAACGACTCTTTAACGACGGTGACTTGTCTTCTGCTCGCCAGATGATCATGTCTCACCTGCGTTTTGTGGTGCACATAGCCCGTGGTTATTCCGGCTATGGTTTACCACAAGCAGATTTGATCCAAGAAGGTAATATCGGGCTAATGAAAGCCGTGAAGCGCTTTGACCCTGCGGTCGGCGTGCGCTTAGTCTCCTTTGCCGTGCATTGGATCAAAGCCGAAATTCACGAATATGTGCTGCGTAACTGGCGAGTGGTAAAAGTAGCTACCACCAAGGCGCAGCGTAAGTTATTCTTTAACTTAAGAAAATCAAAGAAGCGTTTAGGCTGGTTTAACCAAGCCGAAGTCGCGATGGTGGCGGAGAACTTAGGCGTATTACCGGCTGAGGTAGTGGAAATGGAGTCGCGCATGAGCGCGCAAGATCCCGCCTTTGACTTATCGTCAGACGATGACGACCGAGATACCAGTTTTTCGCCGGTGCAGTATTTGCAAGATAACAGCTCGGATGTGGCACGTCAGGTAGAAGCCGAAAACTGGGAGCAAACCAGTAACCGTCGCTTGCGTGCCGCCGTGGCTACATTGGACGAGCGCAGCCAGCATATTATTCAAGCTCGCTGGTTAGATGAAGAAGAAAAAATTACCTTACAAGTATTAGCCGATGAGTATGGCGTATCTGCAGAGCGCATCCGACAGCTGGAAAAAAGCGCGCTGAAGAAGCTGAAAACGGCCATGGATTCATAAGTGACAATTAGGTCATATAAAAGGCCCGCAAGGGCCTTTTTTCCGCCAATAATTCTATTCTAAAAAGATAAAAAGCAGGAAATCCCATGCGAATACTAAAGCACCTGTTTGACAATAATGAAGCTTGGTCAGAGCAGATTAAAGCCGATGATCCAGCCTTTTTCGAAAAGCTAGCGTTACAACAAGCGCCAGAATATCTGTGGATTGGTTGCTCAGACAGCCGCGTTCCTGCTAACCAGCTTACAGGTTTACTACCGGGCGATGTATTTGTGCATCGCAATGTGGCAAACCTGATCATGCACACCGACTTTAACTGTTTGTCGGTGGTACAATATGCGGTTGAAGTACTAAAAGTGAAGCATATTATCATTTGCGGTCATTACGGCTGTGGTGGTGTTAAAGCGGCCATGGGCGATGCGGAGCTGGGCCTCATTGATAATTGGTTAGCCAGCTTAAAAGATTTATATCAACGTTACCGTAAAGACCTGATCAGTGTTGAAGATGATCAGCTAAGAGAAGACGCCTTGTGTGAGCTGAACGTCGTTGAGCAGGTTGCTAACCTGTGTCGCACTAGCATAGTGCGGCATGCTTGGGAGCGAGGCCAAGCGCTGTCGGTGCATGGCTGGGTATACGGTATTCAAGATGGCCGGCTGCATGATCTCGATGTTTGCGTATCGGGAAAAGAAGAAACCCCCGACGTATATCGTATTTTGCAGCAGCGTATATTAGACAAGTGATTCGCCATAGAGCGACGAGTAGGAAATCTCATGAGACGTGAATTAGCCATAGAATTTTCGCGAGTAACTGAAGCGGCCGCCTTGGCCGGGTACAAGTGGCTGGGAAGAGGCGATAAAAATACCGCCGACGGCGCTGCAGTGGCCGCCATGCGTCATGTACTAAATGAAATTAATATTAGCGGTGAAATTGTTATTGGCGAAGGCGAAATTGATGAAGCGCCTATGCTCTATATCGGTGAAAAAGTCGGCTTAGGTGGTGATGAAGTCGACATCGCCGTGGATCCTATCGAAGGCACGCGCATGACTGCCATGGGGCAGCCTAATGCCTTGGCGGTGATTGCCGTGGGCGAAAAGGGCGCTTTCTTACGCGCCCCTGATATGTACATGGAAAAACTGATTGTGGGTGCTGGCGCCAAAGGCGTGATCGACCTAGATAAGTCTATCGAGCAAAACATTAAGGCCGTGGCCAAAGCGCTGAATAAGCCGTTATCACGCTTTACCGTGATCACCTTGGCCAAACCGCGCCACGATAAAATCATTAAAACCATGCAAGCATTAGGCGTGCGCGTGTTTGCTATACCTGATGGCGACGTGGCGGCCTCTATTTTAGCCTGTGTGCCAGAAAGTGAAGTCGACATGCTGTATGGCATTGGTGGCTCACCTGAGGGCGTGATTTCTGCCGCTGCCGTACGCTCGCTTGATGGCGACATGCAAGCCCGTTTGGTTCCGCGCTATGAAGTTAAAGAGCCCACAGCAGAAAATGTGGCGATCGGCAAAGCTGAAATCGCCCGCTGCTTAGAAATGGGCATTGAAGTGGGTAAAGTACTTAAATTAGAAGATATGGCACGCACCGATAATGTGATGTTTGCCGCGACCGGTATTACTAAAGGCGACTTGCTAGAAGGCATCAGCAGTGATGGCATCTATGCGCACACCGAAACCTTAGTGATTCGCGGTAAATCCCGCACCGTGCGCCGCATTCGCTCCACGCATATTTTATCGCGCAAGCGCCAGTCGCTGAAGGACATTATTCTTTAAGGCTACGGCCGTGAGCAGAGAGGGGTAAGTGTGAAGGGTAAAACCCACAGCAGCTTTTTCTAACTACTCAGCTAGTACGTAAAAAGGGATGCTTCTGCATCCCTTTTTGTTGTTTGGCTGTGTGCGAAGTGCTGTATATTTTTTACGAGCCGCCGTCAGTGAAGAGAAGATACAAAACCTAAAGAGCATTATTGCCACGGAATCCACAGAAGAACACGGAAAAATAGAAATAAAATCTAAAATAAAGCTTTTACTAACGGCGGTTTTTCGTACTTTATTTTAGTTTGATTTTTCTGTGGATTCCGTGTTCTTCCGTGGCAAAAAATTTTTAGTCTTTAAGATCTTTCTTTAACTGACAGGCTTACGCTTTAACGCGTTAACGCGGCCGGATCCAACAGCTTTCGCAGTTCTTCGAGCGGAATATCGGTTTGCTCTTGAGCCACTTCTAAAATCGGTCTTCGTTCTTTATAGGCCTGTTTAGCGATTTTGGCGGCATTTTCGTAGCCGATCACTGGATTAAGCGCGGTAACTAAAATAGGGTTCTTCGCCAAGTTCTCATCAATATGCGCTTGGTTTACCGTAAAGCCGCTGATAGCTGCTGCCAATAAAGGTGCGCAGTTACTGAGTAGCGCTAGCATGTGCAGCAAATTGTTGGCCACCAAAGGCAGCATTACATTGAGCTGAAAATTTCCCGACTGGCCGGCTATGGTATTGGCTGTATCTAGCCCTATGACTTGTGCTGCCACCATGGCCACGGCTTCAGGGATCACCGGATTTACTTTGCCGGGCATAATGGAGGAGCCCGGTTGCAGCGCAGGTAATTGAATTTCTGCGATGCCGGTTAGCGGCCCTGAGTTCATCCAGCGCAAATCGTTGGCAATCTTCATTAAGGCTACGGCCAAGGTTTTTAGCTGGCCGGAGAGCTCAACAGCCGTATCTTGACTGCTTAAGCTGTAAAAATAATCCTCAGCGGGGCAAAAATTTAATCCCGTGCGCTGATTCAGGTAGTTACATGCCAGTTGAGCTTGGCGCGGATCCGCATTAATGCCGGTACCAATGGCGGTGGCACCCAGCGCGAGCTGTTGCAGTCGGCTCTGCAAGCCGTCTAAACGGTCTCCGGCGTAGCGCACTTGGGTGGCCCAACCGCCTAACTCTTGGTCAAAGCGCAGCGGCATGGCATCCATTAAGTGAGTGCGGCCAGTTTTGACTTGGTTTTTTAATTGCTCGCCTTTGCTGAGCATGGCTTGCTCTAGCTCTAGCAACGCCGGCATCAGCTGGCGGGATAACGCCAAGGCGGCACTGAGGTGTACAGCCGAGGGGATCACATCATTGGAGCTTTGGCCCATATTCACGTCATCATTGGCGCTGACCGGCTTGCCTAATTGCGCCGCCGCCAAATGGGCCAACACCTCATTGACGTTCATATTGGTACTGGTGCCTGAGCCGGTTTGGTAAACATCGATGGGAAATGCATCTGGATGCTTACCGGCAATCACAGTGTCGGCAGCGGCAATAATGGCCGCGCTTGTGTCTGGATCGAGGCGTTTAAGCTCGCCATTTGCATAAGCACAGGCGGCTTTTAGCTTGGCAACGGCACTGATAAAAGCAGCAGGTAAAGGCTGACCGGAAATAGGAAAGTTATTAATGGCTCTTTGGGTTTGGGCGCCGTATAAGGCTCCAGCAGGCACGGCTATCTCGCCCATAGAGTCATGTTCGGTTCTCATCTTCATGGAGTCTCCTTAACGCTGCGGGGATTTACTCTAAATTACAGCTTAGCATTGCTGTTGATCCGTTAAAGCCTTGAGCTTGTAAAAATGCCACTAACTCTGCTTGTTGCGGCGCCGGCGCTTGAGCCGAATTACACGTGAGCAGGTCTAAGCCCTGGGCTTTGGCGTCCCGTTTCATGTGTGCCAGTAGCTCTTGGCCTATGCCACGGCGGCGCGTAATATCGCGCACTGCAATAAACGCCAAAGCTGTGTGGTCAAGCCAAGCCAGCGCCACGGCTCTGTCATTAAAGGTGGCCAAGTAAAATTGCGCCTGTTCGGGCAGGTCACGGCCTTGTAAAATAAGGTTTACATGAGGTTGATGCAGTTCAGGGATCTGGCTCACGCTATGTATAGTTAGGCGCATTAAAATATTCCTCAGAAAACCGCTAGTTTATCACGAAGGCCAAGCGGTACGCTTTAAGCCGTACGCTATCCGTAAGGAAAGATGGCCGGCGTCTTTAACTTAAGGCGTACAACGTAAGGCTTACAGCGTTTTACCTTTCACTGGAGGCTCATGACATTCGATACTCGTGGCCATAATGGCCGGATGACGCATTTTGACCAGCATGACTCCTTTTGGCTGTTTGGTTATGGCTCATTAATATGGAAGGCGGACTTTGCTTATTTGGAACGAAAGCCCGCTTGGATTTTTGATTGGAGCCGCCGCTTTTGGCAGGGCTCCCATGATCATAGAGGCACGCCGAGCGCCCCCGGTCGCGTGGTAACCCTGGTGTCGGAGAGGGGGGCTCGTTGTGATGGCATGGCTTATCGCATTACGCCGGCGGTATTAACACAGCTTGATGTGCGCGAGAAAAATGGCTACTTACGAGAATTAGTGCCGATTCATTTTACAGCCACAAGCGCGGTAGAAGGGCTTATTTACTTAGCCACACCAGACAATGCCGCCTTTTTGGGTGAGGCGCCCTTAGTGCAGATGGCTGAGCAAATTGCCAAGGCTCGCGGGCCTAGCGGCCACAACAGTGAGTATTTGCTTAACCTTGAACGTGCATTACACGAGCTGGGTGTGAGCGACCAGCATGTGTCGGCGTTGGCGTCGCTGATTAACCCAGCAAAATAGAGATTATGAATGGAATGTCGTAGCAATTGCGGTGCTTGTTGCATCGCCCCCAGTATTAGCGGGCCCTTGCCGGGCATGCCCGAGGGCAAACCTGCTGGCGAACCCTGTCTGCATTTAATGGCGGATATGCGCTGTGCTATCTTTGGCCAGCCAGAACGGCCAGCGGTGTGCGCCAGTTTTAAAGCCATGATGGATGTGTGTGGTAGCTCTAAAACAGAGGCGATGTGGTTGATTAGCGAGCTGGAAATGGCGACGGGCTAGTAGCGCCGAGCTTAAAGAAGAGTCGCGTTTTTTGTAGTGTGCCAATTTATTCGGCACGGTCTTGCATTAGCAATCTACAGTGCAAACCTAAAACGAGATCCTGATGTGCATCAGGAGGACGGCCAAAAGCAAACATCCATGCCGAGGCATGGATGTAAGTATTAGGTTTGTTTTTTAGCTCGGCGCTGGGCGCTGAATCACGACTTCAACCACGGCAGCGGATCGACGGCTGAACCTTGATAACGAATTTCAAAATACAGGCCAGACTGCTCTTGGCCGCCACTTTCACCACTCAAGGCAATGGGTTGGCCGGCTGCCACCTTGTCGCCGGGGTTGCGCAGCAGGGATTGGTTATGGCCATAAAGGCTCATGTAGCCTTTACCGTGATCAATCACCATCACCATGCCAAAACCGCTGAGCCAATCTGCATACACTACCTGACCACTGGCGATGGACGTCACTTCGCGACCGATGGGCGCACCAATTAACACGCCTTTCCAGGCTAATTGACTGGTGCGCGCGCCGCCAAAGCGGTGGACTAGCTGGCCTTTGAGTGGCCAAGGCAGCGTGCCTTTTCTTAAACCAGCAAAGTTACCGCTGGTCTTAGCCACTATTGGCTTGCGCGCGGGTGGCGGTGGGGGCACTTCGTTGGGTCGACTTGGCTCACGACCTGCGGCTTGGTCACGTTTCACTCTCGCTTGATATTCACGCTCTTCCCGTTCTACTCTGGCTTGATATTCACGGGCTTCGCGCTCGGCGCGGGCTTTGGCTTCGCGTTCAGCCTTGGCTCTTGCTTCGCGCTCGGCACGTTCACGGGCCGCTTGCTCGCGGGCAGCCTTGGCGATGGCGGCTTTGATTTGTTGTTCTAGGTTATTAGCAGACTGCTGCAAGCTCGCCAATCGCTGGTTACTTTTGTCGAGCGTGCTATTGAGCTGCTTGGCGGTGTCACTGCGCTTACTTTGTTGGCTTTTTAGCTTTTCTTGTTCGCTTTGCTGTTGCGCTAACAGCTCATTAAGCTGATTGCGACTTTGCTCTGCTTGGCGACGGTTTTCTGCCAATTGCTTGGCGGTGAGGGCCAGTTGCTGCAGGGCCTCGGCACGCACTTGGTTTAAGTGGGCGTAATAGTGCAGTAAACGGTCGATTTCGGTGCTGTCTTGGCCATTGAGCAGCAGCTTCAGATAGTCATGGCGACCATTCTGGTAAGAGGCGCGCACTTGCTCAGCCAATAGCTGCTTTTGCTGCTCCGCTTGTTTATTCAGCCGAGTATGCTCTGCATCTAATTGCGCTAATGCGCTCTCATTGGTTTTGAGCTGCTGCTGAGTTTGATTAAGCTGGCGGGCTTGATTAGAAATGGCTTTTTCATCATTGGCCAACTGTTGCTGCAGTTGGCTGAGCTGCTTTTTGTGCTGCTGCACGTCCTGCTGCTGGCTGCTGATCTGGCTTTTGACGCTTTTCAGCTCTTTGCTGTCGTTTGCCCATGCGAAAGTACCGCCCATCAGACCGGTACTTAACAATACTAAGGTGGCGAACAGTCGCTTTTTGCCCATAGACTCGATTATTTCAGAACCATCAAAGGCTTACCAGTCATTTGCTCAGGGATCTCCATTCCAAGTAAATTCAGCATAGTGGGCGCTAAATCAGACAAACGACCTTTGGCGACCGGCGTGGCATCGCGGCCCACATAAATTAGTGGCACCGGTAAATTGGTGTGTGCGGTTTGTACTTGGCCGGTGATGGGGTTCACCATTTGCTCCGCATTGCCGTGATCCGCAGTAATTAAGGCTTCACCACCCACTTCTTTCAGCGCTGCTACCACGCGGCCCACCGCCACATCTATGGCTTCACAGGCTTTAACTGCCGCTGCAAATACGCCCGTATGACCCACCATGTCGCCGTTTGGATAATTACAAATAATCACATCAAACTCTTGGCTTTTAATGGCCTCCACCAGTTTATCGGTGACTAACGCCGAGTTCATTTCTGGCTGCAAGTCATAGGTGGCCACAGCTGGGCTTGGGATCATCACTCTTTGTTCGCCTTTAAAGCAGGCTTCACGGCCGCCATTAAAGAAGAAAGTCACGTGGGCATATTTTTCTGTTTCAGAAATGCGCAGTTGAGTTTTTCCGTGATCAGCTAACCATTCGCCTAAGGTGTTCGGTAGCGCTTCTGGCGGATACGCACAAGCGGTCTTAATGTCAGCCGCATATTCGGTCAGCATCACAAAGTTACTGAGTGCTGGGCGTGCTTGGCGCTGAAAGTGACTAAAGTCATCTTCTACGAAGGCGCGGGTTAGCTCACGAGCGCGGTCGGCTCGGTAGTTCATAAAGATCAGCGCATCGCCATCGTTAATGGTGACCGGCTTGCCTATGGTCGTGGCGGTAATAAACTCATCGTTTTCGCCGCGCTCATAAGCGTCCTGCAAGCCATCTAAGCCATTATCGGCATTAAACTGCGCCTTGCCTTGGGTGAGCAAGTCGTAAGCGACTTGCACGCGCTCCCAGCGATTATCGCGGTCCATGGCAAAATAGCGGCCAATAATAGTAGCCAAACGACCCTTTCCCAGCTCAGAGAATAAAGTCGTAAAACGTTCCAAGGGTGCGTGTGCGGAGCGGGGTGCCACGTCGCGGCCATCAAGAAAGGCATGCAGATAAATCTGTTCAGCACCGCGGTCGGCAGCCATTTTAATCATGGTGGCAATTTGATCTTCGTGGCTGTGTACGCCACCGTCAGACAACAAACCCATAATATGCACGGCTTTGCCCTGTGCCACGGCACCGTCTACCGCATTGGTAAGGGCGGGATTACGAAAGAATTCACCGCTGCTAATGGCATGGCCGATGCGGGTATAGTCTTGATACACAATGCGCCCAGCACCAATATTAACGTGGCCAACTTCAGAGTTGCCCATTTGCCCATCAGGCAGGCCTACGTCGTAACCCGAGGTAGAAATCAGCATGGAAGGGTAGTCTTGCAGCAAGCCATCGAGCACTGGAGTGTGAGCGGCGTGAATAGCATTATTCTCGGTTCTTTCACTATACCCCCAGCCATCCATAATGATGAGTACCAGAGGCTTTTTGGTTGAGTTCATAGTGTAAACCCTATGTTGTTTATGTTGTTATTGATTCGAGATGCCGTTACAGAAAGCAGTGGGCGCATGTTACTACAATTGCGGTTTTAGACTCTAGCCAAATAGCGGCATAGATGGCCAAAGTTTAGCACGAACTCACAAATGACAATAGTTATCATAAGTAGGCTACTGTTATTTGCCGATACCCCATGTATACTCGGTTTTTTCCGTATTTTGACTCTACAAGAAGTAATCGTATGCAAGAGTATCTGGATTTTTTAGCAAACAACACCCTACTGGTCGTGGCTTGGTTTGGTTTAGTGACAGCGATTGTCGTGATGACAGTAATGGCTAAGCTGAGCAAGGTACAAATCATACCGGCCCAACAAGCCGTGCTGCTGATCAATAAGCAAGATGCTGTGGTCATAGACGTACGCGCCGCCGAAGAGTTTCGCAAAGGCCATATCACGGGCGCCATTAACGTGCCGGCCAGCCAGCTTAAAGCGAATGATTTGAGCCTAATTCAAAAATATCAGCAAAAGCCGCTTATTTTGGTTTGTGAAACCGGTATGACCACCTCCAGCATTGGCCGTATCTTGACCAAAGCGGAGTTCACGCAGGTTCACACCTTGCGTGGTGGCATGGCGGACTGGCGCACCCAAAACCTGCCGGTTGCTAAACGCTAATCTTTTCACGTCTTATATAAGGATATCTTCATGACTGAAGCAGTAAATGGCACCGCGACTGAAGCGCTAACCCAGAATCAAGTTGAGTTTCAAATCCAACGCATTTATTTGAAAGACGTGTCTTTTGAAGCGCCGGCCACGCCACTGGTATTCCAAAAAGAATGGAAGCCAGAAGTTAAATTGGACTTAGACACCAAAAGCTCGCGTTTAGCCGACAACATCTTCGAAGTCATCTTAACCTTAACCGTGACCTGTGAGCTGGGCGAAAACGAAACCGCTTATCTGTGCGAAATCCAGCAGGCCGGTATTTTCACCATTGGCAATATGGAAGAGCAGCAGTTGGCTCATTGTTTAGGCGCTTTCTGCCCGAATATTCTGTTCCCGTATGCCCGTGAAACTGTGGGTAGCTTAGTGGGCCGTGGTTCTTTCCCGCAGCTTAACTTGGCACCGGTTAACTTTGATGCTTTGTTTGCCGCTCATGTACAGCGTGCTCAAGAGCAACAGCAGCAACCACAGCAGGCGGATGCCTAATGCATAAAGATGCCGCCATCTCAGTATTGGGTGCCGGCTCTTACGGTACCGCTTTGGCCATTGCCCTTGCGCGCAATGGCCATAAAACCTTGTTGTGGAGCCACAGAGCTGAGCAGGTAGCGACTCTTGCCGCCGATCGTTGTAACAAGGTGTTTCTGCCGGACGCTATTTTCCCCGACAGCTTAATACCCACCGCCGATTTACAGCAGGCGGTGCAGGCCAGTCGTGACTTGCTGATAGTGGTGCCCAGCCATGTGTTTGCCGATGTATTAAAGCAAGTACAGCCATATTTACGCCCCGACAGCCGAGTGGCATGGGCCACCAAAGGCTTAGATCCCAATACCGGTGATCTACTGCAAGTGGTCGCCCGAGACATTCTCGGCGAGCAGGTGCCGTTGGCGGTGTTATCTGGGCCCACCTTTGCCAAAGAGCTGGCCATGGGTTTGCCCACGGCTATTTCATTGGCCGCCACCGACGACGACTTTGCTAAAGAGCTCGGCGATTTATTGCACTGTGGCCGCTCGTTTCGTGTTTATTTAAACGATGACATGATAGGGCTGCAGCTCGGTGGCGCGGTGAAAAACGTGATTGCCATTGGCGCAGGCTTGGCCGACGGCTTAGGCTTTGGTGCCAATGCGCGCACGGCATTAATCACCCGTGGCTTAGCTGAATTGCAGCGCTTAGGTGTGGCTTTGGGTGCTGAGCAAGACACCTTTATGGGCATGGCCGGTTTGGGTGACTTGGTACTGACCTGTACCGATAATCAGTCGCGCAATCGCCGTTTTGGTTTGGCATTAGGCCAAGGCAAAGACGTACAAACCGCCATGGCCGACATCGGCCAAGTGGTGGAAGGTTATCGCAATGCGGCGGAAGTACAGCAGTTAGCCCAGCGCCACGGCATTGAAATGCCCATTTGCGAGCAGGTATATGCCGTGCTGTATCAAGGTAAAGATGCCAAAGAAGCGGCCATCTCCTTGCTCAGCCGGGATAGAAAAGCGGAATAGCTGGTGAAGTGACGGTGAATAGTGAGGGGTGAAGTGTGAGGAGTAAAAACCGCATCTGCAGGTTTGGCGCTTTCGCCTTACACCTCTCACCTCACGAGCCATTATTCAGCCATAAAAAAGGGAACCGCTTAGGTTCCCTTTTTGCTTTCTAGCTTAGTGCTAGCGCAGCTCTTGTTCACTATTGGTTAATAGTAAGAGTGCTCGCCACGTTCGTGGTCGGTGGCATCGCGCACGCCGGTAATTTCGCCGGCAAACTGCTCAAGCAGTTGCTTTTCGATACCGTCTTTCAGCGTCACATCAATCATAGAACAACCGTTACAACCGCCGCCAAACTGCAAAATTGCTAAGCCTTCGGGGGTGATTTCGGTTAATACTACTTGGCCGCCATGGCTGGCTAAACCGGGGTTGATTTGCGACTGCAACAGGTACTCAACACGGTCCGCTAACGGCGCGTCATTTGGCACTTGCGCCATTTTAGCGTTCGGCGCTTTTAGCGTTAGTTGCGAACCCATTTGATCGCTAACGAAGTCAATTTCGGCGTCTTGTAAGAAAGATACGCTTTGTTTATCGACCACTGCCTCAAAACCGGTATAAGGCAGATGCAAATCATCGTGCTCAACCGCGTCCGGTGGGCAATAAGAAACGCCACATTCGGCGTTAGGGGTGCCCGGATTAACCACAAACACTCGAATGTTGGTGCCTTCTGGCTGCTGAGATAGCAACTTGCAGAAATGTTCCTGGGCGGTTTCGGAAATCGTAATCATCGCTAACCTCGTAAACCTGACTAAATGACTCAAGTTTTATCATACTCTTGTTGCGCGCGCTTGAATAGTGACAGCAGGCTGACAGTTAAGCGCCCCTCATCGCCGTTAATGCGCCCTGCGTCACAGCTAATGGTCCAGCGTGCGGCAAAGTGCCCACACTTCTACCACTTCTACGCCTTGCTGATGTAACAGCTGGGTGAGCTCTTTCATGGTGCTGCCGGTGGTGATCACATCATCCAGCAGTGCTACATGCCGATAAGGCAATGAGCGAGCCGTAAAAGCCTGATGCAGATTTTTCTGTCGCTGAATACGGGTGAGCTGAGTTTGGGTGGCGGTGTGCCGCCGTCGTTTTAGGCTGTGATTATCAATCTGAATGGGCAATACATTCTGCATGCCTAGGGCAATCTCAAAGGCCTGATTATAGCCGCGGCGCAGTTGTCGCCACCAATGCAAAGGCACCGGTAATATCGCCTCGGGGTAGGGCGGGCTTACCTGCTGCGCTAATAGTTGGCCCAGCAAGCGGCCGTTTAGCGTTTGATGATGATATTTTAAACCGTGGATCAAGCCACTAAAAGGCGGCTCAAAATCCGCTAGTACTTGCATGCGCTGCCAGGGCTGAGGATAGCGCTGACAGCGGCCGCAGTGGGCATCGTCCAGTGTGAGCGGAAAGGCACATTGGCTACAAGGATGACTAAGCTGTGGTAGTTCATTGCGGCACTGCTGACAAATCAATGCTTGCTGCTGGCAATCGTGGCGGCACAGCAAACATTGACCCCACCACAGTGCACCCAGTTGTAGTTGAGAGTGTGAATAAGAGCGTAGGCGAGCGGGTAAGTAAGAGTGTAAGCGCGCGACCTGCCGTTTTATCATAAGCCCTCACAACTTATCGTCAGCCATAGGAGTGGTGTAATGAGTGTATACCTAGAAAGTCGCGGCCAAGGGCCGGATCTGGTGCTGCTGCATGGTTGGGGTATGAATGGCGCCGTGTGGCAGCCGTTAGTGGAGCGGTTGGAAGCGGATTTTTGTCTGCATCTGGTCGACTTACCCGGCTTTGGCCACAGTCAGCCCTTGCCTAATGGTGCTTCCCTTAACGATTGGTCACAGGCGGTATTGAATGTAGTGCCGCAACAGGCCGCTTGGCTAGGCTGGTCATTGGGTGGCTTAATTGCCACTCAAGCGGCGTTGCAAGCGCCGAGCAGAGTCACAAAGTTACTGACCTTGGCCAGCTCGCCCTGTTTTGTGGCCAAAGATAATTGGCCGGGCATTAAGCCCGAGGTGTTAACCACCTTTGCAGAACAGTTAAGTGCAGATCATGAAATGGTGATAAAGCGCTTTTTAGCACTGCAAGCCATGGGCAGCGAGCACGCTAAAACCGATGTGCGCCAATTACGTGACAGTCTTAATACTAAACCCAGCCCAGATCCTATCGCCTTAGCGGCGGGCTTGAGTTTATTGGCCGAGGTAGATTTGCGCGCACAACTTGCCGAGCTCAGTGTGCCCTATTTGCGTTTATACGGGCGGCTTGATGGTCTGGTGCCTCACAAAGCCATTCCGTTAGTGGAAGCGCTATTAGCGGCGACGAATCGCCAGCAATATATAGAGCCTAAAGCATCGCACGCGGCCTTTATCTCGCACCCTGAGCATACCGCCGCACAAATCTCTGCCTTTTTAGCCGCCACTTTTGCTCCCTTGTAGCCGCCCGTCTCTTTAATAAAGAGGACTTCGCCGAGCCTGCGAAGCTGGATAGGTTTGAAATAATCCAGCTAAGGAGAACTAACAGCGGTCGCACTGGACTACAAAGGCCTTACCTTGTAGCCGGCAATTTATTCGCCGGTTCTGCGAAGCAGAATGCTTCGGCGGGTCAGCGTAGCTGGATAGATTTTAAACAATCCTGCGCCCTAGAATCAACAACAATCACGCAGAGCTATAAAGGCTAAGCTAATACTTAGCTCAGCAAGTTATGTAAATAAACTAGGTACACAAACTACATACAACAAAGAGAGGGCAGGCCATGGCAATACCGATTATTTTACCTACGCTAGCCCCCAATGCCGCCGCGCCCAGCACAGAAGCGGCCGCCGCCGATAAGGCACGCCGGCCTATTATTCCGGTGATTACCGCAGTGCAACCTTATGTGGCCATTCGGCCACGCCACCAAGACCGAGAGCGGGCGCGTCGCCAAGCCGCCTTTGAGGCGTGGCTGAGTATGCGTGAGGGGGGCGTATGCTGGGTAGGTGCTAACTCAGGTATGAGTCGGCGTATCAATGTGATCCGCCAGCGTTATCAGAGTGACGACGATGAGGCCACGTTGGCGCTGAATGTGGAAGTATAAGGGGTCTGCTTAGGCCTAAACTAAGAGTTAAGGCGAAGCGCTAAGCACTCAGTTAGGAGCGCGAGGCAGAGGCTGAAATAGAAAGCGAAGCAGAGAGTGAGTTGATAACGGAGGCAAACATCATGGCTAAGTATCAATTACAGCTAGTGCGCAAACAAACCGTGGCCGAGGGCACCTTGGCCTTTTATTTTAAAAAGCCCGACGACTTTAGCTTTAAAGCCGGCCAGTGCGCGCAATTTACCTTAATTGACCCGCCGCAAACCGATGACGAAGGCAACAGCCGTTATTTCTCTTATGCCTCCACGCCCGATGAACCCGAGCTGATGATCGCCACTCGCATTAGAAATAGCGCGTTTAAACAAGTATTGAGTCAGCTTGAACCGGGTAGCGAGCTAGTAATGAAAGGCCCCTACGGGGATTTCGTGCTGCCCGAACAACTTAAACGGCCGGTGGTATTTATTACCGGTGGCATTGGCGTAACGCCAGTGCGTAGCATGTTGTTGCAGGCCATCAAGCATCAGCAATCTTCAAACCAGCAGCCAATCACGGTGTTTTATGCCAACCGTCGGCCTCAAGACGCCGCCTTTTTGGATGAATTGACGCAAGCCTGCGCCCGCTGCGCACACAGCACTTTGGTGGCAACCATGAGTCAGCCAGACTCTGCTTGGTCTGGCGAGCAAGGCTATGTAGATCAAGCCATGCTGGCCCGTCATCTCCCAGACCTTAACGCGCCTGTGTATTATCTGGACGGCCCACCAGAGTTAGTGGCCGCCATGAAAGCCATGCTAAGCAAAGCCGGCGTAGACGAAGAGCAAGTACGCAGCGAAGAGTTTGCGGGTTACTAGGAACAGCGCTGAGCACCAAGCGCCAAGCACCCAGCGCCAAGCTAGCCCTTGGCCGTCATCCTGACGTAAGTCAGGATCTCGTTTTAATTTTTAAGGCATAAGGGTGCCTGATTACCCATAATGATCAGCCATATCTCGATAGTTATTAATGAACAAATTCAATAACTTACATAGTGGATCACGCCTATTCTCTTGTAGGAGCCAATTTATTCGGCTCGGTTTTATGTTTTGGTTTAAATCTAAACCTCAGTAACAGCCAGCAAAGCTGGCCAGCCGAATGAATTGGCTGCTACAAAGCCAGACCATTTGGCCTCGAAGCCTAGCGAACTGCTACAAAGAACAAACCGAAACAGGGTGCATTATGGCTGAGGTTCATACGTAATCAGGTACGGGTGAGATACTGGATCAAGTCCAGTATGACGGCAAAAGAGCACAGAACTTAGCTGTGCGCTTGAGCTTTACGATAGATTTGGTGCCACGCTGGGTGTAAAATTCGCCCACTTTTGACGAACAGACCACTAACGAGAGCACCTCATGGGCAGAGCCTACGAAAACCGCAAAGATTCCATCTCCAAAACCGCGAATGCTAAGAGCAAAATCTACAGCAAATACGGCCGTGAAATATACGTGGTCGCTAAATCTGGCGGTGCCGATCCTGATGGTAACCTCAGCTTACGTGGTTTGATTGAGCGCGCTAAAAAAGATCAAGTACCGGCTCATGTCATTGAAAAAGCCCTGCAAAAAGCCACCAGCGGCGCCGGCGAAGACTTTTCACCTGCCCGCTACGAAGGCTTTGGCCCCGGCAACTGCCTAGTGATAGTGGACTGCTTAACCGATAACCCTAACCGTACTATCGGTGACGTACGGGTATGTTTTAACAAGGTGAAAGCCAAAATCGGCACCTCGGGCACCGTAGGCCACATGTTCGACCATTGCGCTATTTTGGCCTTTGCCGGTGACGATGAAGACGCCATTCTTGAAGTGTTAATGACCGCCGATGTGGACGTAACCGATGTGGAGTCAGAAGACGGCATGATCACCGTATTCGCCCCGCAAACCGAATACTTCAAAACCAAACAAGCGCTGCTTGAAGCCTTTCCAGCACTCGACTTTGAAGTAGACAGCATTCAGTATCTTGCACAAAACACCATTGAGCTGGCTGGTGAAGACGTAGCTCTCATGGAGCGTTTCCTCGATATGCTGAACGACGTAGACGACGTACAAAACGTCTATCACAACGCCGAATTCTAACGTTATAGGCGAAACGCCGCCGACTTAGGCGTTGCCAACGCTCTCACAAGACCCTCCGCTCGGAGGGTTTTTTATGACTTTCGTCACATTTTCGTTAACAAAATAAAACGATTGGTTCATGATTGACCTGTGCTAGTCAACTATAAATCACTGCTATTATTTATATTTTACTAATAATATCAAAGATTTATGAGCTATTTTTTAATTTAACTTTTCCTGTTTACCAAAAAAAATCTCTCAGTGCAGCATCGTCATGGTAACTTTCTGGTTGTTTATTGTTAACGATTTAGCTACATTTAAATCGTTAACAATAAATGTATTCTTTCGTAAACAAGGATAGCGCAATGAGAATCAAGATTATCAACCCGAATACCACTCAGTCGTTTACCGACGCACTGCAGACATTGGCGGATACAGTGTCTCGCCCCGATACCGAGATTCTCGCGGTCAGCCCAGCCAGTGGCCCAGCGTCTATCGAAAGCTTTTACGATGAAGCCCTGTCGGTGCCTGGCGTGCTGGAAGAAATTATCAAAGGCGACAGGGAAGAGAATATTGACGCCTATGTGCTAGCTTGTTTCGGCGACCCTGGGCTGTATGCCGCTCGGGAGCTAACCGATAAACCGGTGCTGGGTATTGCCGAAGCGGCTTTTCACATGGCGGTGATGAGCGGTGCCTATTTCACTATAGTGACCACGGCGCCTAGAGTGCGTTTCATGACCGAGCACTTGGTCAATCGCTATGGCTTTAGCGAGCAGTGCAAAAATATCCGTACCACACCGATGAAGGTATTGGATTTAGCTACCTCACCAGAAACTGCGATCGCAAAAGTGATTGCCGAATGCCTGTTAGCGATTAAAGAAGACCACGCCGAAGCCATAGTGCTGGGTTGTGCGGGTATGTCTCAGTATCGGGAGTATATCGAACAGCAAATTGGCATTCCGGTGATCGATGGCACAGTAGCAGCGGTCAAGCTGTGCGAGGCCATGGTGGATATGAAGCTGGGCACCAGCAAGGTATTGACCTTCAGCTGGCCACGACCAGAAATGGCTCCCCAAGGGCGCCAACTCAATATCGCCTGAGGCGATAAATCGAGAACTGCACGGCTCACTGTGGTCGACAGAGAATGGGGTACTTAGCGCCCCGAGTGACGGAATACCGAGGATTTAACTATGGCTATTCAGAATGTAAGCAACAGTGCCGCCATTCCCATGCAAACCGGTAACGCAAAATCAGCCCAAGTGGCTGGCAGTCATGAGAAGAAGGCAGGAGACGAGTCACTTGCTCCCCAGAAAAATAGAATTATGGGTAGAGTTTCTTATTTTCTAGCTTGGTTTGGTGGTTGTGTATCAATTGGCACCTTTACTATGGGGTCTAGTATTGTTGGCACGCTCAACTTGTTACAAGCTTGCATAGCGATCTCGATAGGTTGTTTTAGTATCGGTATCGCTCTCGCGTTGAACGGGGCTGCAGGCTACAAGTACGGCATTCCTTTTATGGTACAAGCTAGGAGTTCATTTGGCTTTGTCGGTACCCGTTTTCCAGGTATGGTGCGAGCCGTGCCGGCTATCATATGGTATGGCTTTCAAAGTTGGATAGGTGCTGGGGCATTGAACGCAGCTTCAGCCGCTTTATTTGGTTTCGATAATCTAGTACTGTTTTTCGTGGTATTCCAATTCCTGCAGATTGGTTTGTCTATCCTCGGTTTTCAGGGTATTAAATGGTTAGAAAATATAGGTAGTGGCTTTATTCTAGTAGCGCTAGTTTATATGTTTTACAGCGTAATAAATAAGTTCGGTGATGATATAGCTACTAATTTGGTGAATATTGAAGGTTCTTGGGGTTTGCCATTTTGGGGTGCCACTATGCTATTCCTGGGTGTTTATAGCACCATGATGTTGAACGTCAGTGATTACTCTCGTGAGCTAAAAGAAGGTACTAAGCCGGGTTGGTTGACGGTAATTTATTCCATGTCTATTCTGCCTTGTACTATTTTTATGGGCTTAATTGGATTGATGGTGTCCGGCGCTACTGGTATATCTGATCCCATTCAGGTTTTCTCCAGTGCGGTTGATAACACGCCATTACTCGTTATTACTCTGTTATTTATTGCCTTCGCCCAAGTCACCACTAACGTACTTAATAACGTTATACCACCGACCTATATTTTAATGGATGTGTTTAAACTAAAGTTTCGCACCTCAACCATTCTGGTTGGTTTGTTAGCTTTTTGTACCTTCCCTTGGAAATTGGTACAGGAAGACTCGGCAGCAGGATTACAGCTTTTCGTACAAACGTACTCTGCATTCTTAGGGCCTATCTTTGCTGTTATGGTGGTGGATTACTTTATTCTACGGCGCCGTAAACTGGACTTAGATAAGCTTTATGACGAAAACGGTCCCTATAAAGGTATCAACTATGGCGCTGTGATTGCTGTAGTGGTTGGGGCTTGCGTAGCATTAACGTTCGTCTCTGTATCTTTGTACGCCAGTCTATTACCCGCCGGTATTGTTTATTACCTGCTGATGCAGTATTGGAAGCCCTGCCAACGCTTCCGTTATTAATCCAGAGGGGGGCCGGTCAACGGGCCCCTCTTTGTTTCAGCATCTGTTTACCTTTCTAGATTATTTCTGCAGCAATTGGCAGGGGCTTTATACTAAAACAGAGCTGGTGCTGGGAGTCACTCCGCATACAGACGCAACAACGCAGTAACAGCGCGTTTATCCCGAGCGCAATTTAACCGTGAAAGGTTAGCAGACCCTAAATAAGGAATACCGATATGGATGATCGCCTCCTCGAAGTAAAAAGCCGAGATCCTTCTTTATATAACGAAGACTTAGCTCCCATTAAGCATAAAGACCGCAGCTGGGGTTGGTTTGAAATTTTTAACGTCTGGTCCAATGATATTCAGAGTTTGTTTGGTTACAGCCTAGCCGCATCGCTGTTTTTGACCTACGGCCTGAATGGCTGGGCGGTGATGGGCGCCATTATTCTCGCCGGTTTTATTGTGATGATACTGGTGAACCTGACCGGTAAGCCCAGCGTGAAATACGGTATTCCCTTTCCCGTGCTCATTCGTTCCAGCATGGGTGTCAGAGGGGCGAACTTTCCGGCGCTGCTGCGCGCCATCGTGGGTATTTTCTGGTACGGCGTACAAACCTATTTTGCCTCGACGGCCGTTACCTTGTTGCTGACCTCCTTGTGGGGACCGAGTGAGGGCGCCGGTTTCCTCGGCATGTCGGCAACGGCTTGGTTGTCGTTTGTTATTGTATGGCTGTTTCAGATTTTGCTGTTCTGGCAGGGGATCGACAAGATAAAGATATTTCTCAACCTGGCAGGTCCTCTGGTCTATCTGGTGATGGTGGTGTTGATGGTCATTGTCTGGGTAAAGGCCGGTGATCAGTTGCTACCCGCAGTCAGTACTATTTTCAGCAGTGCGGGTACCAAGGAGGGGAGTGACCTGGCGGCGTTCAGTGCCATTGTTGGTACTATGGTGGCTTACTTTGCTGCCGTGGTGATCAACTTCGGGGACTTTACTCGCTTCGTGCGTAGCGAAAGAGAGATGAAGATAGGCAACCTGCTGGGCCTGCCACTTAACGTCGCATTCTTCTCTTTTATCGCCTTGATGATTACCGCCGGTACCCTAGTTTTATTCGGGGAGGCGCTGACTAATCCGGCTGATATTATCGAGCGGGTAGACTCACTGCCACTGACCATAGTCGCGGCGCTGACCTTCTTTGCCGCCACCGTGGGCATCAACCTGGTCGCCAACTTTATACCGCCCGCCTATGATCTGGCTAACCTGTTTCCGAGAATGATCAGTTTCAGAATCGGGGGCTTGATCACGGCCATTATTGCCTTTTTCGTGGGCGCATTTTGGGTATCATTTATCAGCCAGATTGGCATCCCCGGCTTTGTTAATGCATTAGGGGCTATTGTGGCACCTTTCTACGGCATCATAGTGGTGGATTACTACCTGGTAAAACGACAGCAGCTGGATATGGAGCAGCTATTTTCGTCTGCCCCAACAGGAGCCTACTATTATCGGGGCGGCTGGAATGTTAAAGCACTACTGGCCTTTGCCATGGCGGCAACTTTCTCTATTTCGACCGTATTGCTCCCCAGCCTGGCCGACCTTAACGGCTATGGCTGGTTGATTGGTGCAGCCTTGGGCGGCATTTTCTACATCATTTTGGTCAAGATTACCGGAGCAGGAGTTAAAGATATCGCGCCCTAAACTCTGACTGAGTACAACAGAAAGGGCTGCGGCCCTTTCTTTTTAACGAAAGACACTATTATTGTTCACAATTATACCTTGTGATAATCTAAGTTTGTTGTTTTTTGGACAAAAGTGCAATTCTGGTCGGGTATTCTGTCAGCGAGCGTGACAGGGTTGTTGGCCAAACATTTGCTATTCATATCAAGGTAGCGCCATGCATAATAATAAAAACACAGAGCAGGATAAAGTTTACCAACGTATTTGGGAAGCGATAGTGGCCCACAAGCTGCTGCCTGGCACCCGTTTGAAGGAAGAAGAGTTAAGTGAGGCGTTTGGTTTGAGCCGTGGGTTTGTGCGTAAGCTATTGTTGCAATTGTCTTACCATAAATTAGTTAACTTGGTCCCCAATAGTGGAGCTTTTGTGGCCGAACCTTCACCGGAAGAGGCTCGTGAGATTTTTCAAGCGCGTCGTTTGATTGAGGCTGAGTTGGTACGAGAGCTGGCTAGTAAGTGTACGGTTCGAGAGAAGGAACAGCTGCAAGAACACTTGAAGCAAGAACATGACGCGATAGAGAGAGGCGATCAGAGTTTACGCATTCGTTTATCGGGTGAATTTCATCTGTTGATTGGCAAGCTGGCAAATAAGCCGGTGCTTACCTCTTTTCTGCATGAAATTATCCCGCGTTCATCACTGATAGTGGCGCTCTATCAGGGGGCGGGTAAAGGCAAGAGTGGTCATGGCGGTTTGTCATGTAGTGAGCATAATGTTTTGTTGGATGCGATTGCTAATCATCAAGTAGAGCAAGCAGTAGCGCTAATGATTAGCCATCTCAACGACATTGAAGCTCAGTTACAGCTGGAGCCGGTTACAGATAAAGGTGTTGATCTGAAGTATATTTTTGCTGATGCCTGAGGCGATAAACTCAGATAGTGACATAATGAGTCGATATCGAATGTTGCCGTGATTAAAAAACCCTCCGCCGGAGGGTTTTTTAATGGTGTTATCTGCTCGGGGCTATTGATGGCGGTTGACTATAAAGTGCAGTTGCCTATCATCTTAACAAGCTGATTTTTAATGAAATTATGGCAATCATAACGACGGTATTCATCGCCTGAGTCTGTATTTTATGGAGTGAAGTAAATATGTCTGATTTAGATTTTATTAAGACCACCATAGAGCTGGCGCGCGATAACGTAGTGCGTGGCGGCCAACCGTTTGGCGCGCTGTTAGTGCGTGATGGCGTGGTGTTAGCCGATGGCGTAAACGAAAGCTATATCGATCACGATGCCACTGCTCATGCAGAAATTCAGGCCATTCGTAATGCCGGCAAGCAGCACAAAACCACCTCTTTTGCCGGCAGTACTATGTATGCCAGCGGTAAGCCTTGCGCCATGTGCATGGCGGCCATGATCCAAGCTGGCGTGTCTAAGTTGGTGTACTGCGCCGATGACGATGTGGGCGAGGACTACGGCTGGTCGACCGAGTATTTATATGAGCGCATGCAGCGCGACTTTGGCAGCCAAGGTATAGAAACCACGCACTTGCCGTTAGATGAAAAAACTCAAGTATTTGAGCAATACCAAGCCAAAGTTGGCCAAGGCAGCAACGAGCAAATGAAAGATTAAAAACAGCGCCTAGCGCCCGGCGCCCAGCACCAAGCTAAACAAAGAGCGGTGTTTATTTTTATGCCGTCATCCTGACGCACGTCAGGATCTCGCTGTAGGTCTTACTGACTAAAAGACAGGTCTGCAAAGCTTCTTTGTTACGAGAGTCGCAGAAGAACACGGAAAAATAGAGATCAGATCTGAAAGTGAAAGGCAGCGACGAGCACCAAGCTAAACAAAGGGCGGTGTTTTTTTTACGACGTCATCCTGACGCACGTCAGGACCTCAATTAGGTCTTAGTAACTAAAACCCATTTGCAACGGAAGAACACAGAAGAACACGGAAAAATAGAGATCAGATCTGAAAGGGATTATTGATAGTAAGAGCCAAACACCAGAACCTTAACGAGGAGAGCCCTTACCACAAAGGTCTTAGTCACTCGTCGATCTTATCTTGGCTTAATTTTTCTGCGCTTATCTTAAACAGAGAGTTGCGGGTTCCGTTGCAGGTTAGTCCTTGGTCTCTAAGATCTAGACCTAAAACCAGTTGGCAACGGAATCCACAGAATCCACGGAATATAGAGATTAGATCTGACAAAGCCAGAGAAGCCTTAATGGGTAAGAGCAAGCAGCAGAGCCTGACCAAGGGGGGCTCTTACCATTAAAGTCTTTTATTAGTTTTCGCTTGTGACCTTTTCTGTGGGTTCCGTGTATTCCGTGGCGAAAAAGTCTTTGGTTTTTAACGCTCATCCTTGAGGAGCTCACCATTAAACATCTGATCTTGATTAACCCGAATGGTAATAGTGATGCCACAGCTGCCATGGTGGAGCAGGCGCAAAACATGTTGGGGCCAAACGTGCGCGTGACCGGCAAAACCAATACGCAAGCGCCAACCTTACTGGCCACACCTGCGGATATGCAGCTCGCAGAGCAAGGCGTGTTAGCGTTAGGCCTGCAAGCCGCACAAGCGCTGACGGATTTAGAGAAAACCGGCGCCATTATCATCGCGGCCTTTAGTGATCCCGGTTTAAGCGCGTTGCGTGCTCAGGTATCGATGCCGGTATTGGGTATCGGTGAGTCGGCATTTTTAGAAGCGGCGACTCAGTATGGTCGTTTCGGTATCGTCACCATCACGCCAGATGCGGATTTTCTGGCCTCGTTTAGCGCAAGAGCAACGGCGCTAGGTATTAGTGACCAGTACTGCGGCGCCCGCGTCACCCAAGGTAACGCACAAGCGCTATTGGCGAATCCAGCATTGTTAGATGCGGCATTAAGCGCGGCCATTACCGAGTCTATGATGGACGGGGCGCAGGCCATTATCCTTGGCGGCGGGCCACTGTCGGCGGCGGCAGCACGGCTACAGAGTCAATTTGACGTGCCGCTGATCAATCCAGTGGCAGCTGCTGCACGAGCGGCGTTTAAGGACTAATGCTGAATGTTGAAGAAAACCGGTGAGGAGTAAGGGGTAAAGAGTTAAGTGAACGAGCCCACAGCTGCGCCGATATCAGCCTATTGCACGAATGTAGTCGCGCGCTTTAGCCGCGAAATGGCGCGCAGCGCCATCTCAACGCCATGTCCGTCCCAGAGCGGTGTTTATCTTGATGCCGTCATCCGAATAAAACCGGTGAGGAGTGAAAGGTAAATGGTGAAGAGGACGAGCTAACATAGAGCGTTTTTTGTAGGCGAACGCTTGCTCTCGCATTTCGACGAAGGCGGAACGGTCTCAGATCGTGAAGGGTAAAGTGGATGAGCCAAATGCCAAACCGTCAGAAGGCGAGCTCTTACCATAAAGTATCTTTGGCTCTTGTGACCTGCGTCTGTGAGTTCCGTGTTTTTCCGTGGCCAAAATAGCCCTGTTTGTATCTCTAAGCTCGGCGCTTGGCGCTGTTAACACTTGTCGCCCGTGAACTCTTCTGTGGCAAAAACAGCTTTGGCTCTAGATCTGAAGTGCTTATTATTTTATTCAGCAATCGCATATCGAGTGCTGCGTCCGCCGCCGGGCAGCTTAATTAATACATTCAGCTCAATCAAAGCCGTGAGGTGGCGGGTGGCGGTGGCTTTACTCACCTTAGCCACCCGCTGATATTGCGTGGCATTAATACCCAATGCAAAGTCACCATCCAGTAAGCGATTAAGTACTTTACGCTGGGGTTCCAACAGCGGCTTGTCGCTATGTTGCTGCCAAAATTTAGCTTTCAATAGCGTGCGCTCAATTTTGTTGAGTGCATCAGCCAAAGCCTCCAGTAAGGCATCACAAAACCAACTGATCCACAGCGTGATATCCAGCCCACCTTTTTGCGTGGCTTCCAACACCTCATAATACTGACTGCGCTGTTTTAAGATGGCTTCTGACATGGCGTATAAGCGGATGCTTTGCTGATCTGCCTGTGCTAGTGCACGGTCGGTGAGTGCCCGAGTGATACGGCCATTACCATCCTCAAACGGATGCAGGGTTATGAACCACAGATGGGTGATAGCGGCGCGAGCAATCGGATCTAACAGAGGGTCCTGCAACGACTGATTAAACCAGTGTATAAAAAGCTTGAGCTCTGCATCAATGTGCCCACGCGCTGGCGCTTGGTAATGGACTTTTGGCTTATCGATGGGGCCAGACACTATTTGCATGGTCGCCTCGCCGCGCAAGGTGCCACCCTCTATCTGGTGCATTAATGATGTTTGCCCCTGAAACAACCAGTAGTGCCATTGCAGCAGAGTATTGAGCGTCAACGGCTGCCGCCATTCGGTCACGGCATCTTTCATTAGGCTCGCCACGCCAAAGGACTTATCAGAAACCGCTACCGGGCTATCAATATTTATGCCCAACTGGCGTGCGAGTGAAGAACGTACGCTATAGATATCCAACTTTTCACTTTCAATCGCCGACGAGGCAACAATATTGGCCAGCAAGGCATCTAGGCTAAAAATTTCGTCGGCTGCCACTAAAGAGGCTTTACCGCTTAATAGGCCTAAGCGGTGGTGCACAGCACGCAGTTTGGGCTGAACAGTACTTTCCTGCCAAGTAAAGTGCGGCCAGTCAGCCTGTTGCCAAAGCCACAGAGGTGTTGTCATCAGAGCCCTTAATATCGAATAAGCGAAGTGTGAGCCGATTAGACCTTCTAATTGGCTCGCATAATGAGCCGAAAGATAGCTTTGTTCGGCCCATACCACAAGCGCGGTGTTTATTGATAGCCGATGAGGAGTGAGGCGTAAGGGGTGAGGGGGACGAGCCCACAGCAGCGCCGATATTCACATGGTGCAGCAAAGCTGTTGCTTTGCGGTAGTCGCGTGCTTTAGCCGCGAAATGGTGCGCAGCGCCATCCCATGCACAAGTTCATCCCAGAGCGGTATGTATCTTGATGCCGTCATCCTGAACTCGTTTCAGGATCTCGCTCTAAGTTTTTAAAGACTAAAACCTATTTGCCACGGAAGGCACGGACAAAGGTCGGAAAAATAGTGATCAGATCTGAAAGAGATAAGGCCAAGATAAAAGCATTATAAGGGCCAAGCTGAACAAGAGCGGGGTTTACAGCGGCACCAATATCTGAATGTTGCACGAATGTAGTCGCGTGCTTCAGCCGCGGGTTCAGCGGAGCAGAATAGTATTAAGCCCTATAAACACAGGCAGCATTGATATCTGTATATTGCACGAATGTAGTCGCGTGCTTTAGCCGCGAAATCCGCCAACGGCGGATCTGATGCACAAAACCCAACCAAGAGCGGTGTTTATCGATAGCCGGTGTGGGGTGAAGCGTAAGGAGTGAGGAGGACGAGCCAACAACCCCACCGTAATTCACATGGTGCAGCAAAGCTGTTGCTTTGCGGTAGTCGCGCGCTTTAGCGAAATGGCGCGCAGCGCTATCCCAACGCCATGTCCATCCCATTACACCAAATCCCACCACCAAACAGCAGCGCCGATATCGGCATAGTGCACGAATGTAGTCGCGTGCTTCAGCCGCGAAAACCTGCGCAGCAGGTTCTGGTGCAGCAAAACTATTGCTTTGCGATGTCTGTTTGGTCTTGTCTACCCATGGCAATGAGTGGTTTTGGGGGTTGTCCCTTATGCCGTCTTCCTGACGTAAGTCAGGATCTCGCATCTTGCTCTCTCAATATACAGAGCTATGGTGTGGTGTTACTTGTGAATAGCCGAATAAAGGGCCTACTCCTCCGACACGCCGTAAATACATCCATGTAGGCTCCGCCGCGCCATCCTTGGCGCAGAGGGTCGGCTGAGCAGATCCCTTTATCCAGCCCTAGGCGGCGGAGTGGTTGGTTTTTGTAGCCCCGCGCTTTAGCCGCGGGTTCTGCGGAGCAGAATAGTATTAAGCCCTATAAACACAGGCAGCATTGATATCTGTATAAGCAGACCGCCATAACTACTGTGGATAACCAAGCTCCAAACTGCGGCGAAGTTCTCTTCGCCAAAGTGACGTCCACCTACGAAAGATACCATACCCCGTAGCCGGCAATTTATTCGCCGGGCCAGCGTAGCTGGTTAGTTTTAGAGCCAAACCTAAAGCAAAATTCCAAACCGTGCTGAATAAATTTGCACCTACAAGGTCAAAACCAAGCGCTAAGACAGTAGCGAAGGAGTCTTGAATCTTTAATAGCTCGTAACGACAAAATCCACCAACGGCGGATCTGATGCACACGTTCCAACAGTGACACCTAATGGTTTGTTGAAATGGCGCGTGGCGCCATTGCACAGCTGAAGCAGTGCCTACAGGGTGCAATATGTTGGAGTTTGCACCGGACTCACATGGTGATCTGATGTCGTCGTACTTTGAGCGTCGAAAACCGGCTGCTTAATAGGGTATTGCACCACCCATCCGCCACAAGCAGAGCATTGCCTGGTAACATAGCTTGCATTAATCGGAGTCGAGCAAGTCCAAGGATCAAATAGATGCAGCAAATTGGTATTTACGAACAGCTGATCACTCAGCTGGTATCTTCACGTTTAAACCGCGATAAGTTTTATGTGGGCGAACGGATCTTAGAAACGACTGAAGCATCGACTTGGTTATCTAATTTTTTCAGTCGTATCTTAAAACACGTAGTCGATTCTATCCCCAATGACGATAACCGTTTAGAGCAACAAATTGAGTTTGCCAACCAACTGTTACTTTGGCTGAAAACGCAGCTTAACGATCCCGACTTTTTTGAAGAAAACCTGCTCGATAACCAAGGTAAAATTTTAACCGCTTTATACGAACTGGAAAACCCAGTGGCGGCCGATCTTAAAAAATATGTAGAAGATATCTTTCCATTAACTGGCCTGACGCAAAGCGAGCTGTTTTGTGGCAGCAACGGGGGGCTGTCATTAGAAACAGAGCTCAAGCGTGAAATACTTTCCTCCGATAAAATCTACTGGCTGGTGTCTTTCATTAAGTGGACCGGCATTCGCATTTTTCGTAAAGAGCTGGAAGAGTTTACCCGCAGTGGCCGGCAGTTAAAGGTCATCACCACTTCTTATATGGGCGCGACCGATGCTAAAGCCGTGGAGTTTTTAGCCGCACTGCCTAATACCGAAATCAAGCTCAGCTATAACACTCAGCGCGAGCGGTTACATGCTAAAAGCTATCTGTTTCTGCGCGATACCAAATTTCATACCGGCTATATTGGCTCTTCAAATTTATCGCACTCAGCCCTGACTAGCGGTTTGGAGTGGAACCTAAAGATCACCTCCCAAGAAATCCCGCACATTATTGAAAAATCCTTGAGCACCTTTGAAACGTACTGGGCCTCGAATGATTTTGAAGTGTTTGATGGCGAGATAGAAAGTAAGACTAAGCTCAACACGGCGTTGCGCGAAGCACGCGGTGGTTATGCACCTACCAGCACTTATTTTTTCGACTTAAAACCCTTCCCGCATCAGCAGGAAATCTTAGAACAGTTAGCCGTTGAACGTGATTTACATCAGCGGTTCAGAAACCTAGTAGTGGCCGCCACAGGTACCGGTAAAACCTTAATCTCAGCCTTCGACTTTGCCCGCTTTCTGCGTAAGAAGCCGGATGCAACATTTCTCTTTGTTGCTCACCGCCAAGAAATTCTCCAACAGGCTCAAGCCTCGTATCGCGGCGTATTACGCAATGGTAACTTTGGTGAGCTGTGGGTGGGTGGAGCTAAGCCTGAGCACTATCGCCAGCTATTTGCTTCTATTCAAACGCTTAATAATCAGCTCGAAGACCTGTCTTTATCGGCGGATTACTACGACTACATAGTGATTGATGAGGTGCATCACATTGCAGCAAGCAGCTATCGAGCGGTACTTGAGTTCTTTGCGCCGCAGATTTTGTTAGGGCTAACTGCGACACCTGAGCGTCACGATGGCAGTGATATTCTGGCTGACTTTGGTGGCGTAATAGCGGCCGAGATTCGACTGCCTGAAGCCATTAACCGTCGCCATTTATGTCCGTTTCAATATTTTGCGGTGGACGATGATACGGACTTGCGCAGCATCCCTTGGAGCCGCGGCCGTTATGACATTGCTCAGCTTACTAACTTGTACACTCACAACCATGCGCGAGTGAATAAGATAGTGCAGAGCCTGCAAGAAATCGTGACTGATCTCAGTGGCATTAAAGCATTGGCGTTTTGCGTGAGCCGTGCGCACGCGGATTTTATGTGCCAGCAGTTTCTGCTGAAAGGCATTAGCAGCGACATCTTAACCAGCGATAACAGTGCTGAGCGTCAGCAAAAGCAGCAAGCACTGCGTTCTGGCCAAATTAACGTGTTGTTTGTGGTGGATATCTTTAACGAAGGTGTCGATATTCCAGAAGTGGATACACTGTTGTTCTTACGACCCACCGAGAGCCTAACCATCTTCTTACAGCAGCTGGGCCGAGGTTTGCGACTGTCTGACGGTAAAGAGTGCTGCACCGTTTTAGACTTTGTGGGTAATTCGCGGCCTGAGTATGACTTTGCCGAAAAATTTAGAGCCTTAGTAGGTAAAACCAATCGCGCCATTAGCGATGAAATTAAGCAAGGCTTCCCGCATGCTCCATTAGGCTGTCGCATCGAGTTATCTAAGCGTACCCAAGAGATGGTGCTGAGCAACATCCGCAAAGCGACGGTGAACTTAAATCGTTTAATCGGCTTGATCCGCCAGTTTCCCTCTCATTCAGACTTGCCATTAACGCTGACCAACTTCTTAAAGATGCATCCTAATTTAAAGCTGGAAGATATCTATAAAAGAGGCAGTTGGACCAGCTTAGTCGCTCAAGCGAATGCCAGCGAGGTGATGGAAAAAGTCGATGAAACTGTGCTCAAGGCATACGAGCGTGCGATTAAAACCAAGCTACTAAGTTGTGATTGCTTTAGCTATCTGCAATTTTTACGTGAACTAGCAGTCAATGATTATACCTTAACCAAGCAGATGAACGAGCGTCATACTGTGATGTGCCATTACGATTTTTGGCAAAAAACAGGAAAAGAGTTGGGCTTTAAAACGCTGGCACAGAGTCTTAAAGCACTGGACCATCCGCAGCTAAAAGTTGAACTGCTTGATCTACTCAGTTTGCTTATTAACCGCATTCATCACGAACAATTCAATGTAGCTAACCTGTCATTAAACCCGTTAAAAGGTCATGCGCGCTATACGCGAGAGCAGATATTGGTCGGTTTTGGTGCAACAACCTTTGGCTATCAGAAACCGGCGCGAGAAGGCGTGTTAGTGATTGCAGAGGAAAATATTGAGCTGTTATTTGTTACGCTCAATAAGAATGAAAAGCAGTTTTCACCCACCACCATGTATCACGACTACGCCATTAATGAGCAGCTGTTTCACTGGCAATCCCAGAACAGCGCGCGTCCAGATCGGGGTAAAGGCTTAAGCTACATTCAGCATCAAGAAACTGGCAAACGACTATTTCTGTTTGTGCGTGAGCAAAGTAAAGATGAGTACGGCATTACCATGGGTTTTGTAAATTTTGGCGAAGTGGAGTATGTGTCGCATCATGGCAGCCAGCCGATGAGCATTACTTGGCAGCTTAAAACCGCCATGCCGCCATTTATGTGGCAGCAAGCAGCTAAATTAGCGGTGGGGTAAGCGATGAGCTTGATATCTAAATAAAAAAACCTAAGCCCCCAGCATTTAGTTAAGGTCGGCGTGTCACTCGTTCTTGCTCTGGTTTGGCTCTTTTACTGTACTTTCGTTAGGCAAGAGTCAGGCTTTATTACTGCAGGCTTTGTTGGCTCTTTAGTGCTGGCGAAAGGGGTAGGCCTGCTGTTTTTTACTGCCGATGTGCAACAGTACGGGTACTTTTTGAAGCGTTTACTGATCGCCGACTTGGTTTTTACGCCTTGGTATATGTGCTGTTTCTGCGTAAGCCTAAGCCTAAGTTGGATTAGCGTTTGAGCTATTAAAGCTTCTTTCTAATGCGCTGCCGTTTGGCGCTGGCTTCATAGCGCATAAGATCATCTAAGCTGTCGACCTTGGGCTGAAATAGCGCCTCTAGTTCTTTAACTCGACCTAATACCATGGCGATACGGACTAGCGTTTCAAAGCTGGTATTTTGACCATTCTCTAAGTTAGATAAGGTATTCACACTCACGCCGGCACGCGCTGCTACGTCTGCTTGGCTCATTTTCTGTGCCAAACGCTCTTTGCGCAGCCGCTGGCAAAGTAACTCGACGATCTCACTGGGTTTAGTAAAGATTAAATCCATTATATTGTGCCTTAAGTGAAATATACTGACTTAACACCCAATATTGTAGGTCTTATATAAGTGGTTTGCTACGAGAAAGCTCGGCGTGTTTTCTCACTGTGTTGCTGTCATTACTGCCGACAAATCTCATTGCAGGCGCTGATTAATTGCTCGGCGAGAATTTTGCTGTGGGCGGAGAGTTTGTCTTGGGCATGCAACGTTAGCTCTAAATCTGGAACCTGCGGCAGGCCGTCTTGCTCGCTTAAAATACGATGTTCAGCCGTGACTAAACGTCGCGGTAGTAATGAGATACCAAAGCCGGCTTCTACTGCACAGCACACGCCAGACAAACTGGTGCTCACATACGCCAGTCGCCAGCTGCGACCCAGTCGGTCGAAGGTGTGCGCCATTTCACTACGATATAAACCGCCGATGGGGAAAGTCACCAGCGGAATGGGCTGGCTGTCGAGGTTATTGCTGTGCAGGCTGTCAATCCAGCACAAGGGCTCGGGCCAACTCACTAAGCCAGGCACGCTGCCTTGGCGCTGTTTCACTAATGCTAAGTCCATATCACCGCGCTGAAATTCCCGCCAAATATCGCTGCACAAGCCGCTTTTTACTTCTAGCCGAATGCCGGGATATTCATTAGAAAAGGCGGCGAGGGTGGGCATAATGGCGTGGGTGGCAAAGTCTTCGGGTACGCCCAAGCGAATTTTTTGTTGCTCGGCGCTCACGCTGGTTTGGGCCACGGCTTCGTTCATCATCTGCAAGATGCGTCGTGCATAGCTGAGCACGCGCTCGCCTTCAAGGGTGGGCGTAATGTAGCGACCTTTACGGTGTAATAGCTCACAGCCAAATTGGGCTTCTAACTTGCGTACTTGTTGGCTCACCGTCGATTGGGTGAGGTGCGTGCTCTCGGCGGCACGGGTAAAGCTGCCGGTATCGGCCACGGCAATAAAGCTGCGCAATAAGATGGGATCTAAGGTGATATTTAAATTCATATGTTTCTCAAAGAGCAGTGAAGCGTGAAAGAGACTAAATATTTTTCGCCACGGAATCCACGGAATCCACGGAACCCACAGAAAAATAGTGATCAAATCTGAAAGTGATTCTTATGAGTACCTGATTACGTATGAACCTCAGCCATAATGCACCCTGTTTCGGTTTGTTCTTTGTAGCTGCCCAATTTATTCGGCAGGCCAGCTCTGCTGGCTGTTACTGAGGTTTAGATTTAAACCAAAACACCAAACCGGGCCGAATAAATTGGCCCCTACAAGGTCAAAATACCAAACTGGGCCTCATATTCTTTACCGAAGAGGCGGCACCTCCATGTAACCTATTGAATTTATTGGTGCTTAGTTCTCTGAGACATGGCTGAGCTTTGTGGGTAATCAGGTATGAGTAAGAGATAAAACCAGTGCATCATTGAGGTTGTCTTACACATCAAAGGCTTTATGCCCTTGTCTCACGTGAACTGCGCCCGAGCTTCTCGTAGCAAAGAGTCGTTGCAGATATAGGTTTGGCCTGCATTTGTTGTACTTGTGTCGTCCTCTTCACTCTTTACCCATCACTCTTCACTCACCAGTCAGTGGCTTAGCCACTAGTGGCCATTAAATTATTTAATTTATAAATCAAACAACTTTGTTCTACAATAGCCAAGTTCACAATTTAGACAGCCATGCCGTTTGGCGTGGCTTTTGTTGGCATTAAGCCGAATTTCTCGTATTAAAGGACAGTATCATGGCCCGTAATACCTATTATGCTCCTAAGGGTGGCTTGCCACCTCAGACTCAGCTGATCCACGATCGCGCTATCTTTACCGAAGCCTATGTCGTTATTCCTAAAGGTGTAATGAGCGACATCGTGACTAGCTTCCTGCCTTTCTGGGATGAAACTCGTCTGTGGGTTATCGCACGTCCGTTAAGCGGCTTCGCTGAGACCTTCTCACACTACATCATGGAAGTTTCTCCAAAAGGTGGTAGTGACAAGCCTGAACTGGACAAGGGCGCCGAAGGCGTATTGTTCGTCGTTGAAGGCGAAATGACCCTGACTCTGGAAGGCAAAGAGCACCAGATGGACTTAGGCGGTTACGCTTTCCTGCCAGCCGGTTCTAACTGGAGTGTGCGCAACAACAGCGACGCGCCAGTACGTTTCCATTGGGTACGTAAAGCATACCAATTTGTTGATGGTATCGATGCACCTGAAGCTTTCGTAACTAACGAGAATGACATTGCGCCTACAGCAATGCCAAACACTAACGATGCATGGGCAACCACTCGCTTCACAGATCCAACGGATCTGCGTCACGACATGCACGTAAACATCGTTACGTTCCAGCCAGGCGGCGTTATTCCATTCGACGAAACACACGTTATGGAACACGGTCTGTATGTATTGGAAGGTAAAGCAGTTTACCACCTGAACCAAGACTGGGTTGAAGTTGAAGCCGGCGACTACATGTGGTTGCGCGCCTTCTGCCCACAAGCTTGCTACGCAAGTGGCCCAACTCGCTTCCGTTACTTGCTGTACAAAGACGTTAACCGCCACATGCTGTTAGACTCTTCTACTGCTTACCGCGGTCGTTAGCTGTAAGTAAGTTGCAGCGCTTAAGCAGCGCTTAAGTCGCAGTAATTGATGTAAAAGGGTAGCCTCCGGGCTGCCCTTTTTTATGCGTGTGAGGCGTGAATAGTGAGGTGTGAGGAGAAATGACAGCGCCGAGCGGCAAGCACTGCTCTATGCGGTTTTACATCGGGCCCGACCCAGTATCTTGTACTTCTTTGGCTCTAAAACCTAAAGCGAGATCCTGACGTGTGTCAGGAAGACGGCTTAAAGAGTTTCGCCTACGGCAAAATGCGAGAGCAAGCGTTCGCCTACAAAAGACGTTTTGTCTTGTTCGCCTCACTCCTCACATTATCCAAGTAACAACTTATGTAATTGCTGCAATGAGCTGACTTCATAGTGGGGGCGTATGCCTTCAGGCGTGGCGCGGCCGGTGCTGTTCAGCCAGCAGGTGTCTATGCCGGCGTTGATGCCGCCTAAAATATCGGAATGCGGGTTATCGCCCACCATCAAGATTTGCTCTTTGGGCGGGTGGCCCATGAGCTCGAAGGCATGTTCAAAAATGCCGGCGGCGGGCTTGGCGATGCCCACTTGTTCGGACACCACTAGCGTATCGAAGGCTTGTTGCCAGCCGGCTTTGATTAAACGGGCTTGCTGCATGGCGCTAAAACCGTTGGTAATAATGCCCAATTTGGCTTTGCCTTGCAGCGCCGAGATAAGCTCTGGCGCCCCCGAGAGTGGCGGCGACACTTGCGCCATGGCCACTAAATAGTCGCGGTTTAAAATGTCAGTGGCAACGCCTAATCGCTCAGACCAAGCTTGAAAGCGAGTGTGCTGCAGTTGGGCGGCACTAATGGCGCCGTCTTGATAATCCACCCACAGCGGCGCGCTTAAGGTGTGGTACTGGCGATAATCTTCGACGGTAAAATTCACGCCAAAAGTAGCGAACATCAGCTTTAAGCCGGCAAAAGCATCGAAATGGAACAGTGTTTCGTCCGCATCAAATAAAATCCAAGAATAACGCATGCTTATTGCTCCAAGTAATGGGCGGTATTTTTGCCACATGTTGGCAGAAAAGAATAAGTGTAGATGCTGGGGCCGAGCAAACGCCAGACTAAATCGATCTAAGCCGAGGTTTCTGCTGGCAACTCTTAATGTTGGCGGCACTTTATCTTATAGTGAGCACTTTACAGTAAACCCTGACTATTAACTCGGTGACGAGTCACGCCATCATGAGACACATTTATGGAATTTTCTAGCTGGTTGGCCTTAGTGGCCATTTGCGTGGTGGGCGCTATGAGCCCAGGCCCAAGCTTAGCCGTGGTGATGCGCAACACCATAAGAGGTGGCCGAAGCCACGGTGTGTTGACCGCCATTGGGCATGGCACGGGTGTGGGTTTATATGCATTGCTAACTGCACTCGGCTTGGCGCTGATTATTGCCAACAATCCGCTGCTGTTTAATGTGATCCGCTACGGCGGTGCCGCTTTCTTGGCGTGGTTAGGCGTGAAAGCCTTGTTGGCCAAGCGTCAGAACGTAGCCGCCGCAGAGGCGCATGAAATCGCCGGTCGCCAAGGTGCCTTCGAGGGTTTTATGGTGGCGTTCTTAAATCCGCAGCTGGCCATTTTTTTCGTGGCGCTGTTTAGCCAATTTGTACATGCAGATACAGATTGGCAGCAAAGCCTGATCATGATGCTGACCGCCGGTGGCATAGACGGCGCTTGGTATGTGTTGGTGGCTTTGGTGTTATCGCGCGGGCCGGTATTGGTCTGGCTAAAAGAGAAGTCGGTGTGGCTAGATAGGCTTAGCGGTGTGGTGCTGTTAGGGCTGGCAATTAAGGTGGTGCTCTAGAAGCGAGAAGCTGAAAGTCGGAAGAAAGATCGCTTAAAACTGCGCTAAAAAAAAGCCGATTTTTTTGTGATTAGGGTTAGCCCAATCCCGGTAGATCGGTTGTGCGCTAGATCAAGTTTTGTTAGGATAATCAGGTAAATTAATGCGATTTGCCTGATTTAACCGACAAAATCTAAACAATAACTTAAGCGTAACAAAACAGCTTAGGTGTAATAAAAAAGCTTAAACAGAACTTATTACAACTCAATAAAATTATAACAACTAAACAAGAAAGCCCATTTAGGGCCGTTCGTTTCTCATCATTATTATCCACCGGACTTAGCCGTTGAACCCTACACCTTTTCTTGCGCTGGCAGATAGATGGCACGACTTAGCGTCGTTGTCACAAATCGGCGTGGATGGCGTAGGCGTAGTCAGCATGGTGATGATGTTAGAAGTGATCAGTGAATGGTTATTATCCTGGACCGGTTTGTCTGGTGATGTGTTTGAATATCAAGCTCAGCTCAGCGACTTACTGCCCGTAGAAACCATCAAATCTATTATTCTTACTAGCTTGCTCGTCTTTGTGCCCTTATTACTGCAGTGGTTATTATTACTGTTGTACCTGCTGCTGCAAACGCTGCATTGGCCGCGCTTAACCTCCGTTAAGGCGAATTTTGACTCTTCGCTCCCGCAATACTGTGTACTGCGCACCGCTCACGGTTGCCGCGCTCCCCCTTTGGCCCGCTCTGGGTTCTAACACTCTTTAGGCTCAAATAAGTACTGTTGCTGATAGTTACTCCTGATTTTTCAGCGAGTTAACGCAGTAAAGCCTTGTTGACGTCCGCATTCGAGTGTTTGCCCCATATTGGGTCTTCGTGTTGTTAGTGACTGCGTATTTGCCTTTTTTTGGCTCATGCCCTGCGAATGTTGCTCATTAATCTACACGGATACCCCTAATGGTCTTGTCGCTTGGCGATAAGGTAATTCCTTAAGGAATAGGGGAAGGGTTCTTGTTTATGCAAAACCTAGTTATACAAAACCTGCTTGGTCGAAACCTGTTTAGTCGAAATAAAGTATTTCGACACCTCAAAACCGCGTTATTTGCCGGTGCTAGCAACCTGCTGTTAGCCGGCTGCCAAGGCGGCGTACTTGATCCTAAGGGCCAAGTAGGCGTCGACGAAAAGCACCTGATCGTGGTTGCCACGCTTCTGATGTTAATTGTGGTGGTGCCGGTTATTTTTATGACGCTGTTTTTCGCGTGGAAATATCGCGAAGGTCGCACTCAGGAAATCTATGCACCTAAGTGGTCGCACTCCACCAAAATCGAGTTAGTGGTGTGGATTATTCCCATCATTATCGTGGTTATTTTAGGCGTCATTACCTGGCGTTCTACTCATGATCTGGACCCTTACAAGCCGCTGGTGCATGAGAAAGATCACATCACAGTGGAAGTGGTCTCACTGAACTGGAAGTGGTTGTTTATCTATCCAGAGCTAGGTGTTGCTTCGGTGAATGAGCTGGCGTTTCCGACCGATGTACCGGTGGAATTTAAGATAACCTCCGACACCACCATGAACTCGTTCTTCATTCCGCAACTCGGTGGCCAAATTTACTCCATGGCCGGTATGGAAACCAAGCTGCACCTGATTGCCAATGAAGCAGGCACCTACGACGGCTACTCTGCTAACTACAGCGGCGAAGGCTTTAGCGGCATGCAGTTTAAAGCCATAGCCACGCCCGATGAGGCCGGTTTTGATGCTTGGGTTAATAAGCTCAAACAGTCATCCGACACCTTAAGCCCTGCCACTTATGCGCAGTTGGCGAAGCCGAGTGAAAATAATCCGGTGCAATATTACGGCCAGGTTAGCTCAGGTATGTTCCACCACATCTTGCATCAGTTTATGCCGAGCATGCACGACGGCGAAAAAGCCGTGGCTGGCGAGCAGGGCGCGCATGCCTCGCACGCAATGCACGATATGAGCGATGAGATGACCATGGAGACTGAAAAATAATGTCCTTGCTAGGAAAACTCACATTAGACGCCGTGCCGTATCATGAGCCCATTATCATGATTACGCTGAGCGTGGTGGCCGTGGCCGCCATGGTGATTGCCTTTTTAATCACCCGTTATAAAAAGTGGACCGTATTGTGGCGCGACTGGATCACTTCGGTGGACCATAAGCGTTTAGGTATTATGTATATCATTCTGGCGTTCGTGATGTTGGTGCGCGGCTTTGCCGATGCCCTTATGATGCGGGCTCAATTAGCGCTATCGACCAATGGTGCCGATGGCTACTTGCCGCCCGAGCATTACGACCAAATCTTCACCGCCCACGGTGTCATCATGATCATCTTTATGGCCATGCCATTTATGATTGGTTTGATGAACATAGTGGTGCCGTTGCAGATTGGTGCGCGCGATGTAGCCTTTCCGTTCTTGAACAACCTCAGCTTCTGGCTGGCGGTGTCGGGTGCGATATTGGTGAATATTTCACTGGGCTTGGGCGAATTCGCCAAAACCGGTTGGGTGGCGTATCCGCCGCTGTCCGAGATGGACTTTAGTCCGGGTGTGGGGGTGGATTATTACCTCTGGGCCTTGCAGATTTCCGGTATTGGTACCTTGCTGACCGGTGTGAACTTCTTGGTTACTGTATTCAAGATGCGCACGCCTGGCATGAAGCTGATGCAAATGCCGATTTTCACTTGGACCTGTACTTGGGCCAATATCCTGATAGTAGCGTCTTTCCCTATCTTGACCGCCGTGCTGGGTATGTTGACGTTAGACCGTTATTTGGACTTCCACTTCTTCACCAATGAAGGCGGTGGTAATGCCATGATGTACATCAACCTGTTCTGGGCTTGGGGTCATCCCGAGGTGTATATCTTAGTGCTGCCCGCATTCGGTATTTTCTCAGAAATCATCTCTACCTTTACCGGTAAGCGTTTGTTTGGTTATACCTCCATGGTTTATGCCAGCGGCGCCATTTCTATTTTGGGCTTTGTGGTGTGGCTGCATCACTTCTTTACCATGGGCTCCAGCGCCAACGTTAATGCCTTCTTTGGCGTGATGACCATGATTATCGCGGTGCCCACCGGGGTTAAGCTGTTTAACTGGTTGTTCACTATTTATCGTGGCCGGTTGCGCATGACGGTGCCTGTGTTGTGGACCTTGGGCTTTATGACCACCTTTACTATTGGTGGTATGACAGGCGTATTGCTGGCCTTGCCCGGTGCCGACTTTGTGCTGCACAACAGTCTGTTTTTGATTGCTCATTTTCATAACACCATTATTGGTGGCGCCGTGTTCGGTTACCTGGCCGGTTTTGCCTTCTGGTTCCCGAAAGCCATGGGTTTCCACCTGGATGAAAAGCTGGGCAAAATTTCCTTCTGGTGCTGGCAGATTGGTTTCTACGTGGCCTTTATGCCGCTGTACGTGTTGGGCTTCTTAGGCATGACCCGCCGTATCAATCACACCGACAATCCAGCTTGGAACTTCTGGCTGTATCTGGCCGCCGTGGGTGCCGTGTTTATTCTGGTGGGTATAGCAGTGCAGTTCTATCAGCTGTACAAAGCCTTCCGCGATCGCGAGCTGAACCCTGACTTGACCGGTGATCCTTGGAATGGTCATACCCTGGAATGGTCTACCTCTTCACCACCGCAGTTTTATAACTTTGCCGAGCTGCCAATGGTGGAAGACATAGACGCCTTCACCGACATGAAAGAAAAGGGCACCGCCTATCAGGCACAAGCTCACTATCAACCGATTCATATGCCGAAAAATACCAGTACAGGTGTGCTGATTGCCGCAGCGATAACTGCCGCGGGCTTTGGCGCTATTTGGCATATTTGGTGGTTAGTGATTGCGAGTTTGGTGGCCAGTTTCGTGATTTTCTTGTGCCGCGCCTATGACAATGACACCGACTATTACGTACAGCCCGATGAGGTTAACGCCATCGAGTCTGCGCATATACGTAGCCAAATCAAGGAGGCCTGATGCAAGCCGTAGCGATTGATCACACCCAAGTGCAGCAACATGAGCACTCACATGAACATGAGCATCACGACACCAGCGGCAATACGTTGTTTGGGTTTTGGCTCTATTTAATGACCGACTGTTTGTTGTTTGCTTCGGTGTTTGCCACCTATGCGGTGTTGTATATGAACACCAATGGCGGCCCGTCTGGCAAAGACTTGTTCGACTTAAACTTCGTGCTGGTGGAAACCGGTGTCTTGTTGGTCAGCAGTATTACCTACGGCTTTGCCATGTTGGCCGGTCATAACCATAAGCGCGGCTTAACGCTGTTGTGGTTATTGGTGACCTTCGCGCTGGGCGCCACCTTTATCGGCATGGAGGTGTATGAGTTTCAATACCTGATCGCCGAAGGTGCGGGCCCAAGCCGCAGCGCCTTTTTGAGTGCTTTCTTCACCTTGGTCGGTATGCACGGTTTGCACGTGACCGCCGGTTTGGTGTGGATGGCCATCTTGATGATAGAGCTGATTGCTAAAGGCACTACGCCTCGCACCTTGACGCGTTTAAGCTGCCTGAGCATGTTCTGGCACTTTCTTGATGTGGTGTGGATTTGTGTATTTACCGTGGTCTATTTATTAGGAGCTATGGCATGAATAGCGGCATGAGCAATCATCATGATACAGCAGCCGATCACGGCAGTGTGTCTTCTTACCTAACAGGCTTTGTGCTGTCGATTTTGTTAACCGCGATGCCATTTTGGGCGGTAATGACCGGGCAAATGAGCAACAGCCAAACGCTGTTGGTGGTAGTGGGTTTGGCGATAGTGCAAATCTTTGTCCACCTTAAGTACTTCTTGCACCTGAGCTTTAAGCCCAACAGCCGCGCCAATACGGTGGCATTTTTGTTCTCCGCCTTGATTATTATCATGGTGGTGGGCTTGTCGGTGTGGATCATCATTAGCTCTAACGAAATGATGATGTAACACAAACAACACAAGTAAAGTCGGCCAAAGGGTTCACTCCTCCGACACGCCGTAAATCCATCCCTGGAGGCTCGGACATGCCATCCTTGGCATGTCACGGTCAGCGGAGTAAATCCCTTTGGCTTCCTTGCTGAACTTGGTGTCGTTTGTATCGCCACCGAGGGGTAAATACATAACGGGATATGCATCCCGAGGGGATTTTATGATCCGACCTTATCTCAAGGTCACTTATCTCAAAGTGACTAAGCCAGGCATCATCATGGGTAACCTAATATCTGTAGCGGGGGGCTTTTTTCTGGCTGCCCGTGGCCAGATTGACTGGTCCTTGATGTGGGCCACCGTGCTGGGTTTATCGCTGGTGGTCGCCTCTGGCTGCGCCATTAATAACTGCATTGATCGTGATATAGACGCGCATATGCAGCGTACTCGCAATCGAGTAACGGTGACCGGCGAATTGTCGGGCCGTGCCGCCTTTATTTACGGCGTTGTGTTGGGCGTAATCGGTTTTGCCGTGTTGGCTATTTTCACTAACACGGTGGCGCTGAGCTTTGGCGTGTTGGGTTATGTGGTGTATGTGGGCGTATACAGCCTCTATATGAAGCGCAAATCCGTGTATGGCACGCTGGTTGGCAGTTTATCGGGTGCGGTGCCGCCAGTAGTGGGTTATTGCGCGGTGACCGGCCAGTTTGATGCGGGTGCCGCCATCTTGTTGCTGATGTTTAGCCTGTGGCAGATGCCGCACTCGTATGCCATCGCTATTTTTCGCTACAACGATTATGCGGCGGCCAATATTCCGGTGCTGCCGGTGGCGGAAAGTATTGCCAAGGCCAAGCGCCAAATCGTGCTTTATATCGCGGTGTTTTGTTTGGTGACCACCTTATTGCCGCTCAGTGGTTATACGGGGCTGACTTTTATGGCGGTGTCTTGCGCCACCAGTTTGTGGTGGTTGGTGATGGCCTTTAACGGCTTTTATCGCGGTGCGGAAGAGAAAGGCTGGGCACGCCGAGTGTTTGTGTTGTCCATTATCACCATTACCGCTATTAGCGTGACCATGGCGTTGGATTTTAAGGCGCTGCCCGATGCTTTGCTGGTGTTGAACGGCTAAGTAGTTGAGTAGCTAAAGAGTTGAATAGTTAAGTAGTTGAATCGCTTAACAGCGGTTTAGCTACTTAGCTAGGTAACGAAGTAGTTGAGTTTTTTTCATGTTTCTCCCTTTTGACCAAAGCCGTTCATCCTGCAGCTTTGGTCTTTTTTATGGAAGATAAAAAACAATGGCCCCGACAAAAGATAACATCATCGCTAAATGGTCTTTCGCCGACACTTCCTTTCTAAGTAATCACGCATAACTTATGTAGATAGCCAAGCTCCAAACTGCGGCGAAGCTCTCTTCGCCGGGCCAGCGTAGCTGAATGGGGTTTTAAATCTCAAAACAAAAACAACACCGTGGCGAATAAATTGCCACCTACAAAAGACGGTTACTTTGTAGCCCGCAACTTGTTCGCGGGGCCTGCGAAGCAGGATGGGGGTTAAATCTGAAAACCAAACCAAAACCGTGCTGAATACTCTTTACAGAAAACAAGGGCACCTACAGGTCAAAAGCCAGCGCTAAGACAGTGGCGAAGGAGTCTTGAATCTTTTAAGAGCCTGTAACGACAAAATCCACGTTAGTTCCGCAGCATACTTACTTAAGTAGATCAGCATTACATAAGTGGAAATACGGCATTTGAGGAGGAATAAGAGAGCAACTAAAAATTAGAACCAGAGACATTTTTGCCACAGAAGGCACGGGCACAGTTCACGGGGCTCGGTGCTGCCTTTCACTTTCAGATCTCTATTGTTCCGTGTTCTTCCGTGCGTTCCGTGGCAAATAGTCTTGAGTCAAAACCTACACCAAACCGTGGCTCATACTTTTATCTTTGAGATGACTACTGCATAGAGTGCAGGCCTATCATGTTGCCTTCACTATCCACGGCAAGGGCGATAAATCCGTAGGGGCCGATGGCGAACTTGTCGCGTGCCAGCTGTCCGCCGCTGGCGACCACCCGATGGGCCTGTTCCGCGCAGTCATCACAGCTAAAGTACACCAAAGTACCGCCACCGCCGGGTGACATGCCATTCATCTGCACCAGAGCCCCGCAGGCGCCACTGGCATCATCTTCGCCCGGAAACATCCACATTTCTGGCCAGTCTTCTGCCATTTTGTCTGCTGGTTCCAGTGTCACGCCCAGCACCGCCTCGTAGAATTTACGCGCCCGCGCCATGTCGGCCACATAAATTTCAAACCAAACTACTGCATTCGTTTTCATGATGTTTGCTCCTTGGTCGCAGCTGAGAGGTGGCTGCTACTCACTCTGGGTCAACAGACCATAACTATAGTTGGGTAAACATTTTGACCAATAAAAAAACGCCGCAGCGGTTAGGCAGCGGCGTTGTAGTTAGTACCCTGTTCTAGGCTCAATAGGCCCAAGGAAAAAGTTTTAAGCGTGCTTATTTAAGCAGTAGATTGATCCGTTACGGCAGCTTGGCATCACCTGCGGGATCGTCAGTTTCACTGTGACGCTCTTTATGCGGCACTATGCCTTGCTCATAAGCCATAATGTGCGCCACTTTCGGGCCCGTCCATAACACCGGCAGCAAGAGTAACGACACGGGAGCGGCTGTGATCACAATAAAGGATTGCAGCGCGTTAATGCCCCCTTCGCCCATGCGCAGTAACACGGCGGCTACCAAGCCCATGGTCAGCGCCCAAAAAATACGGTCGCGGGTGCGCGGCGTGTGGCGACCACTAATGGCCATAGCAATGGCGTAGGCCATAGAGTCACCGGTCGTGGCCACGAAGACCACGGTGAGCACTAAGAAAGCAGGCACCATAAACTCGGCGAACGGCAGTTGTTGGGTAATGCCCAATAAGGCAGCGGGTAACCCCCCTGCGGTGAGCGGCTCAGAAATCAAACCCGGTATTGATTCTTCATAGAAGATGCCGGCGCCACCTAAGGCGGCAAACCAGAAGTTAGTCACTAACGGCGCCATAATCGCCACCGCTACTACCAGCTCGCGCAGGGTACGGCCACGAGAAATACGGGCAATAAACAGTGCCATCATAGGGCCGTAACCAATAAACCAACCCCAGAAGAACAGCGTCCACCAACCCATCCATTCGTTATCGTGGCGAGTCAGTGCCATTGGCATAAAGTCTTGTAGATATAGGCCCATGGCATTCAGGAAGGAGTCGATAATAAAACCGCCCGGGCCAAACACTAGAATGATGGCCAGCAACACGATCGCCAATACTACGTTAGCGCTGGATAACCACTGAATGCCTTTTTCGATACCGGTAGAGGCGGAAATGGTATAGATCAATACCAAGCCGCCCAGAATAGCTAGCTGCAAGGTATAGTTATTTTCCCAACCTAGCAGTGCTTCAAAACTAAAGCCAAGCTGAGTGGCTAAAAAGCCAATCGGTCCGATAGTACCGGCGGCCACCGCAATAATAGACACCACGTCGGCCACCGTACCCAACCAGTGGGTCTCTATTTTTTTACCAAAAATAGGATACAGCAGGGTGCGCGGACGCATCGCCAAGCCTCGGTCGTAGTGCGCATGCACCACCACTAATGCGGATAACGTGCCCAATGCGGCCCAGGCCAGAAAGCCCCAGTGCATAAAGCTTTGCGCAAGTCCGGCAGAGATAGCAGAAATGCCAGCAGGCGCCTCTTCAAATACCGGCGGGGTACTTAAATAGTGATACATGGGCTCGGCTGCGGACCAAAACACACCACCGCCCGCCAGCAAGGTACACATAATCACGGCTAGCCAACGAAAGGTGGAGCTATCAGGGGTAACGTGGCCACCTAAGCGGATATCGCCGTAGCGCGTAAAGCCCAGCACTAGGGCAATCACTAAGTTTGCCAGCATCCAGACTTGCCACAGCGGGCCAAAAAAACCTATCACCCAAGAAAAACTGACGTTTATCCACTGGGTCATCTGTTCTAAGTCAATCAGGGCGAGTATTACGAAAAGCAGGAGGAAGCCGCCGCTAAGGCTAGCCACGAGACGTTTATCATTCGTTCGGGGTTCTGAAGATTTCATCAGTTCACTTTATACAATGCATGAACGCACCAAGTGTACATAATTAGCACTAAAATGTGAACTTAAAGGGTTTTTTAGCCGTAAATAGCGTGGACTCAGCAAAAGCTGCCGAGAAGCGCGGCCGTGGCTTCTGCTAAGATAGCCGTATCTTTGTTGCTAAGGCAGGACAGTCATTTATGCTTCGCCCTCGAATAGCGCCCCATCAGTTAGTGCACCAACATCAGCCGCTGGATGATAACGAGCTGGGCGTTATGTGTTGGAATACGCAAAAGCTGACCTTGAGTCCGGAGTTTCAGCTGTGTTTAACACAACTGTTAGCGCAATTTCCTACCCGCTTATTATTACTGCAAGAGGCTAAGCTGGCGCTCAGTCAACGCCTGCAATTAGACGGCTGGTCGTATGCGGTTTCGCCCAACATTCAAACGCCAACCCACTTATTTGGTGTGCTCACCGCCGGCCAATGCGCCTTCGACGACATTACCACCGTGCTCAGCCACGGCCGCGAACTGACGTTTGCCACCCACAAGAGCCAAGTGATTACCCATCACTCGTTAAAAAGCGGTGATACCTTATTAGTGGCTAACATTCATGCCATTAACTTTGTGCGCCACGGCCAATTTCACCATGAAATTGCCGTATTGCGCCAAGTGCTGCTGCAACATAAAGGGCCATTAATTGTGGCGGGAGACTTTAACGTTTGGAGCCGCTCGCGACGTTTGTATTTGGCACAGTTTTGTCGCGCCATGGGCTTAAAAAGAGCGGTCATGGAAGATGCAAAATACATTAAAACCTATCGTAAACAGCCTTTGGATTTTATTTTTTATCGGGATTTAAAACTGCGCTCGGCCATCGCCATCAACACGCCCACCGTCTCAGATCACAACCCCATCTATGCGCAGTTTACGCGCTAGCCCTGCGGACCGTTCTTACGCTATACGCCGTAAGCCATGCGTCAACAAATCTGTTATGCCGGTGCTGGGTCGTGGCCCAGTATGACGGGCCCGGTATCTGCTTTACAATCTTAAGGGCGAGGTCCTGACGTGCGTCAGGAAGACGGCTTTAAACCCAGTGCTGCGGCGCGGTTTTCCGCCTCACACCTAACGCTTCACTCTTCACATGTATTTATCTCTGCCACCTGCTTGGCCAGTTTCACTAACTCCTCGCCATTGGCTAGGCCATCAATAAAGCGCTGCGGTATCCCCGATAAGCCCACTTGTGCGCCGACTAACGCGCCGGTGAGCATGGCGCGGGCCATATTGTGGCCGCCGCCATTAATGGCGTGTAATACCGCTGACTCAAAATCATCGCTAAAGCGTGCCGCTAAATAATAGGCTGCCGGCACTAGCTGATAAATAGAGCAGGCCATGCCATAAGCTTCTGATACCCGCCAAGCGGGCTCGATGCGCGTCTCTGAGCTCGCTGCCAAATTAGCCATGAAAGCTGGCGTAAGCAGGGCATCGGCACAACTTAAGTTAGTTTCTGACAAATCGTCCAAATCGAGCTCTTGGTCAGCGTGGGTAGCAGACGGTAAACAAAAGGGCAGCTCACCTTGATCCACTTGTGCCAGTAATTTATCGCTAAGGGCTGCATCTAACGCGTGACCTTCAATAAGTAAGCCCAGCAACCCGTTAAACGCCAAGGTATGCGCTAATACCATCTCATCATCTTGCGTTAGTCGGGTGTTAGCGCAGACGGCCGCGTTTAATAACTTAGGCCGGCCCGCATAACAGACGGCAATCCCTAAGGTGCGCTCTAGTGCTTCTGTGTTGTCGGCCGTGCCTGCACATTTTTCCCAAGGTAATTGCAGTTGCACACGCTTATGCCAAGTTTCGCGTATCGACTGGCTGGTATAACCGCCTGGGCCTTGTTTGGCGCTGCTATCAAGCTTGGTAAAATCTAGCTGCGTAAACAAGTCTTGCTCTAAGCGTTGGCAAAAATCAGCTTGTTTGTAACCTTGGTGAGCAATCAGCGAGACTAGGGTTAAGCGTAAAATAACCCCTGATTGCGACGGTTCACCGGCCTTCAAGCCTTCGTGATAATGGCCCAGCTTAGGCGTGGTGTAATCATCAATCCAGTCGCCATATTTACGGCGCAGCTCGGCTAAGTCGTAATACCAATGCGGGCCCACGCCTAAAGCATCGCCAATAAAGGCACCCATAATGGCACCGGCTGCTCGGTCAGTTTGTGTCGTAGGCGATGCGTGATAGTTAGGCATATGTGGCTCCTTACTTAGGGAATAGCGAAAGTTTAATTATTATATTGCTCAGCTTATAACGCCATTAATATGACTAAGCTGACCAGCATAATCACAGCGATAAATAATAATAAACGGCGAGCCTACTTTAACTTCTTGAATTACTGCGTTTTTATGTTACAAACAATGACCAATCAGGGTCAAGCGAAACCGTTTCCTGGTGTGACGGCGCGGTGATAGCTGAGCGTGCTAGCCGAGTAGTTCGGCTGTTTTTAAAAAAAACGACTGCTATTAACAATATGGCACTGGTGTGAGAGTCGTATTCACTTGGACTCCGTTGTCGAATAAACTCGTTATTTGCATTTAAGTCTTATTTTCGCACCGAACGTTCAGGATAAAGGGACTTATACTGTTGATTGTCCATTTTGTGGAACACTCTGCTTTGTTGCTCGCCTTATGCTGGCTGATGACGCTGAATTCTCGTTACTGGGAGCACCATGATAATGCTGCAAAGCTTGTCAGTGGTGTGCTGCTCGGTATCGCCTGTGTGGTGGGCATGAGCATCGCCATTGAGCTGGAGGCGGGCTGGGTATTTGATGCGCGCAGCGTAATCTTAAGCATTGCCGCTTTTGTGGGTGGCCCCTTAGTGGCAGGTATTGCCGGGGTGATTGCCGCTGGCTATCGCATTTGGTTGGGTGGTGCTGGCATGAGTGGCGGCCTGATCGTGATCGCTTTTTCTGTGTTGCTAGGCTTAGTTTATCGCCATTTACAACAGCGCGATAAAGTCGGCAAAGGCATAGTTTCACTGTTTTGTTTTGGCTTAGTCGTACACACAGCCCTGTTATTGCACTTTGCTTTGCTGCCCATTCCCAATCGGTCCTCCATTGCGTTAGAAATGGGCCTGCCCATGTTGCTGGTAATGCCGCTGGCCACCGTATGCCTCGGTTGGATGCTCGAGAATATTAAACGCCGTATTCAAGATGAACGAGAACTGCGCATTGCCGCGACGGCATTTGAAGTTCGCCAAGGCTTGTTAGTCGCAGATGCGCACAATCGTATTCTTAGAATTAATCAGACGTTTACAGACATCACTGGCTATCAGATAGCTGAAGTCGTGGGCAGAGAAGCCAGCCTGTTGAGATCTGGGCGCCATGAAGCGTCTTTCTATCAAGCCATGTGGCAGCAGCTAGTGGAAGCAGGGCGTTGGCAAGGGGAGATCTGGAGCCGACGTAAAAATGGTGATGTTTATCCGGGATGGCTGTCGATAAGCGCAGTACGCAGCCCTCAAGGTCAGATCACCCATTATGTGTCCTCAATGGAAGATCTTAGTGAGCGTAAGGCCTCGGAAGAGCGTATTCGAGACTTGGCTTTTTTTGATGCATTAACCGGTTTACCTAACCGTAGTTTGCTGCTGGAGCGCATTCAGCGTGTGATGGATACGGCAAGTCGCAGCGGGCGCTATGGGGCGGTACTGTTTCTTGATTTAAACAGTTTCAAAAGCATTAACGACCTGCATGGCCATCACACCGGTGATCAGCTTTTGTGTCAGGTCGCCACTCGTTTGAGTGAGGCTATGTATACCAGTGATACGGTGGCCCGTTTGGGTGCCGATGAATTTGTGATCGTGATTGAAAACCTCAGTACCGATCATCAGCACGCTGCCGACCGAGCCGAACAATATGCAAGGCGCATCCATCACCTACTGAGCAAGCCTTATACCATTGGGTTACTGGAGTTACGCCGAGGCGCGAGCTTGGGTATTACCTTATTTAAAGACGGCGCTTATTCGGTGGATGAGCTTATCCAGCATGCGGAGCTGGCGATGCAGCAGAGCAAATCCTCGTTTGAGGAGCGGATACGCTTTTTTGACCCCGCGATGCAGGAGGCGGTGAGCACGCGCTTGTTGCTTGAAGAAGATATTCGCCGAGGTTTGCAGGCCGAAGAATTTATTCCGCATTTTCAGCCCCAGCTCAATGACCGCGGCCAAGCGACGGGTGCCGAAGTGCTGGCCCGTTGGGCGCATCCTCAGCGTGGTGTGTTGGCGCCCGGTGTCTTTAGTGAGGTGGCAGAGCAGGCGGGGTTGATTGAGCAGATTGACTTGCAGATGCTACGGCAAGCTTGCCAACAACTGGCTGTGTGGCAGCGAGAGCCGGATACAGCTGCACTCACCTTGGCTGTTAATCTCAGTGCTCGGTTACTGTATCAACCTAATTTTGTGGCAACCTTGCTTGAGTTTCTAACGCAATCGGGGGCAGATCCGCATCGGCTGAAACTCGAGCTGACTGAAACTATGTTACTCGATGATATGTCGGCGGCCATTGCTCGTATGCACGAGCTTAGAGAGCATGGCATCCGTTTTTCGATTGATGATTTTGGTACCGGTTATTCATCATTATCTTACTTACAGAAGCTGCCGCTGGATCAGTTAAAAATTGACCAATCTTTTGTGCGCGAGCTGCCAGAAAACAGCAGTAGCTTAGCGATTATCAAGGCCATTTGTGCACTGGCCGACAGCTTGCAGCTAGAAGTGATTGCCGAAGGTGTAGAAACCGAACAGCAATATCATCAGTTATTGGACTTAGACTGTCGGCACTTTCAGGGCTATTTATTTGGCCGCCCCATGCCATTGGCTGAATTTTCGCACTGGTTAAGTGCTAATCAAACGACCAGCCGGCTTAGCTTGCCTCTTTAAGTGAGAAGAATGCCTCACGCTCAGGCATTTTTAGCGGCAATCCACTGCGACATATACTTGGTGCTCATCATGCTGTGATGACGCAGCATACTGCCGGTAAAGTTGGCTAAGCGGTGCGCATCAAGTTGGCCTGCGATCTCCGTAATACGGTTAATTAACTGCTCGCCTAATTGCTCACCATCATAGCGTTGTTTTAAGAGTGCTGTGCCTTGCCGCTGCGCTTGCTGCCAGCGCACTTCATCTTGATACAAAGCCACGGCCGCATCTGCAAACGCTTGTGCGCCTTCTGCATCCATGCCAACTTCTACAATGGCGCCCGGCCATGTCAGCTCACCGTGCATGCCCTCACTGCCAATGGTGGTGGTGATACTTGGCGTTTGCATAATCATGGCGTCCAATAACTTACCCTTAATACCGGCACCAAAGCGCAAGGGTGCTAAGCAAACCCGTGCTTGCTCCATCACTACAAATGCATCATCTGCCCAGCCTTTAATTAAAAAGCCTGTTTTAGGATTATGTAAGGCGGTGGCTTTGGGCGGCGGGTAAGAGCCGTAAATGTGCAGCTCGGCCTCTGGCAATTGCTGGCGGATCAGCGGCCAAATTTGCTGTAAATAGAGCACCGCATCCCAGTTGGGAGCGTGGCGAAAGTTGCCTATGGTCATGAAATGCTGGCGCTCATTAAAGCCCAGCGTTTGTGTTGGCAATTGGGCTAAATCCACCATAAAAGGCAGATGTTGCAGTAAGTGGGCATCGACCTTGAAGGTGTCTTGCAGCAGCTGCATTTCAAAATCTGAGATAATCAGCGACAGATCGCAGCGTAAAATGGCGGCAATTTCACGCTTGGCAATATCGCTAAATAAGTCGGCAGTGGTCATCTCGCGATTAGCTTTATGGGCCTGATGGCGGGCATGGCGTAAGCACTGTAAGTCTTCGGTATCGAGAATACGTAGCGCATTAGGGCAGTGTTTTTCTACTCGCCAGCCAAATTGTTCTTCCATCATAAAGCGGTCAAACATGACGATATCAGGTGCGTACTGGGCGATATAAGAGTCAAAACTGTCGCAATTGAGCACTATGCTTTGGCTGCTAATACCCTCAGCTGCCAGATCTATCATATGCTCGGTGCGCTGCGCTGGCGTAGCAAACTCCACCTGCCAGCCTTGTTGCTTATAAAGCTGCAGTATCGACAGCATATGGCTGCCCGCCGCCGACGAGTTAGGCTCTGGCCACACATAGCCAATCACCAATACTTTTTTCATTGCTTGCCTTCTTTATTTAGCTGAATTCAAAAGATAAAAAACCTATTTTTGCCACGGAAGAACACGGAATCCACGGAAAAATAGTGATCAGATCTGGAAGGGACCTTAATGGTAAAAGCTAATCAGCGGCGCCGGTTCACATATTGCACGGATGTAGGGATTTTTTAAGCCCTGCAATCCGTCATCGCCGGATCTGCTGCACATTCTACCTCGGACAATGCGTGGGTTTGGGTGTTATCTCTTAAGCCGTAAGCGATAAGCCAAAGCCCGACGCTATTTGTTCTTGGCGTATGGCGGACAGCTTAAAGCGTCCCGCGCTCGGTTCTGCCGTAACTATCACTAAAGCGCACTATGTCGTCTTCCCCTAAATAAGCGCCCGACTGCACTTCTATTAGCTCTAAGGGCAGCTTGCCCGGGTTTTCTAGCGCATGCAGCTGACCCACGGGAATATACACCGACTGATTTTCACTGACCAACCGTACCTCATCGCCCAGAGTGACGCGGGCCGTGCCACTCACCACTACCCAATGCTCGGCTCGGTGATGATGTAATTGCAGTGACAAACGTGCGCCCGGATTCACGGTAATGCGCTTTACCTGATAGCGATCGCCACTGTCTATGGCATCAAACTTACCCCAAGGGCGATGGCATTCGCGATGCATAATGTGCTCGGTTCGGCCAGCTGCCGCCAGCCGTGCCACTAGTTGTTTAACCTCTTGCTCACGATCTTTATGAGCTACCAACACAGCGTCTTTGGTTTCTATAATCACCAAATCCTGCACGCCTAACGCCGCCACTAAGCGATGCTCGGCCATGACCAAGCTGTTACTGATCTGCTCGGTTAACACATCGCCGCGCAAGGTATTACCTTGTGCATCAGGAGTGAGTTGCTCAGCCAAAGCCGACCAAGAGCCCACATCGCTCCAACCGGCGGCCAGGGCCACCATGGCTGCCTCTGAGGTGTGCTCCATCACGCCGTAATCGACAGAAATATCAGGGCTGGCGGCAAATGAGCTGACATCTAGGCGGATAAAATCCAAGTCGCGCTCACTCTTGGCCAGCGCCGCCCGACATGCGGCCAGTACCTCTGGCTGCCAGCGGGCTAATTCGCTCAGATAACGGCTGGCTTGCATCATAAATATACCGCTATTCCAGTCATAGTTACCGTCCGCCACATAGCCATCGGCGGTGGCTTGGTCTGGTTTTTCCACAAACTGCTCCACCACAAACCCAGCAGTGTTGGCAATGGGCGCCCCGCGACGCAGATACCCATAACCGGTTTCGGCGTGGGTAGGTGTAATGCCAAAGGTGACCAGTTTACCTGCTTGAGCCAAGGGCAATGCCGCCTTGATTGCCGCTTGAAAGGCGGGCACATCAGAGATGGCATGATCGGCGGGCAGCGCCAGTATGATGGCATCTGTGTCAGTCACCGTAGGGCTAGCGCCAGTTTCACTCAGCATAGCGACAGCGGTTTGCTCGGCATATAAGGCGGCTACGGCCAGCGCGGGTGCGGTATTGCGTCCCATAGGTTCGAGCATAATTTGCGCCGCTGTGAGCGACTGCGGATGAGCTTGAGCCAGTTGGCGCAACTGCTCGGCGGCTAAAAAACGGTGATCTTCATGGCAAATGACCAAGGGCAGCTGCGTGGCTAACCCCTGTAAGCGCAGCAGTGTGGCTTGCAACAAAGACCAGTCTGTATCCAGCAGCGTTAAAAACTGCTTGGGATGTTGCTGGCGCGACAGGGGCCACAGGCGGGAGCCATGGCCGCCCGCCATGATAATCGGAAATAACATACAGACTCTTTTGCTGATAAATGGAAATTGCGCTGTAGCCGCCACTTTTGCTCACTTGTAGCCGGTCGTCTCTTTAGTAAAGAGGACTTCGCCGGTTCTGCGTAGTAAAATGGGTTTGCACTTAAACACAGACCGAGCCGAATAAATTGGCTCCTACAAAATAATCGTCTCTTGTAGCCGCCAATTTATTCGGCGGGACAGCGTAGCTGGCGATTTTTAGAGAACAAACCGTGCCGAATACTCTTTGCTTAAAATAGGGGTATCTACAAGGTCAAGAAAGCCTAATCCGTTGACGTATAGCCTACGGCTGACCGCTAGTACTCATCACTTCCTCTGCCGTTAAATGACGCCATTCGCCTACTGGTACATCTAAGCGCAGCTGATCAATTTGTTCACGATGCAGGCTCACTACTTTATTACCCACGGCGGCAAACATACGTTTCACTTGATGAAAGCGGCCCTCAACAATGGTGAGCAGCACCTCGGTGGGTGTCACCGACTCTAATTGAGCCGGCAAGGTGAGCTTAGCTTCACCTTGTAAGCGAATACCTTGGTTAAACAGCTGAGCGGTGTCTGGGGTCAGTGAGTCTCTGAGTGTCACCCGATACACCTTATTACAGCCGCTATCTGGATGTGTAATGTGATAAGACCAGCGCCCGTCGTCTGTGAGCAGCACCAAGCCGGTGGTATCCGCATCCAGACGGCCGACGATATGCAGATCATCGGCTCGGTCGATATCCAGCCGATGAAACAGCGACGGATAGACACCATCCACGTTCGAGCACAGGGTGCCGGCTGGCTTGTGCATCATGAGGTAACGGGAGGGCCGGGCGACCAGCCGCCGTCCGGCCAGAGTAATCAGGTTGTTTTCATGTACCTGGGTCGCCTCATTGGTCACTATTTCACCGTTGACGATAATCTCGCCGGCATGGATGACGCGTCTGGCCTCGGTTCGGCTCAGCTCGGTACTCTTGCAGATGAATTTATCGAGGCGCATGGCAAACCCGGCTGGTGGCAAAGAACGCCATTATCGCACAGCTGCACACCCGGGGTCAGTCAGAGAACTCGGCGCTGGTCTTGGCGCCGACATTCAGATTAACGACTTTTCCATGGACAGGTGCGGGATCCCGGCATCCATAAACTCGTCACCATAGGGGGTGAAGCCCAGCTTGGCATAGAAGTCGACGGCGTGGGTTTGCGCGCCCAGATATACCCGCGGATAACTCAGGCGAGTGGCCTCGGCGATCAGCGCCTGTACCACTTTGGCACCCAGCCCCAAGCCCCGATAGTGGCGCAAAATAGCGATGCGACCAATATGGCCATCGTCCAACATGCGGCCCGTGCCTACATATTGGCCGTCCACCACCGCCAGCACTTGCATGGCAGAGGCATCCAGACCGTCGAACTCCAGCTCGGGTAACACCCCCTGTTCTTGTATGAATACCGCCTCGCGAATAGCGCGAATGTGTGGCTGATGTTCGGTGTCGAAGGGGGCTATGGTGACGGTCATGAGGGCTCCAGGTGCAAGGGGAAAGGCGTATTTTACACCGAATGCGGCCAAGTGGCAGAGGTTTGCCTCGGATCCAGCTGCAAGGCCAGCTCTCTGGCCAGCCGAAGCAAGTCGTCGGCGTCGGTCAACAGACCCTAATCATTGCCATTTGATATTATCTATTCTTATATAACCATCTCCGGTCATTTTCCAATCGTTAGTTCCGCCGCCTGGGAATACAGAGATATGAGCCGTGTCGATTTTACTTTCGTTATTTTTAAATCTAATGTCTCTTTTTTCAAACATAAGAACATTGTCGATAAAAATCTTTAAAATTCCATCTTTTTTATTTCCGTTATTCAGCTTCACCCAATATCTGATATTAAAGGTTTCCTTGCTATTTAGGTATCCTATGGTCGCTCCAAAAGTATCTCCGTACTTACCTGGCTGATCCATATGGTATACATAAGGAATTAACCGTCCCCCCTCTCTCCACATGATTCGTATACTAAATCCGTCACCCTTCCATGCGGGGTGGCCTGCGGTATAGCCCTTGCCACCACTCAAGCCTGGAATTTTCCCACCCTTGCTCCATGGAAATCTAGAATCAAATCTAATATCAAAAGAAAAGCTGTAGTTGCTTTTTTTTACAATGGAAGATTTTATGATTCCCCCGCCCTGTGAGCTGCCGAGAGAGCCTTTAGGTAAATAAAATCTTAATCCTTTCTGCTTGTCTATTCTTAATCGATTGCCACCTTGCAGGACTTTATAATTGCCAAAATCTTTTTCTACTTGTTTTTGTCCATAAATGGTCCAGGCAGGCCAGCTATTAAATGATATCAATTTGGAGCTGTACACTTTCGCATTAGCTGGGTTGCTCAATAAAAGCAAAAAAACAACAAACATTGTGTGAAGTAAGCATTGGATTTTATTCATGAACATCACCCGCTCTCTTGCTCCATTCGGTATCCACGGCTTGCGCTCCACCCCAGAAGATGCTCCCCGTGGGATCACCCCGAACAGACTTTTGCCATCGTGACGCTCTTTCATTACCGTGCTCCTCACCTTGTGCTTACTAGGTTCAGTTTAGGCATTAAATGAGGCTGAGGGGCATGGGGAATCAGGTATCACGTTGAGCTTTTATTCGACAGAGCTCGTATGTAAGACCAAGAGGTTAAAGGGTTCTGCTCCGCCGACCCTCCGCGCCAAAGCCGAAAAATGCTCCTGCCGTTCCGGCATTCTCGGCGGTCAGGTGGCGCAGCGGAGCGCCACGGACGGGTTCATGGCGTGTCGGCGACTTAACACCGGCCTAACCTTATTCTTTATGCAGACAGGCCGGAGTACTCTGGGCCTGTCTGTCACGCAGATCTTACTTTTTCTTCTGTAAAGCCGCTGCGAGTGCCGCACCCATGGCGCCTTGGGGAGCTGCTTGTTCTGGGCGGGCAGGGCGTGGTTGGCTTTGGTTGTTAGCCGCTGGGCGCTGATTGCTTTGATTACGCTCAGGGCTGCTTTCTCGCTGCGGGCTTGGCTTGCGGTCATTGCTGCGATCGGTGCGCACATTGCCACTGCCGTGATCGGCGGCGGTTTGTTCAAGACGCATGGTGAGCGCGATGCGTTTACGCTGCAGATCCACTTCCATCACTTTTACTTTTACGATATCGCCGGCTTTGACCACTTCGCGCGGGTCTTTAATAAAGCGATCCGTAAGGGCGGAAATATGCACCAAACCGTCTTGATGCACGCCAATATCTACGAAAGCACCGAAGTTAGTGACGTTGGTCACCACACCTTCTAACACCATGTCGAGCTCAAGGTCGCTGGGTTTTTCTACGCCTTCCATAAAGCGCGCCGCTTTAAACTCGGGGCGCGGATCTCGGCCGGGTTTATCCAGCTCTTTTAATATGTCTTGCACCGTCGGTAAACCAAAGGCCGCGTCCGTGTAGTTTTGTGGGCTAAGTTTGCGCAGCAATTCGCTGTTACCAATAATGGCCTGCACCGGCTGCTTTAAATCCGCGGCTATACGGTTTACTACCGGATAGGCTTCAGGGTGCACCGCGGAGGCATCGAGTGGGTTTTTACCATCACGAATACGCAAGAAGCCGGCACATTGCTCATAGGCTTTAGGCCCTAAACGCGGCACTTTTAATAACTGTTTACGCTCGGTAAACACCCCTTGTTCATCACGATAAGCCACGATGTTTTGCGCCAAAGTGGGCGTTAAGCCAGAGACGCGCGTCAGCAAAGGTGCCGAGGCCATGTTTACATCTACGCCCACGGCGTTTACGCAGTCTTCCACTACCGCATCCAGATTACGGGCCAGCTGCGTTTGCGACACATCGTGCTGATATTGGCCCACACCGATACTTTTAGGGTCGATTTTTACTAACTCGGCCAGCGGATCTTGTAAGCGACGAGCGATAGACACGGCACCGCGCAGCGATACATCTAAGTCCGGGAATTCATTGGCGGCTAATTCAGAAGCCGAATACACAGAGGCACCAGCTTCGCTGACCACTACTTTTTGTAGCTTTAGCTCTGGGCTTTGTTTGATCAGTTGCTCTACCAAGCGCTCGGTTTCCCGCGAGGCGATGCCATTACCGATACTGACCAAACTGACGTTATGGGCGCGGCACAATACCTCCAAGGAGCGTAAGCTTTGCTCTACCTTATTAAAGGGAGCAAACGGATAAACCGTATCTTGCGCCAACAGCTTGCCGGTGCCATCTACCACCACCACTTTAACGCCGGTACGAATGCCCGGATCCAAGCCCATGGTGACGCGCGCGCCTGCGGGTGCGGCCATCAGCAAGTCTTGCATATTGAGGGCAAATACCTTGATGGCTTCTACTTCTGCCTGCTCGCGGGCATGGCCTAACAGCTCGGTTTCCATCTGTAGCGACAACTTAACCCGCCAAGTCCAGCTTACTACGCCAGCCAGCCACGTATCGGCGGCGCGACCTTGGGCTTGCCAGCCAATAAAGCGCGCCACTATGCCTTCGCAGGGATGAGCGGTGGCTTTTTGAGAAAGAGTGCTGGCTTCGGTTTCCACGATAAGCGACAAGCTCAGCACACCTTCATTGCGGCCACGCAACATGGCTAACAAACGGTGCGATGGCACGCGGCTGATGGGCTCTTGATGCTCAAAGTAGTCTTTAAACTTGGCGCCGGTTTGCTCTTGTCCCGCAGTAACGCGGGCCTGTAATTGGCCGTGCTGCTGTAAATATTGGCGCACTGCTTCTAGCAAATCGGCTTGCTCGGCAAAGCGCTCCATTAAGATATATTTAGCGCCATCGAGGGCGGCTTTTTCATCCGCTACGCCTGCGTCCCCATTAATAAAGCGGGCGGCCATCGTTTGCGGATCTTGCGTGGGGTCATTAAATAAGCCATCAGCGAGGGGCTGCAAGCCCGCTTCAATGGCTATTTGACCTTTGGTGCGACGCTTAGGTTTATAAGGCAAATAAAGGTCTTCGAGACGGGTCTTGGTATCGGCGTTAAGCAGCTCTTTTTTCAGTGCCTCGCTTAGTTTGCCTTGCTCACTAATGGAGTGAAGGATCACGGCGCGTCTGTCTTCTAACTCGCGCAAATAATGCAGCCGACTGTCGAGGTTACGCAGCTGGGTATCATCTAAGCCGCCAGTGGCCTCTTTTCGATAACGGGAAATAAAAGGCACGGTCGCGCCTTCATCCAACAGCTTAACGGCGGCATCCACTTGAGATTTAGCGACACTCAGCTCGGTGGCCAAGGCGTGATTGATATTCGACATCTTTACTACTCCAGACCGCGGTGGTTCACGCAGCCAATAACAAAAGGCGATGTGCTTAAAGCCAGCCGTAGTGCAGAAGCAATACAGGGCTGAATGAAAGTTCGTTCGGCTCAAGATTTGAGAAATAGCTCGTAGGCGAGTGAGTGAGCCGAGAGCTCTATTATGAAGCAGTTGGGGGCGGTAATGAAAGGAGGCCATAAACGACAGCGACAAGCCATCGGCTAAAACAGATACTGTTTATTGTCGTCATGCTGGGCTTGCCCCAGTATCTCGTGGTGGTGCGCTGAGTATTAATAACAACACCGAGATCCTGATGTTCATCAGGAAGACGGCAAAAAAACAAAAGACGCCACACCTTGTAGCCCAACGCTTTAACTGCTGGTGCCGTGTGAGCTGGAACTGTTTTGCCGTTGACCTTAAACTAACTGACGGCTTACGGCTGCTCTGTAAAAGGCTGATATTGAATCTTATTGATATACCATTCTTTGATGCCGGAGGGGGTTTGTACCAGCACTTCGTCGTCCACTTGCTTGCCAATCAGGGCGCGAGCCATGGGGGAGTTAATGGTGATGTAATTGTTTTTCGGATCCATTTCATCACTGCCCACGATGCGATAGCGCACTACGTCACCCGCCTCGTTTTCTAACTCCACCCAAGCACCAAAGAACACCTTGCCGTCTTGGCGCGGATCGTAATCGACGATTTTTAGCGCTTCCAAGCGTTTCATCAAAAAGCGGATGCGCCTGTCAATCTCTCTAAGGCGCTTCTTGCCATATATGTATTCCGCGTTCTCACTGCGGTCGCCCATGGCGGCCGCTTCTGATACCGCTTGAGTCACGGCGGGGCGCTCTACCTTCCATAGCTCTTTTAACTCTAGGTCCAGCTTATGCCAGCCGGCACGGGTGATCAGGTTGGTTTTCATCGCTAAGTCTATTTAATGGCCAAACAATTGCTGGCCATTGTGGCTGAGCAGCTGAGAAGAAGGAAGCCTGAGCAAGAGCCGACAGTCGCGAGTCATAATCCCCGCAATTAGTCCCAGGCTGGGAAAGGGTCTGGTAAATCTTGCCAGTCGAGCGCCATTTCTTGCTCTGTGAGCAAGCATTCGTCAAGCTGGCGGTGCAGTTCATGAGCGTTTAATTGCTGGCCGATAAACACCAGCTCTTGGCGTTTATCGCCAAAAGGCGCTTGCCAGTTAGCGTGAATATGGGCGCGGCTTTCCTGCTCTGTAGGCCAGTCCGCTTCGGGTATGGCCTGCCAAAATAAGCCGGCACCGCCGTGATAAGCAATGCCCCCGGCTTGATGCCATTGGCCAATAAAGTCGGGGCGGCTGGCCAACCAGAAAAACCCTTTAGAGCGCAGTAACTTGCCGGCTTGTTCGGGCTCTTGCAGCCAGTTATAGAAGCGCTGCGGATGAAAAGGCGTGCGCGCCCGATAAACCGTGCTGCTAATGCCATATTCATCGGTTTCCGCCGTGTGTTCACCGCGCAAGGTTTGCATCCAGCCGGGGGCATTGGCGGCGCGTTCAAAACAAAAACGACCGGTATTCAGGATGCGGTTAATGTCCACTTGGCCTTGACTGATGGCAATGATTTCGGCTGTCGGATTTAAGCTGGTCAAAATCGCCTGCAGCTCACTCAGCTGGCTGGCAGACACTAAATCGGTTTTGCTGAGCAGCAATACATCACAAAACTCTACCTGATCGATCAACAAGTCGGTCACGCTGCGCGCATCGTCCTCGCCTAAGCTTTCGCCTCTGTCTTGTAAGTCGTCGGCGGCATTAAAGTCGGCTAAAAAATTCACCGCATCCACCACCGTGACCATGGTATCTAGGCGCGCGATAGTATTGAGACTAACGCCGTCCTCATCGCTAAAAATAAAGGTTTCTGCCACCGGTAAGGGTTCCGCAATGCCGGTGGACTCAATCAGCAGATAATCGAAGCGACCCGCTTTCGCTAAACGTGACACCTCCAGCAGCAAGTCTTCGCGCAAGGTGCAGCAGATGCAGCCATTGCTCAGTTCGATTAACTGCTCTTCGCCCCGGTGCAGGCTAACCTCACGATTAATGGTGGCCGCATCTATGTTCACTTCACTCATGTCATTCACGATCACCGCCACCCGCAAGCCTTGGCGATTATTAAGCACATGGTTAAGAACCGTCGTTTTGCCAGCACCCAGAAAACCCGATAAGACGGTGACGGGCAGGCGTGGATCATTAGGACTATGAGGGGAAAGCATGGGTTAATTCCGATGTTTGATAGATAATATACGGTTGTTATAACATAACAACTAGTGTCATAGTAAGCGCTTTCTTGCCCTTGGAACTAGGATGTTCAGCTATGACGTTTGCCCAGCCAGTGACTGCGCTCGACGAGCCTATTTGCTTTACCCGTGAAACCCCCGATGCCTTTACCCAGATTTATCAAGACGCCTGCCAACTCGCTCTTTGGCAAAGACCCGTACCCGCTGGGGCGGCTGGTTATATCAATGCTTTAACGCAGCAACAGCTACATATTAATGTGCGCCAGTTACTGCCAGTGACCCGTGTGACTGAGACGCTGAGCGCTGTTTTGCCGAAACTGGCGGGCTATGAGGATTTTGTCGCCGATGTGCAGCAATTGGCGGATATGTTTGCTTGTTTATTTGAGCTGAATTACCTAGGTTTGCGGCTGGCGAGCCTACAAACGGCCATGTGCCCAAGTTTTCATGTGGATCAGGTGCCATGTCGGTTAGTGACCACCTATCAAGGGCCGGGCACCCATTGGCTAAATACGAAGCAGCGCCGGTTTTTACTTGAAGGTAATACTGAAGCTAATAGCCAACAGCCAACACACTGGCAGCAGTTAGCAGTCGGTGAGGTGGCATTATTAAAAGGCGAAGGCTGGCAAGATAATATGGGCCGAGGTTTATGGCATAGATCTCCGCCGGTGCCAATCGGCGAGCGGCGCCTGTTTTTGTCTTTGGATATGGCGGAATAAAAAGCCGAGTGAACTCATTTGCAAGAGCTATCTGTCCTGCTGGCCGAAGCCTTGCCTACCGAGTTGTCGGTCATACATTTGATAGCCACGACATCAGCCGTCATGGTCAAAGGATGGACAAACAAATCGCCTGACGTCTGGCTTTTGTGGCAGACCAGTAAGGCATGATGTATTACCGCAGTCGTTGTTTTTGCTCCCAAGGCTCGGTCAGAAACCCAGTGTAGTTATTTAGTTAAAGGCAATGTAGTCAAAATGGGGATTGAAGGTGGCACTTTTCATGCTAATCAGTTCGGTTAAAGGCACCAATATGGCCCTGTGCTCCACCAGCACTTGGATGCATTCTTGCCGGTTGGGATCGTGAGTGGTATCTATGGCGATGCCATTAATCACGTCTCCCGAATTGAGCGTTAAAATCACGGGGTAACGATACAGGCAGGCAATTTCGATATAGTCGTGCTGTTCACAGTTCATCATCATCTTGCTCCTTATCGGCTTACGCCTCACGCCATATAGTTCAATGCTTATGTTTCAGTGCTGGTGCTTAAGTTCTTACACTTAAGTTTTAACCAAGCTAGCCCAAATGATCCAGCGGCAGGGCGGTTTCGTGCTTAATACGGCGCAGCACAAAGCTGGATCGCACGCCGGTTACGCCATTCACGCGGGTGAGCTTGCCCAGTAAAAACTGCTGATAATGCTCCATGTCGCGCACCACCACTTTTAACTGATAGTCGGCCTCGGTGCCGGTGACTAAGTCACATTCCAAGACTTCAGAAAAACCGTTAATGGCCGCATCGAAAGACTCAAATCGCTCTGGAGTATGGCGGTCCAGCGAGATATGAATGTAGGCTTGTAAGCTTAAACCTAGCTTATTGGCATTGAGTAAGGTGACATGCTCGGCAATTAAGCCGGCATCTTCCAAGGCTTTTACGCGTCGAGAGCAGGGTGAGGGCGATAAACCAACGCGCTCGGCCAGCTCCAGATTGCTAATGCGCCCATTAGCTTGCATCAGCTCTAAAATTCGGCGATCGGTTCTGTCGAGTTGCACTAGATTGCTCAAAATATTACCTCTGAGATATGACTAAGCTAATTTTGTATTATAAGGGGTGAATCATTGCGTTAGAAGCGGATTTTAACCGCATCTTTGCAACCACTCTCCTTAAGATAAGCGCTACTATAGCTTCATCTGCTGGAGACAAACAGACCGTTACCCTCGGAGCCTGTTGCAAGCCGATTTATCCCATCGGTACGCCTCACAAAGGCCGCATTTTAATCGAATGTTAGGCTGGGAACTGGGCCACAAGCCTAATACAGAGCATCAAAAGCCAGCCGCAGAGGCTGGCTTTGGTGTTTCTGGCATTTGGACGACGGCTGGTGCAGTGGTTCCCTTCGCATACCAAGGAGGATGGCGGAGGGCCTTGCTTTCTGTTGGGCAAGGCCGAGTCTGAACGGGTTGCTAGAAGCTGTAAAACTTCATAATCCAGAAGGTAATCATGCCCAGACACAAGGGCCAGAAGACCCCCTTGAAAGCCCAGGCCAGTATGGCCGTGACCAGAGCCGCCGTTATCTGTGCGACGCTCACCGAGTCCAGCGTGGTTTTATCCTGAAATATGACGGCAGGGATGGACAGCGCGGCCAGCACGGCGGGAGCCAGCAGCTGCAATGTGGTCTGGTGCTTACCAATATTGAAGCTGCCCCTGCCATGAAGATGCACGAACGACAGCCGAATGGCGAAGGTGCCGATGCAGACGGCGATAAATATCAACCAGAGTGTCAGGTTATCCATTGTTTTCCCTTTGTGCCTTCAGACTGATTTTGGTGATGAAAGAGCTGGCAATCAGGCCGATGGTGGTACCGCCGATAATGGCCGCAATAAAGCCCAGGTTATAGGGAAGCTGGATCAGGCTGGTTGCCACCAGAGCCGAAAACACCGCCGTGATCAGCGATGCCCGGTTACGGATACTCGATACCAGCATGGCGATGAATGCCAGGGGAATGGCGAACTCCAGTGACCACTCGGCCGGTATTTGCTCGCCAACCAGCAGGCCGAGGATGACAGAGCCAACCCAGCTTACCGCCAGCGCCACTGCCGTACCGGCGAAATAATAAAGCTTCTCCCTGTCACTCTGTTCGGGCGTAAAGCGAGTCGCACACAACCCATAGGCCTGATCGCTGATCAGGTATACCAGAGGCCATTTGTGGCGGGTCTTCAATGAGTGCAGCAGCGGGGCGAAGGTGGCGCTATAGATAAGGAAGCGAATATTCACCATTAACGCGGTGAAGATAATGACCGCCGGTAATGCCTGTTCTTGAATCAACTGATAGGCCGCCAGCTGTGCCGAGCCGGCAAAAAACAGCAATGTCATGCCAATGGTCATCTCGGGGCTGAAGCCCAGATTGGTGCCATTGGCCCCGGCAATGAGTCCAAAAGGCAATACCCCTGGTACCATCGGCAGCAAATCTCTTACCCCTTCCAAAAAATCACGCTTGCCGCTTGATGACATCTTTTATTGTCCTTGTATATTCAGGTGGTTTCGGGACGCAACAGACCCTGGAGTTCAATATCAGGCGAGTAGTTTACCGAAATGTTCAGTCGGTTGCAGACTATCGACCGGAGTCATGACCGACTCTGTAGGAGCTGGACCACAAGCCCAAGGCATAGAACATAAGACCACAGTACATAGCGGCAAGCGCCGATAAAAAAGAGCACTTTAAGTGCTCTTTTTTTATGCGTGGGTAAGAGAATGTGAGGCGTAAGAGGTAAGCACCAATGGCAGGAGGTATTTGCTTTATCACCTCATGCCTCACCATTCACTCCTCACATGTAAATTACTTAATCACTCCGCATGCCATGCGAGCACCGCCGCCGCCTAATGGGGCAGGATCGTCACTGTGGTTGTCGCCACCGGCGTGGATCATGATGGCACGGCCTTGAATTTGGCTGAGTTTTTCAAGCTTAGGCGCTAACAGGGGATAATTAGCATGGCCGTCCGCATCCACATACAGGGCTGGCAAATCACCTAAATGACCTTTGGCATCATAAGGCCCGAGATGTTGACCGGTTTTCTCTGGGTCAAAATGACCGCCTGCCGCACCGGCGGGGACTACTTTACCGTCGTCGCCTTTTTTCGGCCCGCAGTCTGGGCGTTCGTGAATATGAAAACCATGAATACCAGCTGCTAAATTAGATAAATTGGGGGTAAATAACAGGCCGTAGTCGGTTTCAGCCACCGCTATGGTGCCCAACGAGCTAGTGGTTCCTTGCTCATCCACCTGATGAATTTCAATACTCAAATCGTTCGCCAGTGCCGTGCCACTGAGGGCGGTGGCTAACAGCGCGCTCGTTAATAAAGCATATTTCATGATGACTCCCATTTAATACTGAGTTTTCGCATTGAAGGTTTCATACTGAATTTTCACTCTGATTCTTGCAAACTTAGTTTCCACATTAGAGCTACCCAAGCGTAGAGCACAGGTCGACAATATTCGAGAATGTTCGACCTAGGCTCGGCTATAAACCTGTTGGCTAAATCAGGCGTGGTGCGGTTTGCTTGCGGATCAATATGGGTATGGCTTTGGAAGTAGGTGTATCACTGCCATCGCCGACGCTGTGCAAGGGCACCAGCGGGTTGGTTTCTGGGTAATAGGCCGCCACGTTACCCGGCGGAATATCATAAGCCACCACCTTAAAGCCCTCTACTTTACGCTCCACATCGTCCAGCCAGACACTGCTTAACTCTACCCAGTCGCCTTCCTTTAATCCGCGGCGCTTTATTTCGTCTGGGTTCATAAACAACACCATGCGCTGGCCATAAACACCGCGATAGCGATCGTCCATGCCGTAGATAGTGGTGTTGTACTGATCGTGGGAACGCAGGGTTTGTAGGGTAGATAGCAGGCCTTGGGCCTTGGCGGTAATGGCTTCTGGGATCAGCTGAGTGGGCAGCGACGTGGCGGCAAAATTTGCCTTACCGTTCGCGGTTTGCCATTGATAACGGGCGGCACTGTTACCCAAATAAAAACCGCCGGGTGTTGTGAGGCGCTCATTAAACTGCTCAAAACCTGGCAAGGTGGCGGCCATGTGGTCGCGGATCAAATTGTAATCTTGTGCCATGGCGAGCCAGTCTAGTGGTTTGGTCCCCAGTATGGCTTGAGCAATACCGGCCACAATGGCGGTTTCTGAACGTTGCTGTGGGCTATTGGGCTTGCCCACGCCTTGGGAGGCATGCACCATGCTGAACGAGTCTTCCACCGTAATAAATTGCGGGCCATTGGCTTGCACGTCTTCTTCGGTGCGGCCCAGACAAGGCAAAATTAGCGTCTCTTTGCCGGCCATTAAATGGCTGCGGTTGAGCTTGGTACTAATTTGTACTGTGAGTGCGCAGTTGGTTAAGGCGCGCCCAGTGGCATGGGTGTCGGGAGCCGCCGCTGCAATATTGCCACCAAGGGCGATAAATACTTTTGACTGGCCGTCTAGCATGGCTTGAATGGCCGCCACGGCATTATGTCCGGCGTGGCGCGGCATCGGCTGCTTAAAGTGCTGCTCTAAATTGTCTAAAAAAGCGCTGCTGGGTTGTTCATTAATGCCCACGGTACGGTTGCCCTGCACATTGCTGTGGCCGCGCACTGGGCACAAGCCCGCCCCCGGCTTACCCAGCTGACCACATAACAGCTGTAAGTTAGTGATCTCTTGTATGGTGGCAACCGAATGTTTGTGCTGAGTAATGCCCATGGCCCAAGTAATAATTACCCGTTTAGCATCCGCATACACACGTGCTGCTTGAGTTATTTGTGTTTGGCTCAACCCCGATTGCTCGGTGATCTGCGCCCAAGAGGTGGCGGCAACTTGGGCAAGATAAGCATCTAGGCCAACCGTGTGCTCGGCGATAAAGTCGCGGTCAAAGATACCTGCTTTGCCCTCAGCCAAGGCGGCACTATCCCATACCAGTAATTGCTTAACCATGCCGCGCACCGCCGCCATATCGCCCCCTAAGCGCGGGCAAAAATAATGGCTGGAAATACGCGAATCTGCGGGCGTGAGCATCTCGATAGGGCTTTGCGGATCCGCGAATCGCTCTAGTCCTCTTTCTTTTAGGTTGTTAAAGCTAACAATGGCGGCGCCGTTGCGGGCGGCATTGCGCAAGCTATGTAACATGCGCGGATGGTTAGTGCCGGGGTTTTGGCCAAACACGAAAATAGCATCGGCTTCGTCGAAGTCTTTTAGTGTGACGGTACCCTTGCCCACGCCAATGGCTTGGGTGAGTGCAACCCCGCTGGCTTCGTGGCAGAGATTGGAGCAATCAGGAAAGTTATTGGTACCAAAACTGCGGCCAAATAATTGATACAGATAGGCGGCTTCGTTGCTGGCGCGGCCTGAGGTATACAGCTCTAATTGGTCTGGATGCTCCAGCGCCTGCAAATGACGGGCGATAAGCGCAAAGGCATCTTGCCAAGAAATAGGCTGGTAATGATCCGTTTCCCGATTAAGCACCATGGGCTGCTCGAGCCGACCTTGATATTCGAGAAAGTAATCACTTTGGCGCAATAGGTGGCTGAGCGAATGTTGGGCAAAAAAAGCGGGGGTAACGCGCTTGGTGGTGGCTTCCCAGCTAATGGCCTTGGCGCCGTTTTCACAAAAGGAAAAGTGTTTGCCCGGTTCATCTCCCCAAGCACAGCCTGGGCAATCGAAGCCTTTTACCTTATTGGCCCGCAATAGGTTGCGAATATTGGCCGCGGGTTGTTTGCTGCCAAACACAAAGCGGGTGGTGGATGACAATGCGCCCCAGCCACCGGCGGGGCCTTGATACGGTTTAATTTTTTTGCTCATAACCAGACTCAACCCAGCGAATAAATGCCTAACTCAATAAAATCAGTGTAGACAGCCAGTCTTAGGTGATCTAATTGAAAGGATCGATAAGATGATTGATGTTATCTATCAATGAATCTTCAAATCATCTTTTATATTGATTAAAGGCGAGCCGGTTATGGACATTAAACAGCTGCATTATTTGTGTGCTTTGGCACAAGAGCGCCATTTTGGCCGCGCGGCACAAGCCTGCCACGTTACGCAGCCCACGCTGTCGATGCGGCTTAAACAACTGGAAACTGAGCTTGGAATGCTGCTGATCCGCCGCGGCAAACAGTTTGAAGGCTTTACACCCGAAGGTGAGCGGGTATTGGTGCAGGCACAGGTGCTATTAAGCCATTATGACAACCTTAAATTAGAAGTGGCAGCGATGAAAGGCAGCCTCACCGGTACGGTGCGCATCGGTTTAGTGCCGTTAAGCTGTATGGACTTAAGCCCGATATTAGTGCGTTTGCAGCAGCGTTATCCTCATTTGAGTTTTGAGCTCAATGATATGACCGCTGATGAGATTTTGCAGGGCTTAGCCAATAACAGCCTTGATATCGGTGGCGGCTTTTTTGAAACTGAGGTGTTGGCGCGATTAAACAGCTTGGCGCTGCCAGAGCAAGGCGTGGTGGTGGCCTTTGGCCCGGGCTGGCGTGAGCGCATTCCTGCCGCGCCTACCTTGGCAGACTTAGCCGAGTTACCTTTATGTTTACCTAAAGCGGGGATGTATTTCCGTCGTTATCTCGACACGCTGTTTGCCCAGCAAAACATTCAGTTGCAACCGGTCTTGAGCTCCAATTCTGTGTATCGCTTGATGCGCGCCGTGCACTCTAGCCTAGGATGCGCGCTGATCCCTGCTGGCAGTGTGTTGTTTGCCGAGCTGCCAGGTGTGGAAATTCGGCCTCTGGCATTACCTGCTATGGCGCGCCTTGGTGCGCTAGTGATGCGTAACGATGAGCATGCTAGCGTACTGGCCAAAGGCTTTTTTGATGTGGCCAAAGAATGCTGGCATCCCACGCCATAATCATGCGCCGTTACTGTGCTCCATAACTAGACGCCATAACTATGCGCTATGTTCTATGATTATTACTTAATCTCGTAAAGGGCGGCACCTGTCTATGTGGGCTTGTGCTTGGCTAACTGAGCATAGTGATAACAATAATGAGCATGGATATGCGACTGCAATATGATCAGGATGATTCTGAGCATGGCTTTACCAAGCTGATGGCGGTAGAAAATACTGACTGGCAGCAGTTGTGTCAGCAAGTGCGCCAAACGAGTGGCGCGTTAGGCACGTGTTTTGCGTTTTTTTCCGACCAACAACCTGCGCCGCGACGGGTGATGGGACGACGTTGGCCGTTATTACCTAAATGGACTGCTGCCGATTATCAATTTATTTGGCAGAAAAAATCTTTTTATAATGCCATTTCTGGACCAGATCTGGCTTCAAAATCTTATGTGGCCGTGCCCATAGTACGCGGCGAGCTGCACGGATTAATACTGCTTAAATACCAGACTACTGCACCCTTGCTAAACCCAGAGCAACGCATGCTGCTGGATATTTTGGCGGTGCAGGCGGCACTCTTGTGGCAGGAGAGAGGGGAGCAAGAGAGAGAACGGCAAGAACGCGACGCCCAGGCGCAAAAGGGGCAAGAGATAGGAGCGCAAGAAGGTGCCGGCCAAGAAGAAGCATTGCCAGCACGCTCACCTGTGCCAAGCCATCACCTACGAGAAGATACCTCACAGCGCTTACTCAAGCGCTTGAAAATATTATTTGATCATGCGCCTATTCCCATTAATGTCTTTAATGCCGAGGGGCGCTGCATCTTGTGGAATGAAGCTTGTGAACGCGTGTTTGGTTGGAGCCGTAATGACATAAAGCAACACCCAGCACCGCTGAATTTATTTTATCCGGATGCCAGTGATCAGCGCCAAGTGAAAGCCGCGTTTTATGGCGCTAACGATTCTGAGTTTCAGGAGTGGCGGCCTTACCATCGCAATGGTCAGCGCCTCACTATGCAGTGGGCCAATATTAAGCTGCCCTATGGCGATACCTTATGTGTGGGCCATGATATTAGCGATCAAAAAGAGATAGCGCACCAACAGCGACTAGCGGCCAATGTTTTTGAGTCTAGCTACGACGGCATTATGGTCTCAGATGCTGAGCATTGTATTACTCATATCAACCCCGCCTTCACGCGCATTACTGGCTACAGCTTAGAAGAAGTAAAAGGCCGCTATCCTGCTTTTCTTAAGCATTTGTCGGTAGACCGAGAGCTCTACCATGAATTATGTGAGCATCTTAAAACCGCCGATCACTGGCAAGGTGAGCTCACCAGCTTGAGAAAAAATGGTGAAAGCTATTCGCTGTTATTAGCGGTGACTGTGGTGAAGGATGAAGCGGATAACGTACTTAGCTATGTGGCCGTATTCACTGATATTACTTATTTGAAGCTGCATGAGGCTCAATTACGGCATCAGGCTTTTCACGATGCCTTAACTGGGGTGCCCAATCGACTGTTATTTGGTGAGCTGCTAGAGCGCGCCATTAGCACAGCTGAGCGTAATGAAGGGCAGCTGGCGGTCTGTTACTTGGATCTCGATGGCTTTAAGGCGGTGAATGATAATTTAGGCCATGCGGCGGGCGATAAGTTATTGATTGAAGTGAGTCGTCGGCTCGGCTTAATCACGCGCAGCTGTGATGCCATGTCGCGTTTAGGCGGCGATGAGTTTGCCTTGTTATTTACGGCTCTTCATTCCAGCTTAGAGTGCGATGAAATACTGAATCGGGTACAAAAAATAATCAGCCAACCGTTTGATCTTGATGAAGACATTGTGAATATCTCTGCCAGTATCGGTGTGGCCCTGTATCCACAAGATGCTCATGAGGCGGAGTTATTGCTGCGCTTCGCGGATCAAGCCATGTATCAGGCTAAAAAGCAGGGTAAAAACGCCTATGTGTTCTTTGATGCCATCGTGCATCAGCAAGAGCAAAGCCAACACCAGCATTTTTCTCAGGTGAGAGCAGGCTTTCGCGGTGATGAATTCTTACTCTATTACCAACCCGCGGTGGATTTGCATACCCAAAGCGTAGTTAAGCTGGAAGCCTTATTACGTTGGCAACACCCAGAGCGTGGCTTGTTGATGCCCGCCGATTTTTTGCCGGTGATCATGAATAGCCCATTAGAGCTGGAGTTGGGGCTGTGGGTGATAGAAGAAGTGCTCAAACAAATGAGTGCTTGGCGTGAACAAGGGCTGGTTTTTAAGATTAGCGTTAATGTGGGGGCGGGTCAGTTAATGCATCCAGATTTTACGGAACAACTGAGCGAGCTGTTGGCGCGATATCCCTCATCACTGGCGTCCTCACTGGAATTAGAGTTTCAGGAAAGTGCGGTGTTAGCGGATATCAATGCGGCGGTGGCGGTATTGCAGCGCTGCCGTGGCTTAGGCATTAGCATGTCGTTGGATAACTTTGGTACCGGCTATGCATCTTTGAATCATTTAAACCAATTGCCGGTAGACACCATTAAAATTGATCGCAGTTTTATCCGTGATTTATTGTCCAATGCCCACGATCTGAGCATGGTTACTAGTGTTATTCAGCTGGCAACGACCTTGAAATTGAACGTAATGGCCGATGGGGTTGAACGTGCAGAGCAGGGAGTACGCTTGCAGCAGCTAGGATGCGCCCAGGTACAAGGCTACGGTATTTCTCAGCCTCTGCCGCCGGCCCATATCGATGGCTGGCTAAAAAACTGGGCCAATAAAAAAAGATAGGAGGGCCCTCCTATCTTTCATATTTACACCGCACACTCTTCCAGCAAAAAAGCTACAACTGTGGGCCTGCGGCTACCAATGCCTTGCCTTCGTTGGTATCGGTAAACTTCTCGAAATTAGCGATAAAACGCTGGGCTAAAGCTTGCGCTTTTGTCTCCCACTCCTGAGTTTCGGCGTAGGTATTACGTGGGTCTAAGATGGCATTGTCTTCTATGCCGACTAAGTGGCGAGGAAGAGCGAGCTGGAAGTAAGGTAACTCAACAAACTCTGCCTCTTCGATAGAGCCGTCTAAAATGGCATTAATAATGGCGCGGGTGGCGGTAATTGAAATGCGCTGGCCGGTGCCGTTCCAACCGGTATTCACCAAATACGCTTCGGCGCCAACCGCATCCATGCGTTTGGCCAGCACCTCTGCATATTGAGTAGGATGTAAGCTTAAGAAAGCGGCCCCAAAGCAGCTAGAGAAAGTGGGGGTGGGCTCGGTAACGCCGCGCTCTGTGCCGGCCAGCTTGGCGGTAAAACCCGATAAAAAATGATACTGAGCTTGTTCGCGGCTGAGCTTACTCACCGGCGGCAATACGCCAAAGGCATCGGCAGTTAAGAAAATGACCTTTTTGGCATGGCCGGCCCGAGAAGCGGGCTTAACAATATTATCGATATGGTAGATAGGGTAAGAAACGCGGGTATTTTCGGTTTTGCTGCCATCGTTAAAATCGATACTGCCATTGGCTAACACGGTGACATTTTCTAACAGTGCATCGCGGCGAATGGCGGCATAAATTTCTGGCTCCAGTTCAGCGCTGAGCTTAATGGTTTTGGCGTAACAGCCGCCTTCAAAGTTAAAGATGCCGTCATCGTCCCAACCGTGTTCATCATCGCCGATTAACGCACGCTCCGAGTCGGTGGAGAGCGTGGTTTTACCGGTACCACTTAAACCAAAGAAAATAGCCACGTCGCCATCTTTGCCGACGTTCGCCGAGCAGTGCATAGCGGCAATACCTTTGAGCGGCAATAGGTAGTTCATGATGGAGAACATGCCTTTTTTCATTTCACCGCCATACCAAGTGCCACCGATCAGCTGCACCCGCTCGGTGAGGTTAAAGGCCACGAAATTTTCGCTGTTTAAGCCTTGGGCTTGCCAGTTAGGATTAGTGCACTTAGCGCCATTCATCACCACAAAATCCGGCTCAAAGTCGGCGAGCTCGGCCTCGGTAGGGCGAATAAACATGTTTTTTACAAAATGCGCCTGCCAAGCCACTTCGGTGATAAAGCGCACCGCCAGTCGAGTACTTGGGCTGGCGCCACAAAAAGTATCCATCACAAATAAGCGCTTACCAGATAATTGCTCGGTAACCAGGCTCTTGAGTTCAGTCCAGGTTTGCTGACTCATGGGTTTATTGTCGTTTTTCCCCTGATCGGCCCACCATAGGGTGTCGCGGGTGAGATCGTCGCGCACTAGGTATTTATCTTTAGGGGAGCGGCCAGTAAAGATGCCGGTGTCGACGGCCACGGCGCCAAGATGAGTCTCGACTCCTTGTTCATAACCGTTTAAATCGCTGCGGGTTTCTTCAATAAATAGCTGTTCGTAGGTTGGGTTATGCAAGATGTCGGTCGCATCATGGATGCCGTATTGGGAAAGGTCTAACTGCTGCGCCGGATGCGTCATTGTTATCTCCAGAAGGGGGAATTTTAAATAAGCATAGGTGCAGATGTGATTTATGCCGGTGGTCGAGTAATAAAATTGTGCTAATTAGCGGATTTAGTTCAAGTTTTAGACATTAGGGTCAACAGACCCTAGGCATTCAATGAATAAAAAAAGGGGCGCTAGGCCCCATTATTAAATGTGCGCCATTAATGCAGAGTGGGCGGCTCATTAAACAGACTCTTGATGTCTGTTTCTTCAAAGCCATATTGCTGACCACAATAGTCACAATTCATCTCGATCTTACCTTGCTCTTGTATGACATCAAGCGCCTCGGCTTCGCCGATTTGCAGTAAGGCTTGTTCGCATTTTTCGCGCGAGCAGGTGCACTGAAAGCTCACCGCTTGTGGATCAAACACCCGCACCGCATCTTGATGATACAAGCGATATAACACTTCATGCGCGTCTAGGTTGATCAGCTCCTCGGCTTTAATGGTGTTAGTGAGCGCCTCTAAATGCGAGAAGTCGTCGCCTTGGCCATCGGGCATGGCTTGTAACAGCATGCCGGCACAGCGCGGCATGTCGTGGCTTAAGTCGGTAAACAGCCAGATACGAGTAGTGAGCTGTTCCGATTGGGCGAAGTAATTTTCTAGGCTTTCGCTTAAAGAACGCTGGCCTAATTCCACTATGCCCTGATAACGCTCGCCTTCAAACGGGGTAATAGTGATGGCTAAATAACCATTGCCGACAATATCTGACAGCTGGTCGCTGTCTGGCACTTCGCCTTCCCAGCGCGCTACGCCGCGCAGTTGCTGCAGGTTATCACCGTTAATCACCGCCAATGACACAGGGCCGTCGCCTTGCAGCTGCACGGTAATGTGGCCTTCAAATTTAAGGGTGGCGGTCAGCAAACTGGTGGCGGTGAGCAGCTCGCCGAGCAGCCGTTGTACCGGAACCGGATAGTTTTGCGAAGCCAGTACTTGCTGATAGCTGTGCTGCAGTTGTACCAGCTCGCCTCGCACTTGGTAGTTGTCGAACAAGTAACGATGTAATGTGTCGATATGAGTCATAACAATCCTGTCTCGGCCTTAAGCCACTGTGATTTTGTAGTAAGCTATTTCGTCGTAAATGATGTCGTTGTAAATGGTGTCATGGTAAATATGGGGGCGCGATGCCGACTAACAAGGTTAAGCCTTTGCGCCATTCGTTTAACGCCATATGTCTAACGCTGTACGCCTTACGTAAAAGCATTCCGCTGTTTTATGTCGTATAGCGTAAGGCGTTTAACGTACGGCTTTGTTTGTGCCTATTCTTGGCCGTGCTTAATTTTTAATAAAGAGCGCCGCTCTTTTTTATCGGGCCGCCGCTCTGGGCTGGGCGCAAAAAGCGTATTGAGCTTACGCGCCTCGGCATTTTTTTCGCGCTTTTTAATGCTCTCGGCTGTTTCTTGATACAAGGCTTGGGCTTGTTCGGCCTTGCCTCTGTGCTCTGAGATCGCCAGCACCAATACTTCTCTGTCATCGCTGCCTTGGCGTAGTTTCACAAGATCGCCCACTTCCACCAGCTTGCTGGGTTTGCTGCGATAACCATTATAATGCACTTTACCGCCTTCGATCATGGTGCGGGCTAGGCTGCGGGTCTTATAGAATCGGGCGGCCCATAGCCATTTATCCAACCGCACACTGCTAGTTACTGCTTTCATCTGGCTCGCTCTTTAGTAGTGATGAATGAGTAAAGCTCAAAAATTAATGATACCAGAAGCCACCTCATCCGGCTGATTTTGGCGGTTAATCCGTGCTTGTCATCATATTGTAGGCAGACGTTTACCCTAAGTTGCGATAATCTCTGGGTAGGCTTAGCCAAAAGATGGGAATAGACGTGGCGGACAACAAGCAAAAACCTCAAATACTCGCAACTGAATTGGTGGCACAAAGCCGTTTATTCAAGGTGGAGTCGGTACATCTTAGATTCAGCAATGGAGTAGAGCGCCTTTATGAGCGCATGAAAAACAGTGGCCGCGGATCCGTGATGCTGGTGCCCATGCTGGATGAGCACACTATTTTATTGATCCGAGAATACAGTGCCGGCACCGACAGTTACGAGTTGGGGTTTCCTAAAGGCTTAATTGATCCCGGTGAAGATGCCTTGGTCGCGGGTAATAGAGAGTTAATGGAAGAAGTGGGTTATGGCGCGCGACAACTCATACCCTTAAAGCAAGTCACGCTGGCGCCCGGTTATTTTGGTAGCCGAATGGATATCTTATTAGCGCGAGATCTGTACCCTGAACAACTAGAAGGGGATGAGCCGGAACCACTTGATGTGGTGCCTTGGCGATTAGATCAACTGGATGAGTTGATGGCAAGGCCTGACTTCAGTGAAGCCCGCAGCATTTGTGGTGTATATTTGCTGCAAAACTGGCTCAATAAAAAGGAGTAAATATGGATGTTCCTGCTTTGTTACCCAGTGTGATTGCCGCCGCCCGCGAGGCGGGAGATCTGATTTTGTCGCTCTATAACAGTGGCGATTATCAAGCACAAAATAAAGACGATAATAGCCCGGTGACGGATGCAGACTTAGCGGCGCATGAGTTTTTAAAAGTGGCGCTGCGCGATATTGCTGATATTCCGGTGTTATCGGAAGAAGGCTGTGAAGCCCCCTTGGCGAAGCGCAACAGCTGGCCGCGCTATTGGTTGGTCGATCCGCTGGATGGCACCCAAGAATTTATTGCCGGCAGCGGTGATTTCTCGACCATGATCGCCTTGATTGAACACGGCAAGCCGGTATTGGGTGTGGTGTATGGCCCGGTTAATAATCTGCTGTATTATGCGGCGCGTGGCTTTGGTGCCTTTAAAGAAGCGGATGGCCAAGTCCGTGCCATTAGTGCCAGCCATTATGATGCGAGCAAACCGCTGCGCAGTCTTCGGATCACCGTTAGTCGTCGGCAAAATGTCGACTGGGTGCGCGCACGGCTCACCACAGCCCTCGATTATCAGCTGGTGCCGCTAGGTTCAAGCTCGTTAAAGTCGTGTTTGGTGGCAGAAGGCGGTGCGGATATCTATATGCGTATTGGCCCTACCGGTGAGTGGGACACGGGTGCTACTCAGTGCATAGTAGAAGAGGCAGGCGGGCGTATTGTTGACCTCTATTTAGGGCCATTAAGTTACAACCAACGCGAGACGTTGATTAATCCTAATTTTATTACGATGGGCGATCCCGAGCTCACTTGGGCCAACATCTTAATCAAGCCAGAAGGGGCGGGTGATAAATAATCACCCAGTTTGAGCTGCTAAGTTTAAACAGCAGACTCGAGCATAAACATTAGACATAAAAAAAGCAGGAGCCGACATGAGTGGGCTCCTGCTTTTTTGTATTCTGTGTTCTGAGGTTTACTCTACGTCGTCGACGTCAAAGTCTTCAATCTCTATACCGAGTTTCGCCATAATATCTCGCGCACGGGCCGGAATTTGATCGGGTACGTCTTTTCGCAAATCATCGTCTTGGGGTAAAGGCTGGCCAGTATAGGCATGCAAAAATGCTTCACACAGCAATTCGCTGTTGGTGGCATGACGCAAGTTATTCACCTGCCGACGGGTGCGCTCATCGGTTAATATCTTTAACACCTTGAGAGGTATGGACACGGTAATCTTTTTTACCTGTTCATTTTTTTTGCCGTGCTCGGCGTAAGGGCTGATATAGTCGCCGTTCCATTCAGTTTTCATTATCTACCCGCATCAAGGTTATTAAAGGTTAAAAATCCGAGCGAGATTGTAACCCCTACACCTTATATTGGCAATCCAACAGCTTAGATGCTTGGACGTCTAGGTGGCTTGACGGCCTGCTTGCGCTGGGTTACTGTGCGGGCAAGCAATTATAATAAATTTAATACATCAGGCTGCCAGTGGGCAAAGGAGAACATATGCCAGATTACCAGACTCAAACTCATGCGGTTCGTACCGGCATTGACACGGATACGCAGCATGGCGCCGTAGTGCCGCCCATTTATCTGAGCAGCACCTTTTCGTTTGAGGACTTTGGTAAGCAGCGCCGTTTCGATTATGCCCGCTCGGGCAACCCGACCCGTCAAACCTTGATTGATGCGCTCACCAAATTAGAAAAAGGCGCGGGCGGCGCGGTAACGGCCAACGGTACCGGCACTATTAACCTGATCGTCACCTCACAGTTAAACGCCGATGACTTATTAATCGCACCCCACGATTGTTATGGCGGCACTCATCGCCTGTTTAATGCCTTTGCCAAAAAAGGCCACTTTAAAGTGGAATACGTCGATCAAACTGACGAGGTCGCATTGGCCGCCGCCATGGCAAAAAAGCCGAAGATGCTGTGGATTGAAACCCCGTCTAACCCCTTACTGCGCGTGGTCGATATTGCCGCCTTGTGTGCGGCGGCCAAAGAAGTGGGCGCGCTGAGCGTGGTGGATAACACCTTTTTATCGCCGATTTTACAACAGCCCCTGACCTTGGGCGCGGATTTAGTGGTGCACTCCACCACTAAATACATTAACGGCCATTCAGATGCGCTGGGTGGCGCCGTAATTGCGGCGTGCGCTGAGTTAGCGGAAGAGCTGCGTTGGTGGGCCAACTGCTTAGGCGTAACTGGACCGGCCTTTGATAACTATCAAACGTTACGCGGCCTGCGCACACTGGGGGTGCGGATGCGCCAGCACTGCGAAAATGCCGATGCTATCTTGGCGTATTTGCAGACGCGTACCGAGGTCAAAGCCATTTATCACCCGAGCTTACCAGACAGCCCTGGGCATGAAGTGGCAGCACGTCAGCAGTCGGGTTTTGGTGCCATGCTCAGCTTTGAGCTGGATACAGACGAAGCCGGTATGCGCGCCTTTTTGGGCGAGCTGAAACTGTTTTGTTTGGCGGAGTCTTTAGGTGGTGTCGAAAGTTTGATTGCTCACCCCGCCACCATGACTCACGCAGCTATGCCGGAAGCGGATCGCCTGATCGCAGGCATTAATGATCAACTGCTGCGGGTGTCTGTGGGCATTGAAGATGCGCGGGACTTAATCGCCGATTTTGACAATGCATTTAAGGTGTTAAGCAAGTAATGACTCAGCCCTCAAGCCCAGACAAAGCCGAAGCGCGTAACTCGAATCGTCCGGTCCATAAATTTGGTGGCAGCAGTTTGGCTGATGCTACCGGTTTGCAGCGTGTGGCCGACATTATTAGTAACGAAGGCCAAACCGATGCGCTGGTGGTGGTCTCTGCTTCTGGCAAAACCACCAATCGCTTAATTGAGCTGCTTAATCTATTTGATAGCGGCGACAGTGCCGCTGCCACCACGCTAGAAGGCATATACAGCTATCAGCAAGGGCTTATTACGAGCACATTGCCGGAAGTTGAGGCTGAGCGCTTGCAAGCGGCACTGGATGTAGACATCAACACCATCGCTCATGTGCTAGAAAGCCAGCGACTCGATGATTATCAGCGTAACTTTATTCAAGCCTTTGGTGAGCAGTGGTCCGCCCGTTTATTGAGTGCATTACTGAGCAGCCAAGGGGTGACATCTTCGCCTTTGGATGCCCGTGAATTTTTACGGGTAAGTGGCTCGCCGGTACAGGTGGACGACGCTACTTCTCGCCAACTGTTGGTGAACCTATTTAGTGCGCGCAGCAATCAGGTGTTAGTGGTAACCGGTTTTATTGCCGGCGACGACCAAGGCCGCACGCGCTTATTAGGCCGTAATGGCTCGGACTTTAGCGCTACCTTATTGGCGTTATTGGCGGGCAGTTCACACACCACCATTTGGAGTGATGTGCCGGGGGTGTTTAGTGCCGATCCGAGACGGGTTTCGGAGGCGCAATTATTGTCTCGTTTATCACTGGCAGAGGCGGCCGAATTGGCGCGCTTAGGCTCGTCGGTATTGCATAATCGCACCTTGGGGCCGGTGGCCGAGAGTGGGCAGCAGCTTATGTTGCGCAGCAGTTATCACCCGAGTGATGGCCATACTCGCATCTTACGGCACGACCCGCGAGATCCTGGGGCTCGCATCGTGACCTCGGTGGACGACGCGGTATTAATTGAGATGAGTATCTCGGATCGCTATCACGAGCGGGTGAATGCGCTCACCGAGTGGCTCACTCGTCGCGAGTTAGCGCCCTTGGCCTGCAAACGCCGGCCTGAGCGCAAGTTGTGGCAAATTGCCTATACCCCAGAGCAAGCGCAGCAGGTGTTTTCTTTGTTGCGTGACCATCAAACCGCCGGTGGTTTTGAAGACTTGCAGCAGCGCGAAGGTTTCTCGCTAGTGGCCTTGGTCGGCAAAGGCGTGACTGTGCAACCTGAGCAGTGTTTACACTTTTATCACGCGCTTAATGAGCAGCCGCTGGAGTTTATTCAGCCCGCTGTTAACGGCCTCAGCCTAGTGGGTGTGGTGCGAAAAATGGTGCTGGAACCGCTGTTACTGCGTTTGCATAATAGCTTGTTCAGCCGGCCTAAACGCATTGGGCTGATTTTGTTTGGCCGGGGTAATATCGGCCAAGCGTGGCTTAAATTATACCAAGCACAACAGGCCAATCTTGAGCAGCAGCTTAATGTGCAGCTCACCTTATTCGGTGCCTTTAACTCCCAAGGCGGGCTGTTATCGAGCCAAGGCTTAACCGTGGAGCAACTGCTGCATGACTTTCAGCCGGAGCCTGTGCAGTGGCCCAACTGGTTAGAAGACATTGCCGAGCATGGTTTTGATCAGCTTATTGCGCTGGACTTTACCGCCTCTGAATCTTTAGTGGCACATTATCCGGCGTTAGTGGCACAGCGCATTCATCTGATTGCTGCCAACAAACTGGCTGGCGCTGCTGCCCAAGACTTTTATCTGCCGCTTAAGCAGAGCTTGGTTGAGCACGATGTGCAGTTTCTCAGTAATGCCACTGTCGGCGCCGGTTTACCGGTGCAAAGCAGCATTAAGCAGCTGCAGCACTCGGGCGAGCAAGTGCGGGCCATTAGCGGTATTTTCTCCGGTACCTTGAGTTGGTTGTTTCAGCACTTTGATGGCAGCCAGCCGTTTTCTGAGTTGGTATTGCAGGCCTGGCAGCAAGGCTTAACCGAGCCGGATCCGCGAGAAGACCTTAATGGCCAAGATGTACAGCGCAAGCTGGTGATCTTGGCCCGCGAAGCCGACTTTGATCTCGATCCTGCACAGGTAAAAGTACAAAATCTAGTACCTGATTCATTGCTGGCACTCGATAAAGAAGCCTTCTTCGACCGCTTATCCGAGCTGGACGCCACTATGGCCGACCAGCTGGCTACAGCCGATGAGGTAGACGGCGTCTTGCGTCATGTGGCCCGCTTTGATGGCATAACCGGCAAGGCAGAAGTGGGGCTAGAAGTGGTCAGCCGAGATCATGCTTTCGCGCATGTGCGCCCCGGCGACAATATCTACGCCATAGAAACTACTCACTATCGCCAAAACCCGTTAATTATTCAGGGGCCCGGTGCAGGGCGTGAAGTCACGGCGGGCGCCATGCAAGCGGACTTATGGCAACTGCTGGCGAGTTTGTGATGGCTCTGTGAGGCGTGAATAGTGAGGGGTGAGGAGCCAAACACCGAATCGGGAGGTCTGGTTTTGTTCTCTATCCTTTCGCCTCACGCTTTACTCCTCACGATTAACAGTCCAAACAAAAAGGCTCCCAATGGGAGCCTTTTTTATCAGTGAGATGAAGAGTAAAGGGTTAATGGTAAAGAGAAACACCTAACCTTCAGGTGGGATGCACTTTCTGCCGTCTTGATGTTATCTCGTCCACTTCACCCCTCACCTTTAATTAGCCGCAGTGTATCATGGCGTTTGGCGATAAGATTTCCGCCAGTTGTTCATCGGTTAACAGCTGTTCTTTGCGTACCAATTCGGCCACGCCTAAGCCACTTAACAGTGCCTGACCGGCGATGCGGCTGGCGTTGTCGTAGCCAATATAAGGCACCAAGGCGGTGACGATGCCGATGCTGTTTTCTACGTGGAAGGCGCAGCGCTCTTCGTTGGCGGTAATGCCACGAATGCACAGCTCATCCAGCATGTGAATGGACTTGCTCAAGATGCGGCAGTTGTTCAGCAAGTTATAAATAATCAGCGGCTCCATGGCATTTAGCTGCAGCTGCGCGGCTTCGGCAGCCATGGTCACTGTCATGTCGGTGCCCATTACCTGAAACGCAGTTTGGTTCATTGCCTCAGGAATAACTGGGTTTACTTTGCCGGGCATAATGGACGAGCCGGGCTGCATGGCCGGCAGGTTGATCTCAGAAAAACCGGTGCGCGGGCCGCTGGACAACAAACGCAAGTCGTTGCTCAACTTAGATAATTTAACGGCTAGGCGCTTTAAGGTGCCGGAGAACGTCACGAAGGCACCCATGTCGGAGCTGGCGGCAATCAAGTTAGGCGCCAAACGCACGGGCAGGCCACTGATGTCAGCCAATTCGTTCACGGCTAAGCAGGCATAACCGGCGGGGGCGTTAATGCCGGTACCGATGGCGGTGCCGCCTAAGTTCACTTCACATAACTGCATGCAGGCTTCGTTGATGCTGGCGTTTTCTGCGGCTAAATCTGCGGCAAAGGCGTCGAACTCTTGGCCTAAGGTCATGGGCACCGCATCTTGCATTTGGGTACGACCCATCTTCAAGATCTCGGCAAATTCGGTGCCTTTGGCTGCCAAGCTTTCTTTCAAGTTGGCGACCGTGACCATCAGCTCTTGCGCGGCAAACACTATGGCTAAGCGCGCCGACGTTGGGTAAACGTCGTTGGTGGACTGGGAGCGGTTAACATCGTTGTTGGGATGCAAGTTTGCGTATTGGCCGTATTCGAAGCCCAGCTTTTTCAAGCCGATATTGGCGATCACTTCGTTGGCATTCATATTGGTAGAAGTGCCGGCGCCGCCTTGAATTAAATCTACAATAAACTGCTCATGGTGCTTACCATTAATCAGCTCGGCGCAGGCCGCTTGAATGGCGTTATTTTTATCGTCAGTTAATAAACCATACTGATGGTTAGCGCGTGCGGCGGCAGCTTTAACCATGGCTAGTCCTTTTACTAACTCAGGAAAGTGGCTGATGGGCATGCCAGTAATATCGAAGTTTTTCTTGGCGCGCTGAGTCTGTATGCCATAAAGGGCATCAGCGGGTACGGCTTGGTCACCGAGTAAGTCGTGTTCGATGCGAGTTTGGACCTGGCTTTGGGGTGGTTCAGTAGCGGTTTCGATATTCATAAGTCCCTTTAGAAGTTAGGTAAGTAAAATAGCGCCGATGACGACTAGGTGCAGAACACGCTCAGCAAACGACGCCATTGGCATCCGTTTGACGGGAAGGCAACGGCTCTGATCTACAGAGGAGGCCGAGCGAGCGGGGTAAAGCCCTAAGCGTGCACTTTTTCAGCATATTTATTCGCGTGGTTATTAGCCAAAGTATGTGCTGTTGAAAGCGGGTTTCTAACGCGCAAACTAAGCCCTAGCGATACTGAATGCCGTCAAGATAGCGAAATAATACAAGATTTCCTAGCCCCCTATGAGAGGAATTAATCATAAGAGCCTGATTTTTTATGCCGTTACTGGTCGAGCGTAAGGCCAGTTTCCTAGCGCCAGCGGCGAGCCAAACCGGGCTGATGAGTAAAATACACCTGAAATATATATCAACATAACAGCGTTAAACTCAATTTAGCCGGCCATTTGGGAGCATCTTAATCCTGACGAGAACGTTTAATTATTTCAGTTAAATCTGGGCATAAAGGGGAGGGCAGTGCGACTGGCGAAAACCAGCCTACGTCTTCGGCATCATCGGCGGCTTGCGCTTGGCCGCGCACATAATGGCCGACCACAGCGACCATTACATAATGGTGCGCTAACTCGCCATCCGCACCGTTTTCCAGTACGTCGAAGCAGGCAAAAGGGGCGTCCATCTCAGCCTGAATGGCGGTTTCTTCTAATAACTCTCGAGTCGCGCCCTGCGCCATGGTTTCACCCCATTCCAGCTTGCCACCGGGAAAGCCCCAATGGTCCGCATGGGGCGCAAATTTGCGCTTCACCAACAGCACTTGTTCTTGCTGCCAAACGATGGCAATTACGCCCACCTTTGGCTTGGGGTTGCTAGGTTTTTGATTATTCTGCGGTAAAGGCGCCATTTGCGCTCCTAAGCGTAAAAATAAGCACTCACCTTAGCGTAAAAAAGGGAGCGCTGCCTAGTGGCATTGCCAAGTCAGGTTATGGATGTAGCGGGCGATCCGGATATTAAGAAGAGGAGGCAGGATCATGTTAGTTGCTTAGTACATAGTCGACGAGGTGCTTCGGCCGACTATGTACTTAAGCGATTATGGTTATTTTTTCGTTAAACGATAAATGAACAGTAATACTAGGGCGCCAATAATGGCGGTAAAAAAGCTGCCAAAGTTAAACCCGGTTACGCCGCCAAAGCCCAACAAGGTGCCAATCCAGCCACCAACGAAGGCCCCAGCCACCCCTAGAATCATGGTAATGAAAAAGCCGCCGCCATCACGTCCCGGCATCAACCACTTGGCGAGGAGGCCGGCGATCAGACCAAAAATAATCCAGCTTAAAATACCCATCAGATAGCTTCCCTATTAAAGTGACTAGCCTTAAATAAACACCAGGATAGGCTAGCCGTCAATGAGGGCCCAGTGATTATCCCATTGATAAGCCGAATAAAAGCGTTGCTCGCGACCGCTATTGTCCAGCTGGCTAATGCCGCCATGGCCACTGCTTAACCAAATCTGCTCGTTATTGGCCACGGCGCCCGAGGCATCGGGAAGCGGGGCTATGCGGATCAGCTCACCACTGTGGCGATGCCAAAGGCCATAGCAATTACCTGGCGGCGAGGTGGCGGCAATTAAGGTGTCGGTAACGGCGAAACTGGCAATGTAGTGATTAAAGCGTGCCCAATCCAGCGCGCCACCCCCTAAGGCCTGCAGCGGCTGGCCAGGGCGATGGCGCACTAGACCGAGATCCTGATGGTCATCAGGAAGACGGCAAAAACAGCGTCCTTAGAGTTATCTTTAGCTGGTCGCTACCACCTATAGAATCTTGCTTAAAAACTCTTGGGTTCGGGGTTCTTGAGGGTTATCAAACAAGGCGGTGGGGGTGTTCTGTTCTAAAATTCGTCCTTCATGAATAAATACCACGCGATCACTCACCTCTCGGGCAAAGCCCATTTCGTGGGTAACCACCACCATGGTCATGCCCTCTAGTGCTAGTTGCTTCATTACCGCCAATACTTCGCCCACCATTTCGGGGTCTAACGCCGAGGTAGGCTCATCAAACAACATGATTTTTGGATTCATGGCCAGCGCGCGGGCAATGGCGACGCGCTGTTTTTGGCCACCGGAGAGCTCTCCTGGATAAGCATCGGCTTTATCAGATAAGCCTACTTTGTCTAATAATTCGAGCGCGGCTTTTTTAGCGTCGGCTTTAGAGGTGCCTCTGGCTTTAATGGGCGCCAAGGTGATATTGCCCAACACTGTTTTATGAGGGAATAAATTAAAGTGTTGAAATACCATGCCCACTTCTTGGCGTATTTTATTAATATCTGTGCCTTTGGCGGTAATGTCCTGACCGTCAATCACCACTTGGCCAGAGGTTATCTCGTCCAGTTTATTTAAGCAGCGTAAAAAGGTGCTCTTGCCCGAGCCCGAGGCACCAATCACGCACACCACTTCTTTGGCGTTAATATCGATAGAAATGCCTTTTAATACCTGATTGCTACCAAAAGACTTTTCTAGATTGTGTACTTGAATGATGCTCATGGCAGTTTAGATCTCCGCTCTAAGTAGCTAGACAATAAAGAGAGCATGTAGATCACCACAAAATACATAGCGCCCACGGCAATCCAAATTTCAAAGGCTTTAAAGGTGGCTGCAATTTGCACCTGTCCTTTTTGAGTTAGATCCGCAATACCAATCACCGAGAGTAAGGATGTGTCTTTTAAGCTAATAATGGCTTGGTTGGTAAAGGCCGGTAACATACGACGAAAAGACTGGGGCAAAATCACATAGCGCATACTTTGGCTACTGGTTAGACCCAATGAGCGCGCCGCTTCATTTTGACCTTTATCCAATGATTGAATGCCCGCTCGAATAATCTCTGAGTAATAAGCACCGGCATTAATGGCCACGGTGAAGATGCCGGCCGACTCTCGGTCTAGGCTGAAAAATCCCAGTGAATTTAAACCAAAATATATAAAAAACAACTGCACTAAAATTGGCGTGCCACGAATGATATCAACGAATATTTTAGACAACCAAGTCAAAGGCTTGATGGGGGAAAGACGCATTAAGGCTAATATCAGTCCAATACCAAAGCCTAAAATAATGGCAATGATAAATACCTTGAGGGTAACTTGTAGCCCTTGCCACAAGTAAGGTAGAGATTGAATGACGACATCCATGCTCACATCCTTATTAAAAATCTTTATAAAGTCGCTAGCTTAGCGGTTAGTTGGCGTTAACTAGCGACCTTTGTAGCGGCTTAATCCAAATAGGCGTCGATAATTTTATCGTATTCGCCGTTTTCCTTTAGATTGGCAAGACCATCGTTGATCATCTTCAATAACTCGTCATTCTTATCTTTTAATACTGAAATGCCATAGTTATCACCTGTGAGTCGCTCGCCAACGGTTTTCAATTTCAAGCCGCCAGTTGCAATGGCATAACTGATCACGGGGTAATCTTCCATTAAGGCATCGGCGGTACCATTAGTGACTTCCTGAAACATGGAAGCACTGTCGCTGACCTGAATAATGCTATAGCCATATTCTTCGGTGTTCTTATCGGCAAAAGACGCACCCACGGTACCATTTTTAACCACGACTTTTTTGCCAGATAAATCATCTAAACTGGCGATGTTGTCATTGTCATTTGCCACCACTAACGACACGCCAGCGGCAAAGTAAGCTTCAGAAAAATCAACGGTTTCTTTACGCTTATCGGTAATACTCATGCCGCCCATGCCCACGTCTAGCATGCCGGCTTGCATGGCGGGAATGATGCCCGAAAAGTCCATTTGCTCAATATTGATTTTAAAACCTTGGTCTTTGGCAATGGCGTTAATTAAGTCCACATCAATGCCCACGAGTTGGCCATCTTTGGTAAATTCAAACGGCGGATAGGTATTATCCACCCCTACTTTATAGACTTTGTCTGGCGTAGCCGCAGCACTGCTGGTCGCTTGAGTATCAGGCTTATCACAGGCACTTAAGCCCAGTGCCGCTACCAAACTTAGTAAGACCACGTTCTTTTTCATACTGACTTACCCCTTCCTTAAGGCTAGTTAACATCTATGGTGAACATCTTAGTTACATTTAGCTTGCGCTTAGTTTTTGGCATTTCAAATATAAAAACACCATTTCTTTACGAAATTACAGCATAAACAATAGTATATAAACTAATGATACGATCGTTTTCAAGCTATTGGAAAAGCAGATAAGTGTCAAATTATTGTTAAATTCACGCGCTGAAACTGCGTGTCAGCCCTCATTCAGCAATGTCGGCGATCAGGGCTTCCAGCAGCTTTTGCAGCAAGTCGGCACTCACGCCCAGCGACAGCCCCCGCTTGCCGCCGGACACCAAGATCTCGGTATGTTGCAGCGCCGAGGCATCCACGACTGTTATCAGCCGTTTTTTCTGCGCGAACGGGCTAATGCCGCCCACCTTATAACCGGTCAGTCGCTCAGCTTTGGCGGGCGGCATCATTTCCAGCTTTTTTACGCCCGCCGCTTTGGCCAAGCGCTTTAAATTAACCTTGTTTGAAGAGGGCACTAGCGCCACCACCGCACCTTGCTCACCTTCCGTCAGCAAGGTCTTGAATACCTGATTTAAGGGCACGTGTAATTGACTCGCCGCATGGGCACCAAAGTCGTCTTGGGCGCTACATTCATAGGGGTGCAGGGTAAACACGGCGTATTGTTTTTCTAAAAATAAGATGGCTGGCGTCATGGTCGTGTCCAAGCGGATGAAGATGTAGGCCTGATTATGTAAGAAAAGTGATGTAAAAAATATTATGGGGAAAAAACAGAGCGATAAAAGTGAGACTGATTAAACCTTTGCAGAGCGTCCAAATAGGGTAACAATAACGGCACAATTATAGGTCTGGTTATCCGAGTGGATAACACCGAAATAAGAGAGCATTACCAATGTTAGGTTTTATCACCCAGTTATTCCCGCTATGGGCTTTGTTGTTGTCTACGCTGGCCTTTTTTCAACCCCAGCTTTTTGTGGGCATTAAAGGCCAAATCGTACCTTTACTGACCCTTATTATGCTGTGCATGGGCTTAACGCTGAGCATTAGTGATTTTCGCAATGTGCTGGCCAGCAAAAAAGCCTTATTAGTGGGCGTGATACTGCAGTTTAGCGTGATGCCGGTGGTGGCCTTGTTGATTGCGTTGTTATTTGGCTTTGATGCCGAGCTGACGGTCGGCATGTTGTTAGTGGGCAGCGTGGCGGGCGGTACTTCATCTAATGTGATGTGCTATTTAGCCAAGGGCGACACGGCTTTATCCATCTCCATGACCGCCATCTCTACCTTATTGGGCGTGGTAATGACGCCGGTACTGGTGGCACTGTTGGTCGGCCAAAGCATAGATGTGCCAGTGCAGTCGATGCTGATTAGTTTGTTACAAGTGGTAGTGGCGCCGGTATTGCTGGGCGTGGTGCTGAATTATGTGCTGGGTGGCGTGGTGAAGCGGGTAGAGCCAATTTTGCCGTTATTGTCCATGGTTGCCATCGTACTGATCATCAGTATCGTCGTGGCCTTGAATGTGGATAATATCGCGCATATTGGTGGCATAGTGGCGCTGGCGGTCATACTGCACAACAGCTGTGGCTTGTTGCTAGGTTATGGTATTACGGCACTGATGGGCTTTGATAAAAAGACCTGCCGTACTATCGCCTTCGAGGTGGGCTTACAAAACTCCGGCCTCGCCACCGCCTTGGCCATGAAGTTCTTTAGCCCAGCGGCTGCCTTACCCGGCACGCTGTTCAGCGTTTGGCATAACATCTCCGGATCTTTATTAGCAGGCTACTGGGCGAAGAAACCACTGACTGAGAAGGCAGAATCAGTAAAGAACGAGGCGTGATAAGTTAGTCTGAATGCCATGATTAATAGATAACCAGCAGGCTCGAACAATTAACGGGGCTGCTGGTTGTTATTCTATGCGTCAGGCGGAAGGCCGCTATTGATAAGATTACCGGCGCTTTATAAAATTACCGGTCTATTGGGCAATACGTTGGCATTGTTATCGCTATGCTGTGGAGCCTGTGTTTTCAAGATAACTTGGATAGCGTCAACGGCCGCCATCAGCCCATCAAGATAATCAGCCTTGGCTAAGCGAGCCTGCAAATCTGCACACACTTGCTGCCACTGGGCACTGCTGGCATCTATCCCTCGGTCGGCAATAATTTCTATGGCGCGGCTATCTAGCGCTAAATACAACAGCACGCCACTGTTTAACGGGGTATCCCAGACCTTTAAGCGGCCATAGACTTCTAAGGCGCGCAAATGCGCATCTTGTTCATGGCTCGGCATTATGGCCTCTACCGCCACCACTAACTCGCCGGTGTGCTCAGACTCAGCTTGCCTAATACGCTCGGCAATCTGTGCCAGCATGGGCTCATCGAAGTGTCGCCGGCGTAACCACTGGCCTTCTAAGGCGGCAATACCAGTGAGACGTTTAAATTTGTTTTGCATGCTTGCTCCTCTTCGCCAGCCACTATCTATCTGCCATCATTCACCAGTCACTACTCACCAACCATCATTCATTAACCATTACTTACCACTCACTACTTACCAGCCACCGGAGGCACCACCGCCACCGCTGCTGCCTCCACCGCCGCCGCCAAAACCGCCACCACCACGGCCACGACCAAAACCTCCGCCTAAGCCTCCTAATATTGCGCCTCTACGGGAGGCTCGTCCCGAGCTGCCTTTACCACCGGCACCAAAGGCTTTACCCACCAAAGATAAGATCAGCGCAATTACCCCCGCCACGATAGAGATAGGGATACTGCCAAAAATAAAGAAAGAGACAATGCCAATCAAAAATGCGGCGGCAAGCGGGGGCAACATAAAAGCAAAAAAAGCTAAGGGTAATAGCATGCCGAGTGAGTCGCCATCATCGGCAGCCATATTTTGCTCTGTGGCGGGGGGCGGTAAGTCTTCCCCCGCCACCAAAGCCATGATCCTATCTACGCCTTCTTGAATACCCGCCGCGTACTCATTTTTTGCAAAATAGGGTGTTATAAACTCACGTATAATGCGCCCAGACTGCAAATCTGTGACGGCACCCTCTAGGCCATAACCCACTTCAATACGTAAGCGACGGTCATCTTTGGCCACCACGAGCAATATGCCATCATCAATCTTTTCACGGCCCAGTTGCCATTGGTCATAAACGCGGCGCGCATATTGATCTATGCCATCTTCCCCTGTGGTGGGTACCACCAGCACAAAAATCTGCGCCCCTTTGCTTTTCTCAAAGGCTTCGAGTTGCTGCGTCAAGGCCGTTTTTTGGGCACCACTTAAGGTGCCTGTGGTATCCACCACCCAATTATCCAGCTTAGGAACCGCAATGGTTTGATCTTGCGCCCAAGTGGGCAGCGCCAAAAATAAGGACATCACCAAGGTGAGGGTCATTAATAGCAAAGTGGTGAACCCGCTGGCGCGCCTGTGTTGGTGCTTAGCGTGTTGATGCTCGGTATGTTGAAGAAGCATGGTTGTTCCTTCTTAGTTCGCCTTATCAGCTGGCATATCAAAGCGTACTTCTGGGTTACGCATAATCTCAGATTGACGCTCTACCCCGTAGTTATCCTTAACCTTATAGCCCATCACTTTGGCGGTAATCACAGCAGGAAACTGACGAATAAACTGATTATAGGCTTGTACGGCTTGCACGAAACGGCCACGCTCGGTGGCAATGCGGTTTTCTGTGCCCTCAAGCTGTGTCATTAAATCACGCACTACGCCATCACTTTTAAGTTCAGGGTAACTTTCAGAAACCGCCATTAAACGAGAGAGGGCGGAAGACAATTCACCCTGAGCCTGAGTAAAGCGCTGCATTAAGGCTGGATCATCTAAGTCGTTCACGCTGACATTAATTTGCCCCACCTTAGCCCGCGCCTCAGTCACATCGGTTAATACCCTGCGCTCTTGTTTCATGTAGGCATCAACTGAGCTCACCAGCTTGGGGACTAAATCTGCACGGCGCTCATACTGGTTTAAAGCTTGCGACCAAGTGGCTTTCACTTGTTCATCTAAGGTTTGGATCTGGTTGTAGCCGCAGCCTGTTAACAGTAGGGCGAGTAAGGAGGCGAATAGCCAACGAGCAGTTAGGATCATGGAATTTTCCTTTAGCGAGTGAGCATCAATGAATAATAGGACTGTTAGTGTTTATAGCAGATGCCTGTGTATTACTCATCATGGGCAGGATAAATAAGCTCGCCGTTATTAGTGATAACGGCCTCTGCTCCCCATTTTCCGACTTGGTGTTCTTCAATCAGGGTTTGTTGCTTAGCACCCTCTAAAATATGCTTTACCTGCCAGCCGTGGCTGGCCAGCCAGTTACTGATTAACAACCGATGGCACAGTGCTGGATGACGCTCTGAACAGCAGATGGCAATGCGCTGATCGGCGGCTTCGCACTGTAATTTTTCAATACCGGCTTGAAAGTCTGCGGTTAGGGTGTAATCCGCATAATTATGAAAGGATTGGTTTTGCCAGCCGTCATTGACCTCATTCTCTATGACTTTTGATTTTCTTCTGCGCCCGCCTAGTTTTTCGCAATGCTGATAATCAATGCCATGCTCTGGCAACCACTTGCGCATCTGGTCTTCGTGAAAATGCGGAAACTTACGACTGCCCGGAAAAGCCCGCACATCCACCAACTTCTCAATGCCTGCATCAGCCAGCAGCTTTAAGAATTCCTCTTGGGTGTGAGTGGAATGGCCGACCGTATAAATCTCCATATGTAGCTCCTCTAAGACGATGAGTATTCTCTCGCTTAATCAGCTTACTTACCTACTGAGTGTATCCCTATTCACAGCTAGCGCCGCCACCTGCCTATGCAGGGCACAAAAAAACAGCGATTAGCTCAATTAATAGCTGTTTTTTCTTGGATACTCCTATAATGATCGAATACCATCCGCATGGAATCTATTTGGATGGCTATTGGAGTCTAATTGGATTTTTTAGGGCTATGGTGCAGGTACTGACCAGCGAGGGAAAGTGATGAGCGTACATGAGCTAAAACGAAAGACCGGCGATACCAGCGAAAAGCTGACCATCAACTTAGGGGTCGTTGACCTTGGGCAAGTCGATCTGCTGGTGCAGGAGGGATTTTATTCCAACCGCAGTGACCTGATCCGCACGGCGATCCGTAACCAGCTAGCGGTCCATGCAGAAGTGGTTAAGGAAACCGTCGCCCGTAAGACCTATGTGCTGGGCCTGCAGTATTACAGCCGCACGGATCTGGAAGCGCTACAGGCGAAGGGCGAAATGCTACAGATCCAAGTGCTGGGATTAGCGAATATTGCCGAGGATGTATCTCCGGAACTCGCGCTGGCGACGATCGAATCCATCTCCGTATTAGGTGCGCTCCAAGCCAGCAAGGAGGTTAAAGCCGCGCTGGCAAACCGAATTTATTAATAGCGTATTAATTCAAGCGAGGAATATTTCTATGAATCTTCCAATGAACGAAAAATTTATGGCCAGTCTGAAACAGGCCACTTGGTTGACGCAGTCGGGCCAACTGCAGGAGGCCACGGCTATGATACAGCGGGCGCTGCAGGGTAAGCAGATGCCCCAAGCCACTGAGCCGGATGCAACCACTGAGCCTGCATCCGCCAAGGGTGAGATATTCGAGGGCAGCTTTTATGTGGTAGAGGAGCCGTCTGCTGCATCTCATAAAGCGTCGGCGGGCCGCAAACGCGCGCAGACCGACTTTACGCAGCCAGACCTTACGCAGACCGGCCATGCGCAGACTGACTATGGGCAAACAACAGCGCCACGCAAACCTTTCGCTGCCGTTTCTGGTATTAGTGGTTTGAGCAGCCTATTACGCGGCAAGCTATCGGGTTTATCGGGGTTGAATGCAGGAGTGGACTCACCCGCCGAGACGCTGGCTGACGGCGCGACTGCTTTTGCTCCCGGTATGAGTGGTCTGAGCAGCCTGTTGCGCGGCAAGCTGTCGGGCTTACAAGGGTTGAACACCGGCGTGGACGTTCCCGTCGAAGTGTTGCCTGAGGGCGCGACTTTTAACAGTGGCACTTTCGCCAATCAGGCGGGCAGCCGAGATTACAAACTGTATGTCCCCAGTGGTTACCATGGCCAGCCGTTGCCATTAATCGTCATGTTGCATGGTTGCACCCAAAATCCCGATGACTTCGCCGCCGGCACCGGCATGAACCTGCTTGCACAAGAGCAGCCGTGTTTGGTGCTCTATCCTGCACAAAGCGGTTGCGCGAATAGCTCCAAGTGCTGGAACTGGTTCAAGCCAGGCGATCAGCACCGCGATGGTGGCGAGCCGGCGATTATCGCAGGTCTAACGCGCCAAATTATCAATGAGTATCACCTGGATGAAGGACGCGTCTACGTGGCGGGATTGTCCGCTGGCGGCGCCATGGCCACCACCATGGCGATGCTCTACCCAGACATTTACGCGGCGGTGGGCGTTCATTCGGGGCTTGCTCACGGCGCGGCGCAAGATATACCGTCTGCACTTGCGGCCATGCAAGGCGGCACCGGACCTTTGGCCGGCCTGAACAAGCAGGCGAATGCTCGCTCCCCATCGTCAACGGGGCCGAGAATCCCCGCCATTATCTTCCACGGTGATCAGGACACTACGGTACATCCCAGCAACGGCGATCGCGTGGTAGCACAATATCTCTCTGATACCGGCTCAGGCCGCGTAACGAACAGCAAGATTAAGGCAGAGAGACGTGCTGGAAAGGTACCTAATGGGCGTTCTTATACTTGTACCATTCATCATGATGCGAGTGCCCAGCCTATCCTAGAGCAGTGGTCGATTCACGGCGCCGCCCACGCTTGGGCCGGGGGTACGTCTCGGGGCTCTTATACGGATCCGCAAGGGCCGGATGCCTCACGGGAAATGCTGCGCTTTTTCTTAGCGCACGCGAAAGGCGAACATTGATAAGCGGGCCATCAAGATAATGGAAGGTACGCGATAACCCATCCCGACTCATCAAGCCGCTAAAATACTCGCTGTCAGCAGAGTTGAGAACGGCTTATTTCAGCAGTAAAAAGGCCCCAGTGCTGACGAGCACTGGGGCCTACTTTAGTCGGGCCATTCCATAGATTTTACTTAACGCTTAACGCTTAAAGCTTACCGCTTAAGGCTATGTTTTAACCCGTATTACGCATGCCTGCAGCAATGCCGGCTATGGTCACCATCAGTGCTTGATCCAATACCGGATTAACATCATCGCCTTGATGCTGACGCGAACGCTTTAATAGCTCCGCCTGCAACACGTTCAGTGGATCCGTATAGGGATTACGTAGCTTAATCGACTCCTTGATCCACGGCTCATCAGATAACAGCTCCGCTTCTTCTTTCAGCTGCAATATCAGTTCCATGCTAGCCCGCAACTCATCACGTAACCGCTTACCCAACGGTTTAAGCTCATTAGGCACCAACAGTCCGTCGTAATAGGCGGCAAGACTAAGATCGGCTTTCAAAAACACCATTTCCAGCATATCGAGTCGAGCGCGGAAAAATGGCCAGCCCTCATTCATCGCCACCAAGGTTTTCTCTTGCCCTGCCTCTATCACCGCCTCTAGTCCCTTATGGGCACCCAGCCAGGCGGGCAGCATCAAGCGGTTTTGTGTCCAAGCAAAAATCCACGGAATGGCCCGCAGGCTTTCTACGCCACCGTTGGGTTTGCGCTTAGCGGGGCGAGAGCCTAACGGCAACTTGCCCAGCTCTAGCTCGGGCGTGGCGGCGCGAAAGTAGGGTACAAAGTCCGGCTCATCACGAATAAGCGAACGATAATGGGCGCAGGAAACGTCACTCATGGTTTCCATTAGCTCGCGCCACTGAGGCTCTGGCTCAGGTGGAGGCAGCAAGTTGGCTTCTAGTACCGCACTGGCATAGAGCGCTAGGCTATCGATGGCGACTTTAGATAGGCCAAATTTAAAGCGGATCATCTCGCCTTGCTCGGTGACGCGTAAGCCACCAAGCGTAGAGCCCGGCGGTTGCGCCAAAATGGCCTCACGAGCCGGACCACCACCGCGACCTAAGCTGCCGCCACGACCGTGGAACAAGGTGAGCTTAACTTGTTCGGACTCGCTAATGGCCACCAATTTTTCCATGGCGCTGTATTGGGCCCAGCCCGCCGCCATCATACCGGCGTCTTTAGATGAGTCAGAATAACCAATCATCACATATTGACGGCCTTGTAGATAACCGCGATACCAAGGCAGCGCATAAAGCTGCTCTATCACCTCGGCACCGTTATTAAGATCTTCTAAGGTCTCAAACAAAGGCGCAACCGGCATCGGGAAGTTAACACCGCACTCTTTTAGTAATAGCTGTACCGCCAGCACATCGGATGGCGCACCGGCCATAGAGATAATGTAAATCCCGAAGGCGTCCGCTGGGTGCTCGCTAATCACGCGGCAGGTATCCAATACCTCTTGGGTGTCGGCGCTGGGTTGCCATTGCCGAGGTAAGAGCGGCCGGCGTGAATTGAGTTCATTGAGTAAGAAAGCCTGCTTGTCGGCTTCACTCCAATCGCCGTAGTTACCCAAGCCCAAGTACCCGGTGATTTCTGCCAGCGCCTGGCTGTGACGCTCGCCGTCTTGGCGAATATCTAATTTCAGTAGGTGAATACCAAAACAGGCCACCTTGCGGATCACATCGAGCAGCAGGCCGTCGGCAATCTTCCCTAGCCCACACTCTTGCAGCGAGCGATAGCACAACTCTAAAGGCTGGCGCAGTTGTTCGGTGGTCGTGATTAGATCCCGCGCATCGGTGCTTTGGTTTTGTACCTTGGCGTTAAGATGCATCAGGGTTTCGCGCAAGTCTTCACGCAGGGTGCGCAGGATGGCCCGATAAGGTTCCTCACTTTGTGCTGTTGCTTGATACAGCTCATCGTTGGCTTGCGACATCGACAGCTCGGATACTAGCTCTTGAATATCGTTAAGAAACAGCGAGCTTGCCATCCAACGGCCTAACAACAGTACTTCTTGGGTCACCTTAGCGGTAACGAACGGATTACCGTCGCGGTCTCCGCCCATCCAAGAGGTAAAGCGTACCGGGGCGGCATCCAGCGGCAGCCGGGTACCGAGTTGCTCATGCAACTGGCTGTCGAGCTGGCGCATGAACTTGGGAAGGGCGGGCCAGAGGCTGTTTTCGATCACAGCAAAGCCCCACTTGGCTTCATCGACCGGTGTCGGCCGCTGGGAGCGAATTTCATTGCTATGCCAAGCCTGAGTAATAAGTTGTTCTATTCGTGCTAGTAGCTCGGCTTTTTCTTGCTCGGGTAGGTCTAGCTCCAATGCGGCCAAGCAGTCGTTAAGCTGTACATGCTTATGGATAAAGGTACGGCGGGTCACCTCGGTGGGGTGAGCGGTTAGTACTAAGTCGATGTCGAGCTCGGCGACGGCGGCTTTAATATTGTCTTCATTAATATCGGCTTGCTTTAAGCGCTCGAACACCTGACTGAGAGGCCCGTCACCGGCTTCGCGCTGAGTTTGGCGCGATATGGTATGAAATTGCTCGGCTACGTTTGCCAGATTGAGGAATTGACTAAAAGCTCGGGTGACGGGTAGCAGTTCGTCGTCACTCAGATGTTTGAGGGTATCGAGTAATCGCTGTTGGTCGTCGTCGTTACCTTGGCGGGCCGATTTGGCCAACTGACGTATGGTTTCTACTTTATCGAGAAAGCTCTGGCCATGGTGATCCTTTATGGTATCGCCCAGCAATTGCCCCAGCAGGCCAACATTGGCTCTGAGTGGTGCATGATTATCCATATCTGCCTCGTCTGTTTTGTTATTTTTTTGTTTCCGCAAACGCTTATATAGCCAGCTTTCACCATAGCGGTCAATTTTGCCGAGCACGGAGTGGTCGTTTTGCGATCTGGTTCGAATATTGAGCACAGCACCAATCACCAAGCGCCCCGCGCCCAGAGTAATAAAAACTGTGAAGAGTGAAGAGAACCCCCACCCTTCAGATGCGGTGTGTTTTCTGTAGTTTAGGTGTTATCTCACCCTCTTTACCCTTTACTCTTCACAAGGTGTTCGTCTTTAGCTGGGCGCCTGGTGCTAGGCGCAGGGCGCTTTATTTGACCTCAGCCAAACAAAAGCGACTAACTAGACGTTGAATGATATCGATGGTGGGTTTCACAAACGATAAGTCCAAGTATTCATCGGGCTGGTGGGCCTGAGCGATATGGCCAGGGCCCAGTACGATAGTTTGGCAGCCGAGCTGATTGATAAAAGGCGCTTCGGTGCAATAGTTGACCGCCTCGGCCGTTTTGCCGGTGATCTCGGCGGCAGCGCGAACTAACTCGCCGTTTGGATCTGTGCTGTAGGCCGGAATGGGCTCATGCAAATGAAACAACTCAAGCGCATCGGGATACTGCTGCTTAATAGGCTCAATGGCGTGATGCAATAAACCCATGAGTTCATCAGGGCCCACACCAGGAATGGGGCGCATGTCGAAGTTCAGCTCGCAGCAGGCACAAATCCGATTGGGGCTGTCACCACCGAACAGCGAGCCGAGGTTCAGCGTTGGCTGGGGCACCTTAAAATTAGTGTTGCCATAGTTTTCTTTAAGCTGGCGCTGTAAGTCTAATAAGCGGCCCATCACTTTATGCATAATCTCTAGCGCGTTTACGCCATTAGCGGGATCTGAACTGTGGCCGCTTTTGCCGGTAATACGAATACCTTCCGACATATGGCCCTTATGCATCATTACCGGTACTAAACCGGTGGGCTCACCAATCACCGCATAGTCCGGCTTAATGGCCATGGCGCTGGCAATAGCGCGGGCACCGGCCATGGTGGTTTCTTCATCGGCGGTGGCCAAGATGCGAATGGGCTTGGTCAGCTTACTTAAGTCCATGTCTTTTAGGGCTTCGATAATAAAGGCAAAGAAGCCTTTCATGTCGATCACGCCCAAGCCATAAAGGCGGCCGTTTTCTTCGGTCAGCTTAAAGGGGTCTTTGGTCCAGCGCCCTTCATCATAAGGCACTGTGTCGGTATGGCCGGCCAGCAGTAAGCCGCCATCGCCTTCTCCGCGGGTGGCCACCATGTTGAATTTGCCGGGTAGGTCGTCAAGCTCGGTAACCTCTACCTCAAAGCCTAATTGGCTAAACCAGTCGGCCAGAAGCCGTATCACTTTTTCGTTACTTTGGTCCCAGCTTGGCTCGGTACTACTAATAGAGGGCAGGGCGATTAAGTCGCGATACATATCCATCAATTGAAACTGCTTTGATGGGCCGGTTGACGAGGGCTTTAATGACTGTGTTAAGGGCATGGACACTCCGTAAAAAATTATCAAATTTATATTCAACAATGTTGCATAAGTATTTGTTCATTGCTAGTCTGGCGACCTATTCTTTTCTGGGTAATTAGCGTAGCAAATGGTCATGTATTTCTATTCTTTATTACGGCGACGACGACAGCTCGCCTAAGCCAATGCTATAGGGTCTAGCGTAATATCCCTTAGGGTGACATAAGCCCTGAAAACACGCTAGGCTGACACCTGCATCCTTATCCAGCCAAAATTCAAATAGATGGACCTGCCCATGTTAAAAGCTGCAATTATTGGTGCTAGCGGATACACCGGAGCCGAACTGGCCGGTTTAATCCATGCACACCCCAACCTGACGCTCGCCGGCCTTTATGTTTCTGAAGGTAGCTTAGACGCTCATAAACCCTTTGCCAGCTTGTATCCACGCTGGCGCGGTGTGATTGATGCGCCGCTGCAGCCGCTTGATGCTGACGCGCTGAGCCGTATTTATGCAGACGCCGACCTAGTGCTGTTGGCCACCGCCCACGAAGTGAGCCATGACTTGGCGCCCGGCTTTTTAGCCAAGGGCATGCCGGTCTTTGATTTATCCGGTGCTTTTCGCGTGCCCGGTGACGATTTTTATCAGCGTTTTTATGGTTTTACTCACCAGTTTGGCGGCTGGTTAAGCAAGGCGGCTTATGGTTTAGCCGAATGGAACCAAGACGCGATTAAGCAAGCACAATTAATTGCCGTACCTGGCTGTTATCCCACGGCTTCTCTCACCGCCTTAAAGCCGTTACAAACAGCAGGCCTGATGGCCGCCGGACGTAAGCCAATTATTAGTGCCGTCTCCGGTGTCACCGGTGCGGGACGCAAAGCCAGCCTCGCTACCAGCTTTTGTGAAGTGAGCTTTAAGCCTTATGGCGTGCTTAATCATCGTCATCAGCCTGAGATCAGTCATCATCTGAGTAATCAGGTGGTCTTTCAGCCGCACCTGGGTAACTTTAGTCGCGGCATTTTGGCCACTATTTATGTAGAGCTAAATGACGACGTGACCGATGAGCAAATCGCCAGCGCATATCACAGCGCCTACGACGGTCAGAAAATCGTGCGTATCACGGATCAATGGCCACAAATTAACGATGTAGCGGGCACGCCATTTTGTGACCTGCACTGGGCCCGTGACGGTAACCAGCTAATAGTGGTATCGGCCATCGACAACCTGTTAAAAGGCGCGGCCAGTCAGGCCATTCAATGTATTAATATTCACCAAGGATTCTCGCCGCTGGCGGGTCTGGTGCAGGAGTAAGCTTTGATGTCCACTCAAACTAGCCCGTTAATTATTAAGCTCGGCGGCACGCTATTAGAAAGTAACGATGCCTTAGCAGCGTTATTTGCCACCTTGAACTCGTTTATTGAGCAAGTAAAACGCCCGCTGGTATTAGTGCATGGCGGCGGCGTGTTGGTCGATAACCAGCTGGCGGCCATGGGTCTGACCTCGACCAAGAAAGACGGCTTGCGCGTGACGCCATTGGAGCATATTCCAGTGATAGCCGGTGCCTTGGCAGGAACGGCTAATAAGCTGCTGCTGGCGCAAGCCATTGCGCATAACATTAGTGCGGTGGGTTTGTGCTTGGGCGATGGTGGTTTATGCCGCGTTAGCCAGCTGGATCCTGAGCTGGGTTCGGTCGGCAAAGTAGACGGCGGTGACGCTACCTTAATTAGCACACTATTAAATGCAGGCTTTATGCCGGTGATCAGCTCCATTGGTATTACCAATGATGGCCAGTTGATGAACGTGAATGCAGATCAAGCGGCCACTGCCATTGCGGAAGTACTGGATGCAGATTTAGTGATGCTGTCGGATGTGAGTGGCATTCTTGACGGCGAGCGTCAGTTGATCAATTTACTGACCGAGACTCGCGCCTTGGAGTTGATGCAACAAGGGGTGATCAAAGATGGCATGGCAGTGAAAGTGAAAGCCGCACTGCAAGCCACTAAAACTTTGGGTAAACCGGTTGCCGTGGGTAGCTGGCGCAATCCTGAACAATTATTGTCGCTGCTGGCAGGTGAGTCAGAGTTTGGCACTCGGATTTCACACTAAGGACCTATCTCAAACTAAGGAAGAGCAGATGCAGCATCTATTAAGCCTAAAAGATTATAGCAAGCAGCAAATAGAAGACATTTTGGCACTGGCCAAAGACTTAAAAGCGAATCCGGCCAAGTATGCGGACGAGCTAAAAGGTAAAAGCGTGGTCACGCTGTTTGAGAAGCCCTCACTGCGTACCCGCGTGACGCTGGATATCGGTATCAATCGCTTGGGCGGTCATGCGGTCTATTTAGACAGCCAAAATGGCGCCATGGGCAGCCGCGAAACCGTTAAAGACTTTGCCGCCAACTTGTCACGCTGGTGCCAAGCGATAGTGGCGCGCGTTTACGATCATCAAACGCTGGTCGAAATGGCAAAATATAGCAAAGTTCCGGTGATCAATTCCTTATGTAACCTGTATCATCCGTGTCAGGCACTGGCGGACTATATGACCATTGCCGAGCATCACGAAGATCTGAGCAAGGTGCATCTGGTATATGTGGGCGATGGTAATAACGTGACCAACTCACTGCTGCTGACCGGTGCTATTTTAGGTGCGACCGTCAGTTCAGTGTGCCCGCGCGGCCGCAACGTGGATGCACAAGTATTAAAAGAAGCCGAAGCACTGGCTGCCATTAGTGGTGGCAAGGTGCAGGTCGCCGATAGTCTGGATGACATTACCGATATCGACGTGCTGTATACCGATACTTGGGTCTCTATGGGTGATGAAACGCCGTTAGAGCAAGTAGCCGAAGTCTTCATGCCTTATCAGATCAATCAGGCCCTGCTTGATAAAACCGGCGCCACACAGGTATTGCATTGCCAGCCTGCGCACCGGGAATTAGAAATAACTTCTGAGGTAATGGACGGTCCGTCCTCCTTTATCCTCGACCAAGCTGAAAATCGCATGCATGTGCAAAATGCCGTGCTGCTGACATTGATTAACAGGGATACGCACTAATGAGCCAATTCAAAAAAATTCTGCTGGCCTACTCTGGCGGTTTAGATACCTCTGCCATCATTCCATGGCTAAAAGAAAACTACGAAGGTTGTGAGATCATCGCCTTCGTAGGTGACGTAGGCCAAGGTGCTGAAGAGCTGGAAGGCATTGAAGCCAAAGCATTAGAGTCAGGCGCGGTAAAGTGTATCGTTGCTGATTTGAAAGACGAATTCGTAAACGATTACGTGTATCCAACGCTGAAAACCGGCGCTATTTACGAAGGTACTTATTTACTCGGTACTTCTATGGCGCGTCCGATTATCGCTAAAGCCATGGCCGAAGCGGCACTGGCCGAAGGCGCAGAAGCGATTGCCCACGGTTGTACCGGTAAAGGTAATGACCAAGTACGCTTCGAAGGTGCGGTTGCTGCCTTAGCACCTCAGTTGGCCATTATTGCCCCTTGGCGCATCTGGGACATGAAGAGCCGCGAAGACTTGTTGGATTATTTGGCTGAGCGCAACATCAAGACCAGTGCCAGCGCCACTAAGATCTATTCTCGTGACGCCAACGCTTTCCATATCTCTACCGAAGGTGGCGAATTAGAAAGCACTTGGAACGAGCCATCTGAGCAAGCGTGGACCTGGACTGTGTCCCCGGAGCAAGCTCCAGATAAAGCAGAAACTCTGTCTTTGACCGTTGTTGAAGGCCGCATCACTGCGCTGGACGGCGTTGAGATGACCCCGTACAACTTGTTGGTTGAGCTGAACGACCGTGCTGCTAAGCATGGCGTGGGCCGGGTAGATATCGTAGAAAACCGTTTGGTCGGCATGAAGTCGCGCGGTTGTTATGAAACTCCAGGTGGTACCGTGATGATGGCGGCACTGCGCGCCGTTGAAGAGCTGGTATTAGACAAGCCGACTCGCGCTTGGCGTGAGCGTGTGGGTGCTGAGTTCTCGCACTTGGTCTACGACGGCCGCTGGTTCACTCCGTTATGCAAGGCGCTGTTAGCTTCCGCTAATGCCATTGCCGAAGACGTATCCGGTGAAGTAGTACTGAAGATGTACAAAGGTCAGGTGACTGCGATTCAGAAGTCTTCTCCTAATAGCCTGTACTCTGAAGAGTTCGCTACCTTCGGTGAAGATGAAGTGTATGACCAAAGCCATGCCGAAGGCTTTATCCGTTTGTACTCGTTGGCCAGCCGTATCAAAGCGCTGAACAGCCTGAAGAAGTAAGCGTTAATAAAAAATAAAAGGGGGCTTAGGCCCCCTTTATTTTTTGAGCCATCAGCTTTAAGCCGTAAGCTGTAAGTTAAAGATAAAAACAGAAGCCAGAGCCAAACCCCTTCGTCATTGCGAGGAGTGCAACGACGCGGCAATCTATGAATTTAAAGCTGTAAGCGATCCGCTGTCAGCCGTAAGATAAAAAGCCAAACATCATGGATTGCCGCGCTACGCTCGCAAAGACGGAATAAAGCGCATCACAACAGAGCACAGAGCGGCTTAAAGCTTATGGCTGTGGGTTTTGGTGTTTTCTTTAGCTGACAGCTTAAAGCTTACCGCTTCCAGCTTTGTTTTAAGTATAATCTCGAACCACAAGCAGTCCGCCGGCAGCATTAGGTGTGGCTAGCAATCATATTTTAGTAATGTCGTTAAGGAGTACAGCGGTTATGGCACTTTGGGGTGGGCGTTTCAGTCAGGCGGCAGATGCCAAATTTCAGCAGTTTAATGATTCACTGCGTTTCGATTACCGCTTGGCGGAGCAAGACATAGTCGGCTCTATCGCCTGGTCTAGTGCCCTGTGTAAAGCCGGTGTATTAACCACCGACGAACACCAAAAAATTGAGCTGGCCTTAAATGACCTGAAATTAAAGGTGATGGAAGATCCCAGCCAGATTTTGCAATCAGGCGCAGAAGACATTCACTCTTGGGTGGAAGGTCAGCTGATCAGTGTGGTGGGCGACTTAGGTAAGAAGCTGCACACCGGCCGTAGCCGTAATGACCAAGTAGCCACGGATCTTAAATTGTGGTGTAAGCAGCAAGTACCACCTTTGCTGGCCAAAATTGACGAACTGCAAAAGCAACTGGTTACCGTGGCACGTCAGCAGCAAGCGACCGTGTTACCGGGCTATACCCACTTGCAGCGTGCTCAGCCGGTGACTTTTGCGCACTGGTGCTTGGCTTACGTAGAAATGCTGGAGCGTGACTTTACCCGCCTGCAAGATGCCCAAAAGCGCATGGACACTTGTCCACTGGGCAGTGGTGCCTTGGCGGGCACGGGTTTCCCGATTGACCGTCATGAATTAGCCCATTCCTTAGGTTTCTCTTCTCCTACGCGTAACAGCTTAGACTCAGTGTCGGATCGCGACCATGTGTTAGAGCTGATGAACTGTGCTGCTAACTCCATGATGCACTTATCACGCTTTGCTGAAGACTTGATCTTCTATAACTCAGGCGAGTCTGGCTTTATCGAATTATCGGATCGCGTGACCTCGGGCTCTTCCTTGATGCCGCAAAAGAAAAACCCTGATGCGCTGGAGCTGATCCGTGGCAAGACCGGTCGGGTATTCGGTGCCTATGCGGGCATGATGATGACGCTCAAAGCGCTGCCTTTGGCTTATAACAAAGACATGCAAGAAGACAAGGAAGGGCTATTTGATGCGCTCGATACTTGGCATGACTGTTTAGAAATGGCCGAGATGGTGTTGCACGATATTAAGCTCAACGAAGAGAAAACCCGTGAAGCGGCGCAGGGCGGTTATTCTAACGCCACCGAAATGGCCGATTACTTAGTGAATAAAGGCATGCCGTTCCGTGAAGCACACCATATTGTGGGTGCCATAGTGGTACATGCCATTGCTAAGAAACTGCCGATGGAAGAATTACCATTGGCGGACTTTAAAGAATTCAGCCCGCTGATTGAAGACGACGTATTTGGCAAGCTTTCATTAGAGTCGAGCCTCGCCAGCCGTTGTGCCTTAGGTGGCGTAGCGCCGGATCAAGTGGAGTTTGCGCTGACCAGTGCTGAGCGTCGTCTGACCCAGCGTGACAGCTCCGGCATCAATGTGCGCAGCGCGCGCTTAACCGACTTAGATGCCATCGAGCGTTTGGTAAACTACTGGGCCAACGTGGGTGAGAACTTGCCCCGCGACCGTAAAGATTTGGTCAAAGCAGTAGGGGAGTTCGCGGTAACCGAAGTACAAGGTCAGATCAGCGGCTGTGCTTCTTTATATGTATATGACACAGGTCTTGCCGAAGTGCGCTCGCTGGGTGTAGAGCCGGGCTTTCAGAATCAAGGTCAAGGCCGTGCACTGGTCGAGAAAGTACTGCAGAAAGCCGAAGACATGTCTATCGACAAGGTCATCGTGTTAACGCGGGTACCTGAGTTCTTTATGAAGCTCGGCTTCACTATGACCAGCAAAGGCTTACTGCCAGAAAAAGTCATGAAAGACTGCGACATGTGCCCACGTCAACACGCCTGTGATGAAGTGGCACTGGAAATCGTGCTGAAAGACAAGGCAAGCTTGCGCAAGTAAGCCCTGCGGGCCGCGATACGCTTTAAGCTGTACGCGGCCCGTTAAAGATAACAGAGTCGCTTGTAGAGGCCTCTTTAGCCGGCCGGTTTTACGCAGTAAAACACATCGTCAGCACCGCATTGCGAAAATACCGGGCTTGCCCGGTATTTTTTTGCGTGAAATCTGGCACTTCGGGCAGCGGTCAGTTAAATCTTTAACATGGTGCACGAATGTAGTAGCTGCTAAATCCTGCGAAGCAGGGTGGTTTAAATGCCGCTACGCGACATCAGCCGGCTAAAGCGGCTTCTACAGAACCGCGCCTTTTCTGGGCGCATGGTGCTGGGCGATTAGCGCTATACTAGAGTTCCCCCTCACCATTTCCCCCGCACTCTTCACCGCGCTAAAGAAACTGGTGAAAAATAACCCATAGTCACTTGTGCACGCTCTTCAGATAGGTATAATAGCGCTCGCTGGGTACGGAACTATCTAGGTAGTACGTATTTAAGCGAGCCGATATGGCTCTGTTAATTGCTCTTGTAGCTCTTAACCTTACAAGCCCCCGATTTGGGTGGCATCGTTGTTAAATTACACCCCCTTTTCCGTATGGAAGAGCAGGCGGTGCTAATTTATGTTCTTTATCCAATTGGAGCTCTGGTAATGCAGAACCAAAGAATTCGTATCCGTCTCAAGGCTTTCGATCACCGTCTGATCGATCAGTCTACTGCGGAAATCGTAGAAACTGCTAAGCGCACTGGCGCCCAGGTACGTGGTCCTATTCCATTGCCTACTCGCAAAGAGCGTTTTACCGTACTGACATCTCCACACGTGAATAAAGATGCACGTGATCAGTATGAAATTCGTACTCACAAGCGTTTGGTCGACATCGTCGAGCCAACTGATAAAACAGTTGACGCATTGATGAGACTGGATCTGGCTGCTGGCGTTGACGTTCAGATCAGCCTGGGCTAACAACGGAGAGGTTAATAATGGCAATCGGTCTAGTAGGTCGTAAGCTAGGTATGACCCGCATCTTCACCGAAGACGGCGTGTCCATCCCAGTTACCGTTATCGAAATAGACGCCAACCGTGTTACCCAGGTGAAAACACTGGAATCGGATGGCTACCAAGCTATTCAGGTGACAACTGGCGTCAAGAAAGCGATTCGTGTCACCAAGCCACAAGCGGGTTTATTCGCTAAAGCTGGCGTGGAAGCGGGCCGCGGTCTGTGGGAATTCCGCCTGGGTTCAGGTGAAGGCGAAGGTATCGAAGTTGGTACTCAGCTGAATGTTGACATCTTCAACGATGTTAAAAAAGTAGACGTTACTGGCACTTCTAAAGGTAAGGGTTTTGCAGGTACTGTTAAGCGCTGGAACTTCAGCATGCAGGACGCTACCCATGGTAACTCTCTGTCACACCGTGTTCCTGGTTCAATTGGTCAAAACCAATCACCAGGTAAAGTGTTCAAAGGCAAGAAAATGGCCGGACACATGGGTGCAGAGCGTGTTACTACGCAAAACCTAGAAGTTGTTCGCGTTGATGTTGATCGTAACTTACTGCTCATTAAAGGTGCAGTACCAGGTGCGACTAACGGCAGCGTGATCGTTAAACCTGCCGTTAAATCGTAACGTCTGAGGAGATAGTCATGGAATTGGTAATGAAAGACGCGCAAGCCGCTCTTGAAGTTTCCGAAACTACCTTCGGGCGTGAGTTCAACGAAGCTCTGGTGCATCAGGTTGTAGTAGCCTATGCAGCAGGTGCTCGTCAAGGTACTCGTGCTCAGAAGACCCGTTCCGAAGTGTCAGGCGGCGGCAAGAAGCCGTGGCGCCAAAAGGGCACTGGCCGGGCCCGTGCCGGTACCATTCGCTCCCCTATATGGCGTGGCGGTGGTGTGACTTTTGCGGCTAAACCGCAAGATCACAGCCAAAAGGTCAATAAGAAGATGTATCGCGGCGCAATCAGAAGCATTCTGTCTGAGCTGGTACGTCAAGATCGTTTGATAGTGGTTGAGAAGTTCGGTGTGGAAGCGCCTAAAACTAAAGAACTGCTGGTCAAGTTGAAAGAGTGGGATCTGACTGATGTTCTGATCATCACTGCTGAAGTTGACGAGAACTTGTTCCTCGCCGCTCGCAACCTGTACAAGGTAGACGTGCGTGATGTAGCCGGTATCGACCCAGTTTCTTTGATCGCTTTCGACAAAGTATTGGTAACTGCTGACGCAGTTAAGCAAATCGAGGAGATGCTGGCATGATCCGTGAAGAGCGTATTTTAAAAGTTCTGAGGGCGCCGCATGTCTCTGAAAAAAGCACCATGGTTGCTGAAAAGACGAACACTATCGTCTTCAAAGTTGCAATGGATGCTACTAAAGCTGAAGTAAAAGCTGCGGTCGAGAAGCTGTTCGAAGTTGAAGTTAAAGATGTTCGCTCGTTAGTGGTGAAGGGTAAAACCAAACGCACCGGTAACCGCACAGGCCGTCGTTCCGATTGGAAGAAAGCCTACGTGACCCTGAAAGAAGGTCAAGACATCGACTTCATCGGCGGCGCCGAGTAAGAAAGGAGCAAGTTAAAATGGCAGTTATTAAGTGTAAGCCTACTTCTCCGGGTCGCCGTCATGTAGTTCAGATCAGCAACCCGGAATTGTACAAAGGCAAGCCGTTCGCCGCCCTGCTGGAAAAGAAAACCAGAACTGGTGGTCGTAACAACGCTGGCCGTACTACTACTCGCCACATTGGCGGTGGTCATAAGCAGCACTATCGTTTAGTTGACTTCAAACGCAACAAAGACGGTATCCCGGCCAAAGTTGAACGCTTAGAGTATGATCCTAACCGTACAGCTAACTTGGCTTTGCTGTTGTTTGCCGATGGTGAGCGTCGTTACATCTTGGCACCTAAGGGTGTTCATGCTGGCGACCAAATCCTGTCTGGCGATGCCGCACCGATCAAAGCAGGTAACTGCTTGCCGATGCGCAACATCCCAGTGGGTAGCACAGTGCATGCCATCGAGATGAAACCAGGTAAGGGCGCGCAAATTGCACGTTCTGCTGGTACCTCCGCCCAGATCCTGGCGCGTGATGGAAACTACGTAACCCTGCGTCTGCGTTCTGGCGAAGTACGTAAAGTACTGGCTGAGTGCCGTGCAACTCTGGGTGAAGTAGGCAACGCTGAGCACATGTTGCGTCAGCTGGGTAAAGCTGGTGCAACGCGCTGGCGTGGTATTCGTCCTACCGTTCGCGGTGTGGCGATGAACCCTGTAGATCACCCACACGGTGGTGGTGAAGGTCGCAGTTCTGGCGGTCGTCATCCGGTTACTCCTTGGGGTAAACCGACTAAGGGTGCCAAAACCCGTAAAAATAAGCGTACTGAGCCATTAGTAGTACGTCATCGTAACAAGTAATCGTTATTTAGAGGTATCGCCATGCCACGTTCTCTCAAGAAAGGTCCTTTCATAGACCTGCACTTGCTGAAGAAGGTAGAGAAAGCGGTGGAAAGCGGGGAAAAGAAACCAATTAAGACTTGGTCCCGTCGTTCAATGATCATTCCGAACATGATCGGTTTGACCATCGCTGTCCATAATGGTCGTCAACATGTGCCCGTATTCGTTTCTGAAGAAATGATCGGCCACAAGTTAGGCGAATTTGCACCGACTCGTACTTATCGCGGCCATGTCGCAGATAAGAAGGCCAAGAAGCGTTAAGGGGTAAAAGATGGAAGCTATAGCTAAACACCGCTTTGCTCGTACTTCTGCCCAGAAGGCGCGCCTGGTAGCCGATCAAGTCCGTGGTCTATCCGTAGACAAGGCTCTGAATGTCCTGGCTTTCAGCCCTAAAAAGGCTGCCGTTCTGGTTAAGAAAGTACTTGAATCTGCCATTGCTAATGCCGAGCACAATGAAGGTGCGGATATCGATGAGCTGACAGTGGCTAAGATCTTCGTTGACGAAGGTCCAACCATGAAGCGTATTCGTCCACGGGCTAAAGGCCGCGCGGACCGTATCATGAAGCGTACCAGCCACATCACTGTGGTTGTGTCCGACCGCTAAGAGGCTAGGAGATAGCAATGGGCCAGAAAGTACACCCAAACGGAATTCGCTTAGGGATTACCAAGCCTTTTAATTCGACCTGGTTTGCGAATACAAAGGACTTTGCTGATAACTTATACAGCGACTTTCAAGTTCGTCAGTACCTCAAAGAGGAACTGAAGAATGCATCACTGTCTCGTATCGTGATCGAGCGTCCTGCGAAGAGCATCCGTGTGACTATTCACACTGCTCGTCCAGGCGTGGTCATCGGTAAGAAAGGTGAAGACGTGGAAAAACTGCGCAAGCACATCGCCAAATTGGCCGGTGTACCTGCACAGATTAATATTTCCGAAGTGCGTAAACCTGAGCTGGATGGTCAGTTGGTAGCGGATTCAATCGCTTCTCAACTCGAGCGCCGCGTCATGTTCCGTCGTGCTATGAAGCGTGCGGTACAGAACGCAATGCGTATCGGTTCCAAAGGCATTAAGGTGGAAGTTAGTGGTCGTCTAGGCGGCGCTGAAATCGCGCGTACCGAATGGTACCGTGAAGGTCGTGTGCCATTGCACACCCTGCGTGCTGATATCGACTACGCAACTTCTGAAGCAGCTACCACTTACGGCATCATCGGCGTAAAGGTTTGGATATTTAAAGGCGAAGTTCTAGGCGGCCTACCAGTCGTTGAAGAGCAAGCTCCATCCAAACCTAAGCGCAAAGGCCGCGGTAAGTAAGGAGACTCGGAAATGTTGCAACCAAAACGTACGAAATTCCGTAAAGTCCACAAAGGCCGCAACCGCGGCGTGGCAACCACGGGTAACCTGATCTCTTTCGGTACCTATGGTCTTAAGGCGACTACTCGCGGACGTATCACTGCTCGTCAAATCGAAGCAGCACGTCGTGCTATGACTCGTCACGTTAAGCGTCAAGGCAAAATCTGGATCCGTATTTTCCCAGACAAGCCTATTACCGAAAAGCCCCTCGAAGTTCGTATGGGTAAGGGTAAGGGTAACGTTGAGTACTGGGTAGCCCAGATCCAGCCTGGTCGCGTTCTGTATGAGATGGACGGTGTACCTGAGTCAATCGCTCGCGAAGCCTTTGCACTGGCGGCGGCTAAGTTGCCAGTTAGGACCACTTTCGTAACTCGGACGGTGATGTGATGAAAGCACAAGACCTGCGTGAAAAGAGTGTTGAAGAACTGAACCAGGAACTGTTGGCTTTGCTGCATGCGCAATTCAAAATGCGTATTCAAGCAAGCACCGGTCAACTGGAACAGACTCACAACATTAAAATTGTACGTCGCGATATCGCACGTGTAAAAACTGTTTTGAATCAAAAGGCAGGGGCGTAAGATGAGCGAATCTAACGTTCGTACCGTGCAAGGCGTAGTAGTTAGCGACAAGATGGAAAAATCCATCGTAGTAGCTATCAGCCGTTTCGTAAAACACCCGATCTACGGGAAGTATTTGAAGCGCACTACTAAGCTGCACGTGCACGATGAAAACAATGAGTGTTCTACCGGTGACGTCGTGACTGTTCGCGAATGTCGTCCGTTGTCTAAGACTAAGTCTTGGACTTTAGTAAAAATTATTGAGCGTCCGGTTAAAGCCTAAGACGGTTTGGTAATTTTTGTACGGTCAAACGGCCCTAATTTGGGGCCGTTTGTTTTTTATACTTCCTTTTTCAGAATTTGCAGTGCTATAATGCTGCGCCTGCGAAAGGCAGCCTATATCCCGAAAGGGGTTTTAATAAAGTAATCACTTTAGCGGAGCACTAACATGATCCAAATGCAAAGTATGCTGGACGTGGCCGACAACTCCGGTGCGCGTAGCGTAATGTGTATTAAGGTCCTGGGTGGCTCGCACCGCCGCTACGCCGGAATCGGCGACATCATCAAAGTTACTGTTAAGGAAGCAATTCCTCGCGGTAAAGTAAAAAAAGGTGATGTAATGAACGCGGTGGTCGTACGCACTCGGAAAGGCGTTCGTCGTCCGGACGGCTCAGTCATCCGTTTCGACCGCAACGCGGCCGTGATTTTAAATAGCAATCAACAGCCGATCGGAACTCGTATTTTTGGGCCTGTGACGCGCGAACTTCGCAATGAGAAGTTCATGAAGATTGTTTCACTGGCACCTGAAGTACTGTAAGGAGTCAACGATGGCAGCTAAAATCCGTCGCGATGACGAAGTCATCATTCTTACCGGCAAAGACAAAGGCAAACGTGGCAAGGTCACTAAAGTTTTAGTTGAAGCTGGTAAAGTAGTAGTCGCAGGTCTTAACCTGAACAAGAAACACCAGAAGCCAAACCCACAACTGGGCCAAGCTGGCGGTATTATTGAGCAGGAAGCACCTCTCGACGTTTCAAATGTAGCGCTGTTCAACTCTGCCTCTGGCAAAGCTGACCGTGTTGGTTTCCGGTTCGAAGACGAGAAGAAAGTTCGTTTCTTCAAGTCAACCGGCGAACTTGTGAAGTAATTGGAGTTTATACGATGGCGAAACTGCATGGTTACTACAACGAAACTGTAGTAAAAGAGCTGATGAGTCAGTTCGGGTATACGTCTATCATGCAAGTCCCTCGGATTGAGAAAATCACCCTGAACATGGGTGTGGGTGAAGCTTTGGCTGATAAAAAGATCTTGGATAATGCTGCCGCCGATATGGCTGCCATTTCCGGTCAAAAGCCACTGATCACCATTGCTCGTAAATCCGTTGCTGGCTTCAAAATACGTGAAGGCTACCCAATTGGTTGTAAAGTAACACTGCGCGGCGAGCGTATGTGGGAGTTTTTGGAGCGTTTGATTTCGATTTCCATTCCTCGAATTCGTGACTTCCGTGGCCTGAACGCTAAATCGTTCGACGGTCGTGGTAACTACTCGATGGGTGTGAAAGAGCAAATCATCTTTCCAGAGATCGATTATGACAAAGTAGATCGTGTACGTGGTATGGACATTACTATCACTACCTCTGCTAAGTCAGACGACGAAGGCCATGCTTTACTGGCAGCCTTTAACTTCCCATTCCGTAAGTAAGGTGTAGGGTTATGGCAAAGCAATCAATGAAAGCTCGCGAAGTCAAGCGCGCAAAGCTAGCTGAAAAATTCTCAGCAAAGCGTTTTGCACTGAAAAATACCATCTCTAACGTGCATACTTCAGAAGAAGACCGTTGGGATGCAGTGCTTAAACTGCAGCAATTGCCCCGTGACGCAAGTCCCTCTCGTCAGCGTAACCGCTGCAACATCACAGGCCGTCCGCATGGTTTCCTGCGTAAATTCGGTCTGAGCCGCATTAAAGTGCGTGAGCTGATGATGAAGGGTGAAATTCCAGGCCTGAAGAAGGCTTCTTGGTAAGCGAACACGGGAGTAATAGATTATGAGCATGCAAGATCCGATCGCGGATATGCTAACCCGCATCCGCAACGGTCAGGCAGCCAATAAAGTGGCTGTGACCATGCCCTCTTCTAAAGTAAAAACGGCAATTGCCCAAGTACTTAAAGAAGAAGGCTATATTGCTGACTTTAACGTTGTTGGTGACATCAAGCCTGAGCTGGAAGTGACTTTAAAGTACTTCGAAGGCGAAGCTGTTGTTGAATTGATCCAACGCGTTAGCCGCCCAAGTCTGCGCATCTATAAGAAGCGCGACGAACTGCCAAAAGTAATGGCAGGTATGGGTGTTGCTATCATTTCCACGTCTAAAGGTGTAATGACCGACCGTGCCGCGCGTAAAGCCGGTATGGGCGGTGAAATCATCTGCTACGTAGCTTAAGGAGTAGATATGTCTCGTATTGCTAAGGCACCTATCGACATCCCTGCTGGCGTAGAAGTGACGTTGAAGGGTCAGGAAATTACTATCAAGGGCAGCAAAGGTACTTTAACTAGTACGCTTAATGCGGCCGTTGAAATCAGCCAGAATGATAACGTGCTGACGTTTGCTCCACGTGAAAACATGGCAAACGCTAATGCCCAAGCGGGTACTGCCCGTTCTTTGGTCAATAACATGGTTGTCGGTGTTACCGAAGGCTTTGAGCGCAAGCTGCAGCTGGTTGGTGTTGGCTATCGTGCCCAGATGAAAGGCAATGCAATTGCACTGTCTCTGGGTTTCTCTCACCCGGTTGAGCATGCGCTTCCTGAAGGCGTGACGGCTGAATGTCCGACTCAGACTGAGATTGTTCTCAAGTCTGCCGACAAACAGCAGATCGGTCAGGTCGCTGCCAATATTCGTGCGTACCGCAAGCCAGAGCCTTACAAAGGTAAAGGCGTTCGCTATTTCGGCGAACAGGTGCGCAGTAAAGAGGCTAAGAAGAAGTAAGGTAACACTATGCTCAAAAAATCAGCTCGTATCCGCCGTGCTACAAAAGCACGTGCAAAGATGCTGGAACTGGGTGCGACACGCCTTGTGGTTCACCGTACTCCGCGTCACATCTATGCCCAGGTTATTGCAACTGGTAGTACCGCCGTGTTGGCTTCTGCGTCTACCGTAGAAAAAGCATTGCGTGAACAGTTGAAATCAACCGGCAATATTGATGCCGCAGCAGTTGTCGGTAAAGCTATCGCTGAACGCGCTCTTGAAAAAGGCGTTAAAGTTGTCGCTTTTGACCGTTCCGGTTTCCAATATCACGGTCGCGTAGCAGCATTAGCTACCGCTGCACGTGAAGCTGGTCTTCAGTTCTAAAGGTGGAGTCGAAAATGGCAAAAATCGAAGCTCAAGCCGGCGATCTGCAAGAAAAGCTCATTGCAGTTAACCGTGTTTCAAAAGTTGTAAAAGGTGGTCGTATCTTCTCCTTCACCGCTCTGACGGTAGTAGGCGACGGTAACGGTCGTATCGGATTTGGTTACGGTAAAGCTCGTGAAGTTCCAGCTGCGATTCAAAAAGCAATGGAACAGGCTCGTCGTAACATGCGTACAATTGGCCTGAACAAGGGCACCTTATTCCATCCGGTAAAAGGTCGTCACTCTGGTTCAAACGTATTCATGATGCCTGCTTCTGACGGTACCGGTATTATTGCCGGCGGTGCAATGCGCGCTGTGTTAGAAGTTGCAGGTATTCATAACGTACTGGCTAAAACGTACGGTTCCACCAACCCAAACAACGTAGTCCGCGCTACCATCGGCGCTCTGGAAAAAATGAAGTCTCCAGAGCAAGTCGCTGCGAAACGTGGTCTGCGCGTTGACCAAATTCTGGGGTAAGCGCCAATGGCTAACAAGACTGTAAAAATTACACAGACTCGCAGCTCAATCGGCCGTTTGCCTAAGCATAAGGCAACGTTGCGTGGCCTGGGTCTGCGTCGTATTGGTCACACCGTTGAGCTGGAAGATACAGCTTGTACACGCGGTATGATCAACCAGGTTTACTACATGGTAAAGGTTGAGGAGTAATCGCATGCGTTTGAATACTCTATCCCCAGCTGCCGGTTCAAAGCCAAGCGCTAAGCGCGTAGGTCGCGGTATCGGTTCAGGCATGGGTAAAACCGCTGGTCGTGGCCATAAAGGTCAGAAATCTCGCTCTGGCGGTAAGGTTCGTAACGGTTTTGAAGGCGGTCAAATGCCATTGAAACAGCGTTTGCCGAAGTTTGGTTTTACTTCGCGCAAAGGTTTAGTTACTGCTGAAGTCCGTTTGAGTGAACTGGCTCAAGTTGAAGGCAACGTTGTTGACTTGAACACCCTTAAGCAAGCTGGCTTGATTACCAAGAATATCCAGTTCGCCAAAGTTGTTCTGTCTGGCAGCATTGACCGTGAAGTGACTGTGGTTGGTCTGGGCGTCACCAAAGGTGCACGCGCAGCCATCGAGACTGCCGGCGGTAAAATCGAGGAATAAAAAGTACTATGGCCAAAAAACCAGGATTAGAATCTAAAAGCGCACAAGGTGGGCTGGGTGAATTGAAGAGTCGTTTACTCTTCGTTCTTATCGCGATTGTTGTCTTTCGCGCCGGTTCCTATGTGCCTATTCCTGGAATTGACGCCGCCGTACTTGCCGAGTTGTTTAAACAGCAACAGGGCACCATCATTGAAATGTTTAACATGTTCAGTGGTGGCGCCCTGGAGCGAGCGTCTATACTGGCGCTGGGTATAATGCCGTATATTTCTGCGTCCATTATTATCCAGTTGCTGACTGTGGTTCACCCCGCTTTAGCTGAGCTAAAGAAGGAAGGTGAATCTGGCCGTCGTAAGATCAGTCAGTACACCCGGTATGGCACGCTCGTGCTCGGCACCATCCAGGCCATCGGTATCGCTACCGGCTTACCAAATATGATGCCAGGACTTGTGGTTAACGCAGGACTGCCATTCTATTTCACAGCTGTAGTGAGCTTGGTCACCGGTACCATGTTCTTAATGTGGTTAGGTGAACAGGTTACCGAACGAGGCATTGGCAATGGTATCTCGTTGATAATCTTCGTGGGTATTGTTGCTGGTCTGCCATCGGCTATTGGTGCCACGGCAGAGCAGGCGCGTCAGGGGGAATTGCACGTATTGTTGCTGTTGCTACTGGCCGTGATTGTGTTTGCAGTAACCTTTTTTGTGGTATTTGTTGAACGTGGCCAGCGCCGCATTGTGGTGAACTACGCCAAACGTCAACAAGGCCGTCAGGTTTTTGCAGCACAAAGTACACACCTGCCCTTGAAAGTGAATATGGCGGGGGTTATTCCGGCAATTTTCGCATCCAGTATTATTCTTTTCCCAGGTACCGTAGCCTCATGGTTCGGCCAAGGAGAAGGGTGGTTCGCCAATGCACTGCAAGAGGTTTCTCTTGCCCTGCAACCTGGTCAGCCGCTGTATGTGCTACTGTATGCAACTGCTATTATCTTTTTCTGTTTCTTCTATACCGCGTTGGTGTTTAACCCGCGTGAGACGGCAGATAACTTGAAAAAGAGTGGTGCGTTTATCCCAGGCATACGCCCAGGTGAGCAAACCGCGCGCTATATCGATAAGATAATGACTCGCCTAACCTTGGTTGGTGCGCTGTACATTACCTTCGTCTGTTTAGTGCCACAGTTTCTGATGACAGCTTGGAACGTCCAGTTCTACTTTGGTGGTACTTCGCTGTTAATTATTGTGGTCGTCATCATGGACTTCATGGCTCAGGTGCAAACCCACATGATGTCTCATCAGTATGGCGACGTGATGAAAAAAGCGAATCTGAAAGGTTACAACCGCTAAGATTCGGTAATTTACGGAGTTAAGCAATGAAAGTTCGCGCTTCCGTTAAGGCAATTTGCCGTAACTGCAAAATCGTTAAACGCCACGGCGTAGTACGTGTTCTTTGCTCTGAGCCTAGACACAAACAGCGTCAAGGCTAAAAAGTTACGGTTTAACTTGTAATTTAAAGGCGAGCTGGCTAAAGTAGCCAGCCTCCCTTGTTAAGGGTGTGTCTGTACAGTCGTTGCGTATCCTAGACGGGCTTTGCAATGGCTAAATATTTATAACTTTGTAGGAGTGCATAGTGGCCCGTATCGCTGGCATTAACATTCCTGACCATAAACATGCAGTTATTGCTTTAACTGCGATTTATGGCATAGGTCTTACCCGCTCACAAGCCATTTGTGCTGCAGCCGGTATCGCTGAGAATGTGAAGATTAAAGAATTGGATGAAGCTCAGGTAGAAACCCTGCGTGAGCAAGTTGCAAAGTTCATCGTTGAAGGTGATCTGCGTCGCGAAATCTCCATGAACATAAAGCGTCTGATGGACCTGGGTTGTTACCGAGGTTTGCGTCATCGCCGCAGCCTACCCCTTCGTGGTCAGCGCACTAAGACTAATGCGCGTACGCGCAAAGGTCCTCGTAAACCGATCAAGAGATAACGGGAAGGTAGATCATGGCTAAAACTCCAGCTCGTAGTACGCGTAAGCGCGTCAAAAAGCAGGTGAGCGATGGGATTGCCCACGTTCATGCATCTTTCAACAACACCATAGTAACTATTACTGATCGTCAGGGTAATGCTCTTTCTTGGGCAACTGCTGGTGGTTCAGGTTTCCGTGGTTCGCGCAAATCAACTCCGTTCGCTGCTCAAGTAGCTGCAGAACGCGCTGGTGAAGTTGCGAAAGAATACGGTGTTAAAAACCTAGAAGTAATGGTGAATGGTCCGGGTCCGGGCCGCGAGTCATCTATTCGTGCATTGAATGCTGCGGGTTTCCGCATCACCAATATCACTGATGTGACTCCGATTCCGCACAACGGTTGTCGTCCTCCGAAGAAGCGTCGCGTATAACACTTCTTGTAGGATAGTTGGAGAAAGAACATGGCAAGATATTTGGGTCCCAAACTCAAACTGAGTCGTCGTGAAGGTACTGACTTGTTTTTAAAGTCTGGTGTCCGCTCGATTGAGTCAAAATGTAAGATTGATACTGCACCTGGTCAACACGGCGCGCGTAAAGCCCGTTTGTCCGACTACGGTGTACAGCTGCGTGAAAAGCAGAAAGTTCGTCGTATGTATGGCGTACTGGAAAAGCAATTCCGTAACTATTATAAAGAAGCTGCTCGCTTGAAAGGCAATACTGGTGCAAACCTGTTGCAGCTGCTGGAAGGACGTTTAGACAACGTTGTTTACCGCATTGGTTTTGGCTCTACACGTGCCGAATCACGCCAGTTGATCAGCCACAAGGCGATCCTGGTAAACGGTAAGGTTGTGAACATTCCTTCGTTCCAAGTTTCTCCCGAGGATGTTATCAGCATTCGCGAGAAGGCGAAGAAACAAGCCCGGATCAAAGCCGCTCTTGAGGTTTCCGGTCAACGCGAAAAGCCGACTTGGGTAGAAGTTGACGTTACTAACATGCAAGGCGTATACAAGCGTCTTCCTGAGCGTAGCGACCTATCTGCCGAAATCAACGAACAGCTGATCGTCGAGCTTTACTCTAAGTAAAGCTAGCTTCAAAGAGAGGACACAATGCAGGGTTCTGTAACAGATTTTCTTAAGCCGCGTCTGGTTGATATCGAACAGATCAGCCCGACTCATGCCAAGGTGACTCTCGAGCCGCTGGAGCGTGGCTTTGGTCACACGTTGGGTAATACGCTACGTCGTATTCTGCTCTCATCCATGCCGGGTTGTGCGATTACTGAAGTCGAAGTCGACGGTGTACTGCACGAGTACAGCAGCAAGGAAGGTATTCAGGAAGATGTCCTGGAAATCTTGCTTAACTTGAAAGAAGTTGCTGTGAAGCTGGAAGGCAAGGACGAAGTCAGCCTTACTTTGACCAAAACTGGTGCAGGTCCCGTAACTGCAGGCGACATCACCCATGGTGATGACGTTGAGATTGTTAACCCAGAGCACGTTATCTGTCATCTGACAGGCAATGATGCCGAAATCAGCATGCGTTTAAGAGTGCAACGCGGCCGAGGCTATGTACCTGCTTCTGCCCGTGCGCACACTGAAGACGATGAGCGTCCAATTGGTCGTTTATTGCTGGATGCGGCTTATAGCCCGGTGGTTCGAATCGCCTATAATGTTGAGGCGGCCCGTGTTGAACAGCGTACCGATTTAGATAAGCTGGTTATCGACATGGAAACTAACGGTACGTTAGATCCTGAAGAAGCTATCCGTCGTGCAGCCACTATTATGGCTGAGCAACTGGAAGCCTTCGTTGATTTACGTGATGTTAGCGAACCAGAAGAGAAAGAAGACAAGCCTGAGTTCGATCCGATACTGCTGCGTCCTGTCGACGATCTAGAGCTGACAGTTCGCTCTGCGAACTGTCTGAAGGCTGAAGCGATCCACTACATTGGTGATCTGGTACAGCGTACCGAAGTTGAGTTGTTAAAGACTCCTAACTTAGGTAAGAAATCTCTTACTGAGATTAAAGACGTGTTAGCGTCACGCGGCTTGTCTCTGGGCATGCGCCTCGAGAATTGGCCGCCAGCTAGCATCGCTGACGAATAAACCGGGTCACGGTTTTACAGATTTAGTTAGGAAGGATTAGTTCATGCGCCATCGTAAGAGTGGTCGTCAACTTAACCGGAACAGCAGCCACCGTCAGGCAATGTTCCGCAACATGGCTAGCTCCTTGGTTCGTCATGCAGTTATTAAAACGACACTGCCCAAGGCAAAAGAGCTACGTCGTGTTGTTGAGCCTTTGATCACATTGGCTAAAGTCGACACAGTAGCTAACCGTCGTTTGGCATTTGCCCGTACTCGCGACAGCGAAGTAGTTGGTATTTTGTTCAACGATTTGGGACCTCGCTACCAGGAGCGTCCGGGTGGATACACCCGCATCCTGAAGTGTGGTTTCCGTGCAGGCGATAACGCACCTATGGCTTATATTGAGCTGGTAGGTCGTGATATCAATGCATCAGTAGTAGACGCTACTGAAGAGTAAGAATCAAAAGCCGGGCTCGCCCGGCTTTTTCTTGTCTACTCCCCAGCAATTCCCCTCTATATAAGACACAGCTTTAAGTCATGTGCCATTCACTCTAAGAACATACCTCGCAACACCACGCCTTTACGCCTAGCTGAGAACAAAAAATCTTCTACCTTAATTATCTCTGATCGCGCAAAACACTGACCTTGCTTCTTATACCTACTCAATCCTGTATCTAGCACTTAGGTATTAAAGCTAATCCTAGATCCACTTCAGGTATAAGAAGAACAGCAGAACCAGACGAGCAACAAAACAGACGCTAAGTCTTCAGCCTGACAATCTTCCTCTGATATAGCTCGGCCGGTGCTACTGTTTATCGCGAGCTAAACGCTGATAGTCCCGACTACAACTATCTACCTATATATGCAAGTGGCAGCTGAAACGACGAGAGCCATGAATAGTGAAGAAGCTGCGATTAAGGCACCAAGCTCACCAGCAGTGCGACTTTTTCTTGGCTTTTTAATATGAATTCTAAATTAAACATTCAATATTGCTAAGAAGCAGGGCGCTCAGTACTTGGTTTATGTCTCCGCCTCACCCCTAACACTTCACACCATACCGGCTTAATGTGCATAACTCTGTGGGTATCTTGTGTGCTTGCTGGTTGTTTAAGCAGTCAGTCATCAAAGTGTCATTTATCGTGTAAAAGCCCTTGCGTGAAAAGCTGAGATCTCTATACTCCACCCCACTGACACGGAGCAAGCCGCTCACGGTCACAAGGGTTTGCAGAGAACGAAAAATTAGTTTGAAATAAACACTTGACGAACACTGAGGAGTGCGTAGAATACGCATCCCTGACCTGAGATACGGTCACGCTCT
>NZ_CP136856.1:232500-325000 GCF_033807535.1 Oceanisphaera sp. IT1-181
TCTTGGGGTTGTATGGTTAAGTGACTAAGCGTACACGGTGGATGCCTTGGCAGTCAGAGGCGATGAAGGACGTGCTAACCTGCGTTAAGTACGGATGAGCTGGTAAGAAGCGCTTGAGTCCGTAATATCCGAATGGGGAAACCCACTCTACTTAGTAGAGTATCGTTACATGAATACATAGTGTAACGAGGCGAACCGAGGGAACTGAAACATCTAAGTACCTCGAGGAAAAGAAATCAACCGAGATTCCCCTAGTAGCGGCGAGCGAACGGGGACCAGCCCTTAAGCATTCTTGGCGATAGTGGAATGGTCCTGGAAAGACCAGCCGTAGTGGGTGATAGCCCCGTACACTAAATTGCCTTTAATGTGAAATCGAGTAGGACGGGACACGTGATATCCTGTTTGAATATGGGGGGACCATCCTCCAAGGCTAAATACTCCTGACTGACCGATAGTGAACCAGTACCGTGAGGGAAAGGCGAAAAGAACCCCTGTGAGGGGAGTGAAATAGAACCTGAAACCGTGTACGTACAAGCAGTGGAAGCCCACTTGTTGGGTGACTGCGTACCTTTTGTATAATGGGTCAGCGACTTAATTTTAGTAGCAAGGTTAACCGTATAGGGGAGCCGTAGGGAAACCGAGTCTTAACTGGGCGAATAGTTGCTAGGATTAGACCCGAAACCCGGTGATCTAGCCATGAGCAGGTTGAAGGTTGAGTAACATCAACTGGAGGACCGAACCCACTAATGTTGCAAAATTAGGGGATGACTTGTGGTTGGGGGTGAAAGGCCAATCAAACCGGGAGATAGCTGGTTCTCCCCGAAATCTATTTAGGTAGAGCCTCGGACGAATACTTACGGGGGTAGAGCACTGTTTGGGCTAGGGGGTCATCCCGACTTACCAACCCCATGCAAACTCCGAATACCGTAAAGTACTATCCGGGAGACACACGGTGGGTGCTAACGTCCATCGTGAAGAGGGAAACAACCCAGACCGCCGGCTAAGGTCCCAAAGTCATAGTTAAGTGGGAAACGAAGTGGGAAGGCTCAGACAGCCAGGATGTTGGCTTAGAAGCAGCCATCATTTAAAGAAAGCGTAATAGCTCACTGGTCGAGTCGGCCTGCGCGGAAGATGTAACGGGGCTAAACTATGCACCGAAGCCGCGGATGCACTCTTTATTGAGTGCGTGGTAGGGGAGCGTTCTGTAAGTCTGCGAAGGTGTGTTGTGAAGCATGCTGGAGATATCAGAAGTGCGAATGCTGACATGAGTAACGATAATGGGGGTGAAAAACCTCCACGCCAAAAGACCAAGGGTTCCTGTCCAACGTTAATCGGGGCAGGGTGAGTCGACCCCTAAGGCGAGGCTGAAAAGCGTAGTCGATGGGAAACGGGTTAATATTCCCGTACTGACGTGTACTGCGATGGGGGGACGGAGAAGGCTAAGTGAGCCAGGCGTTGGTTGTCCTGGTGAAAGGGTGTAGGCAGCGTGTTTAGGTAAATCCGGACGCGCAATGCTGAGGCCTGAGACGAAATCGCTACGGCGGTGAAGTCACTGATGCCCCGCTTCCAGGAAAAGCCTCTAAGCTTCAGGTACACGTGAATCGTACCCCAAACCGACACAGGTGGTCGGGTAGAGAATACTAAGGCGCTTGAGAGAACTCGGGTGAAGGAACTAGGCAAAATAGTACCGTAACTTCGGGAGAAGGTACGCTGAGGCATGTGAAATCCCTTGCGGATGGAGCGTGACTCAGCCGCAGTGACCAGGTGGCTGGAACTGTTTATCAAAAACACAGCACTGTGCAAACTCGTAAGAGGACGTATACGGTGTGACACCTGCCCGGTGCTGGAAGGTTAAATGATGGGGTTAGCCTTCGGGTGAAGCTCTTGATTGAAGCCCCAGTAAACGGCGGCCGTAACTATAACGGTCCTAAGGTAGCGAAATTCCTTGTCGGGTAAGTTCCGACCTGCACGAATGGTGTAATCATGGCCACGCTGTCTCCACCCGAGACTCAGTGAAATTGAATTTGCGGTGAAGATGCCGTATACCCGCGGCTAGACGGAAAGACCCCGTGAACCTTTACTATAGCTTGGCACTGAACATTGGCCCTACATGTGTAGGATAGGTGGGAGACTGTGAAGTAGTGACGCTAGTTGCTATGGAGTCAACCTTGAAATACCACCCTTGTATGTCTGATGTTCTAACGTAGGCCCCTTATCGGGGTTGCGGACAGTGCCTGGTGGGTAGTTTGACTGGGGCGGTCTCCTCCTAAAGAGTAACGGAGGAGCACGAAGGTTGGCTAAGTACGGTCGGACATCGTACGGTTAGTGCAATGGCATAAGCCAGCTTAACTGCGAGACGGACAGGTCGAGCAGATACGAAAGTAGGTCATAGTGATCCGGTGGTTCTGTATGGAAGGGCCATCGCTCAACGGATAAAAGGTACTCCGGGGATAACAGGCTGATACCGCCCAAGAGTTCATATCGACGGCGGTGTTTGGCACCTCGATGTCGGCTCATCACATCCTGGGGCTGAAGTCGGTCCCAAGGGTATGGCTGTTCGCCATTTAAAGTGGTACGCGAGCTGGGTTCAGAACGTCGTGAGACAGTTCGGTCCCTATCTGCCGTGGGCGTTGGATGATTGAGAGGAGCTGCTCCTAGTACGAGAGGACCGGAGTGGACGAACCCCTGGTGTTCGGGTTGTATCGCCAGATGCATTGCCCGGTAGCTACGTTCGGAATCGATAACCGCTGAAAGCATCTAAGCGGGAAGCGAGCCTCAAGATGAGTCATCCCTAGGGCTTTACGCCCTCTGAAGGGCCGTTGGAGACTACAACGTTGATAGGCAGGGTGTGTAAGCGCAGCGATGCGTTGAGCTAACCTGTACTAATTACCCGTGCGGCTTAACCATACAACACCCAAGAAGTGTGAGACCTTGCGGTCAAGAACAACAAACACAAATTATTTAAATCAGAGCACCTAAACCTGCTTTGATACAAAATCAGCCTTCCAGATTACAATTTATGCCTGGCGGCCATAGCGCTGTGGAACCACCTGATCCCATGCCGAACTCAGTAGTGAAACGCAGCCGCGCCGATGATAGTGTGGCAGCTGCCATGTGAAAGTAGGTCACTGCCAGGCACCCAATTCAAAAAGCCCGATTCGAAAGAGTCGGGCTTTTTTTCGTCTGAATTTAGCATTGAGCACCCTCTTTGTTCGACTGGCACTGTGTTGGGACTGGGATTGTGTTTTTCAGCGGGCGTGTGCTTGATAGATTTGACTAAGCGGGCCTTTTTTACTGTAATGGCCAATCAATTTAATACTTAAAGACCTAAAGGAAATTTTCATGCCGATTTTAAATATTGCTTTAGTCGCGGGCCGTAGCAATGAACAGAAAGAAGCGCTGATCAAAGAAGTGACCGATGCCTGCGTGAAGGCGCTGGATGTGAAGCCAGAAACTGTGCGGATTCTGATACAAGATATTGCTACCCAAGACTTTGGTGTGGCGGGTGAGTCGGTAAAAGCCAAGCGTGAACGTTTAGCCTAACTAGCTTGCCGTTAGCAGGGTCTTGGCCCTGCTAACGAAACCCTGCGGCTAGCTGTATTCCTCACCTTGATTACTTTCCGGTAGGCTTTTGCCGATGCTAGGCGTAAGCTGAAACCCTGCTTTTTACGTTGTTAATCGCTTGGCTTACACATGAAAACCTTGTTATTTATCGCCCTTGGCGGCGCGCTGGGTGCCATATTACGCTTTGGCATTACCGATCTTATGACGCGTGCTGTGGGACGTTCGTTTCCTTACGGTACCTTAACGGTGAATATGCTGGGCTCTCTGATCATGGGCTGCGTGTTTGTTTTGGTGCAACAGCAGGTATTGAGTGCGCATGGCTGGCGGCCGTTCATGATGGTGGGATTATTGGGGGCGCTCACCACTTTTTCTTCTTTCTCCCTCGATAGCTTGTTATTAATTGAACAAGGTCAATGGCTTAAAGCGATGTTGAATGTGTGCCTCAATGTGGTTTGTTGTATTATGTTGACCTACTGTGGCATGCAGCTAACCTCTAGCCTATTGGCTGCGCGTTAGTCTAGGCCGCGTATTTGCAGTACACTCACATACTTTGATTTTATAGGTGCCTCCAGCATGTCAGAACAAGACAAGTCGACGACTCACTTCGGCTACAAGACGGTAGAAGCTAACGAAAAAGAGCAGATGGTAGCCAGTGTCTTTCATTCGGTGGCGGCTAAATACGACATCATGAACGATTTGATGTCCTTCGGCATTCATCGGCTGTGGAAGCGTTTTACCATAGATTGTTCTGGGGTGCGCAAAGGACAAAAGGTGTTGGACTTAGCCGGTGGCACTGGCGATCTGACGGCAAAGTTTTCGCGCATTGTCGGCGAGACCGGCCAAGTAGTATTGGCCGATATCAATGACTCCATGCTTAAAGTAGGGCGCGACAAGCTCAGAAATAAAGGCTTAGGTAACAACATCTCTTATGTGCAAGCCAACGCCGAGGCACTGCCGTTTCCCGATAATCATTTCGACTTAATTACTATCGCCTTTGGTCTGCGTAACGTGACCGACAAAGATAAGGCGCTTGCCTCTATGCAGCGCGTATTAAAGCCCGGTGGCCGCTTGTTGGTGCTGGAGTTTTCTAAACCGCAGCATGAAATCATGAATAAGCTTTATGATTTTTACTCCTTTAATATTTTACCGAAAGTCGGCAGCCTAGTAGCCAAAGACGGTGACAGCTATAAGTACTTAGCTGAGTCTATTCGTATGCATCCCGACCAAGAAACCCTTAAAGGTATGATGGAGCAAGCGGGCCTTGAGCAGGTTGAGTACTTCAATCTTACTGACGGCATAGTGGCGCTGCATCGTGGGTTTAAATTCTGATGCGTTCTTTGTTACTTCCTTTATTGAATGGCGCTTTAGAAACGGGCTTTAATCGCTTATTGCTTAATGATGCTGAGGGCATAAAGAAAGTGGCGCCCTTACAAGGAAAAACCCTGCAGCTGACCATTACCGAAGTGGTGAGTCTGTATTTGTTGTTTTGTGATGATAAGCTGGTGGTGTTGCGACAGTTTGAAGGTCAGGTCGACAGTCATCTTAGCTTGTCGCTCAATGCCTTAGGCTTACTAAAAGACAAAGGCTTGCTGATGCAATATATCCGCGATGGCCGTATTGATTTGCAGGGTGATCCTAGCCTTTGGCAAGATTTTTCCGCACTGCTTAAAACACCGAATTTTGATATCGAAGCTTGGCTGGCTCCTTACACGGGTGATGCTTTAGCGCACTTGGCTGTCCGACACTCCCGTGAGCTCGCGCGCTCATTGCAGGTGAGAGGGCAAGCGCTGGGCGCGCAGGTCGGTGATTATGTGAGAGAAGAAGCGCTCTTGGCCGTAGGGCCGCTGGAGTTAGCGGATTTTAGTGACCAAGTGAGTGAGCTACACCAGCAGAGCTTGAAGCTAGCAATACGACTGGCGACCTTAACGGATAATATTAGGCATTCATGAAAAAGCTCCGTGAACTAGTACGACTCTATCAGATAGGTAAAACGCTGCTCGAATACGGGCTAGATGAACTGATCCCAGCGCGGTTACAAATTTGGCCGGCACGCATGGCGAGAAAAAGTATATTTTGGCTAAAGAATCGTCATCCGGATCTGTCTCGCGGGCAGCGTATTCGCTTAGCCTTCGAGCAGCTGGGCCCGGTTTTTATCAAATTCGGTCAGATGTTGTCGACGCGCCGCGATCTATTACCGCCGGATATCGCCGAAGAGCTGGCCTTACTACAAGACAGAGTGCCGCCCTTTGATGGGGTGTTGGCGCAGCAACTGATTGAAAATAGCCTTGGCGCGCCGATAGGCGAGCTGTTTGATGACTTCGCCGTAATACCGCTAGCGTCGGCGTCTATCGCTCAGGTACACACGGCACGCTTGAAAACCGGTCAAGAAGTTGTCATCAAGGTGATACGACCGGATATAGAAAAAACCATTGCAGCCGATGTGAGCTTGATGCATACCTTGGCCAGCCTAGTGGCGCGTTTTGCACCGGAGCGCACCCAACGTCTGCAACCTGTGGCCGTGGTGGAGGAGTACCGTAAGACGTTATTTGATGAGCTCAATCTATTGCGCGAAGCGGCCAATGCCATTCAATTACGGCGCAACTTCGAAGGCTCAGGCACGCTCTATGTGCCAGAAATTTATTCCGACTATGGCCGTGAAAACGTGCTGGTGATGGAGCGAATTTACGGTATTCCAGTGTCAGATATAGCGGCATTGAAAGCGAACGGCACCAATATGAAGCTGTTGGCGGAGCGCGGCGTAGAGGTGTTTTTCACCCAAGTGTTTCGTGACAGCTTCTTTCATGCGGATATGCACCCTGGCAATATTTTTGTTTCTTATGAGCATCCGCAGGATCCCCAATGGATTGGCATCGATTGTGGTATCGTCGGCACCCTTAATAAAGACGATAAACGCTATTTAGCCGATAATTTTTTGGCGTTCTTTAATCGCGATTATCGTAAAGTGGCCGAGCTGCATGTGGAGTCGGGCTGGGTGCCGGCGGACACTAAGATCGAAGAATTTGAGTCGGCGATCCGGACCGTGCTGGAGCCCATATTTGAGAAGCCGCTGTCTGAGATCTCTTTTGGTCATGTGCTATTAAATCTGTTTAATACCGCCCGTCGTTTTAATATGGCGGTGCAGCCGCAACTGGTGCTGTTACAGAAAACGCTGTTATATGTAGAGGGCGTAGGGCGACAGTTGTATCCGCAACTAGACTTGTGGAAGACGGCTAAACCCTTCCTAGAAGAGTGGATGCAGCAACAAGTAGGCTATAAAGCGGTGATTAATGCTGTCAAAGAAAAGGCGCCTTTTTGGGCCGAAAAATTGCCCGAGTTGCCGGAGCTAATTTATGACGCGCTTCGTCAAGCCAAGCTGCAGCAGCATCAAGTACAGGGTTTGTATAACCAGTTCGCAGTGCATGATAAAGCGCAGAGTAAAGGGCGCTTCTTGCTTGCCATGGGTGCAACTACCTTGCTGGCCAGTACTTTGTTATTGGCGATGGATAAAAATCAATGGGCAATGGTGGGTTTGGTGCTGACTTTAATGGTTTGGTTACTGGGTTGGCGGAAAATAGCACGCTAATGTGATCGAGCATCAAGGTATTGTCATCAAGCTCGGTTATGATGTGGTTTTATTTTAGATAGGAAGTGAGTTATGGCGGGTATCAGTGTGTGGCAGTTACTTATCGTAGTGTTAATTGTGGTGCTGTTGTTTGGCACTAAGAAATTGCGCGGTTTAGGCGGCGACTTAGGTTCGGCGGTCAAAGGGTTTAAAAATGCCATGAGCGACGACGAAAAAAACGCGGCTAAAGACAACCAAGATGCGGACTTTGAGCAAGAAGCCCTGCTTGATAAAAAAGACCAAGCAGAGCCGCTGACGCCAAAAGACCACGAAAAAACCAAAGATAATGATCGAGTATAAGCATGTTTGATATTGGTTTCTGGGAGCTGGTAGTGATCGCCGTGGTTGGACTCTTGGTGCTGGGCCCCGAGCGATTGCCGGTGGCTATCAGAACCGTGTCACGCTTGTTTAAAACGGTGCGCGATACCGCCAATGCGGTGAAGACAGAGCTAAGCCAAGAGCTGCGTATGGAAGAGCTGCATCGGGATCTGAAAAAAGCCGAGCAGCTCGACATTAAGCATTTAAGCCCTGAGCTTAAAGAGTCCGTTGATCAGCTCAGAGAAGCGGCTGCGTCTGTTACGCGCCCTTACGAAAAGAAGGCACTGCCTAAAGCTCACCAACCAGTACCAGACGCCGTTCAAGAGCAAAAGTCTGAGCTAGACCAACAAGAACAAGTTCAAGAGCCGCAGCAAGTACGAGACGACTCAGCTTTATCACCTCCGGCTTCGCAGGATAAATCTTAAATGAATCAGATACATCAGCCCTTGTTCAGCCATTTAGTGGAGCTGAGAGGACGGATTTTGCGCGCCTTCGCCGCTGTGTTGCTGGTGTTTTTGGCTTTGGTGTATTTCGCTAACGATATTTACACCATCTTAGCCGAGCCCTTGCTGCGCCAATTACCCGAGGGCGGCACCATGATTGCCACAGGGGTGGCGACGCCGTTTTTAACGCCGATGAAGCTCACCCTGATCGTGTCCTTCTTTCTCGCCATTCCTTATGTGTTATATCAAGTGTGGGCCTTTATCGCGCCTGGGCTGTATAAACATGAAAAACGCCTGATTACGCCGTTAGTGTTTTCCAGTGCCTTGCTGTTTTATGCAGGCGCGGCCTTTGCCTACTTTGTGGTGTTTCCACTAGCCTTTGGCTTCTTCACCAAGATGGCGCCAGAAGGCGTGACCATAGCGACCGACATCGCCAGTTACTTGGACTTTGTGCTGGGATTGTTTATCGCCTTTGGTATCGCCTTTGAGATCCCGATAGCCACAATCGTGATCTGCTGGACTGGGATGATGACCCCTAAAGAGCTGGCCAAGAAACGCCCTTATGTGATTGTGATCGTATTTGTCGTGGGTATGCTGCTCACACCTCCGGATGTAATTTCGCAAACTCTGTTGGCAATTCCGATGTGGTTGCTGTTTGAAGTGGGCGTGTTTTTCGCGCGCTTCTACGTGCGCCGTCCGGAAGATGAAGAAGAGCAGGACTCAGCTTCATGATTGATATTGGCGTTAACTTAACCGACCGTCAGTTTGATGAAGACCGAGACCAAGTAATAGCGCGAGCTAAAGCGGCGGAGGTGTCGGCGCTGATCCTAACCGGCACTAACTTGGCTGCCAGCCAGATTGCCGCCGACTATGCGGCCAGTCAGCCCGGTTTTTGTTATGCCACCGCCGGTATTCATCCCCACGATGCCAAAAGCTTTGACGAACAGAGCCTGAGTGCGTTATGCGCCTTGGCTCAGCGTACAGAAGTGGTCGCAATCGGTGAGTGTGGGTTAGATTTTAACCGCGATTTTTCACCACGCCCCCAGCAAGAAGCCGTATTTGAGGCGCAATTGGCCTTAGCCGCCGAGCTACAATTGCCGGTATTTATGCATTGCCGTGATGCCCATCAGCGCTTTATGGATATCTTAACGCCGTGGCGTGAAAAGTTGCCGGCGGCAGTGCTGCATTGCTTTACCGGTAATGAAGATGAGCTTAAAGATTGTCTCGCACTGGATTTGCACATAGGGATCACCGGCTGGATTTGCGATGAGCGCCGGGGCCAAACTTTGCAGCAATTAGTGTCGTTAATTCCAGCCAATCGTTTGATGATAGAAACAGATAGCCCGTATCTGTTACCGCGAGATTTAGCGATGAAGCCGAAGAGCCGGCGTAATGAGCCGGCATATCTCGGCCACATCGCCCACCGTATTGCCGCCTGTCGGGGCGAAAATCCCGACCAGCTGATTGCCGACACCTCGGCGACCAGTCGTGCCTTTTTCGGTATTTAGTTCTTTGCTTGGAGCAGTCATGACTCAACAGATATTTGGTAATTTTCAATCCCGTCGTTTACGTCGTACCCGTAATCAAGACTTTAGCCGTCGCTTGGTGCGCGAAAACACGCTGACCGTGGATGATCTGATTTATCCGGTGTTTGTGCTGCCGGGTGTGGGCCGACGCGAAGCGGTGGAGTCTATGCCAGGCATAGACCGTTTATCGATTGATTTACTGCTGATCGAGGCCGGTGAGTTAGTGCAGTTAGGCGTGCCTTTGATTGCCTTATTCCCAGTAGTAGACGCCAGTCAGAAAACCTTAATGGCAGAAGAGGCCTACAATCCTCAAGGCTTGGCACAAGAAGCGGTGCGTGCACTAAAAGCCGCCTATCCTGAGCTGGGCGTAATGACAGACGTGGCATTGGATCCGTTTACAGTACACGGCCAAGACGGCATCTTGGATGACAACGCTTATGTGCTGAACGATATCACTACCGAAGTGTTGGTGAAGCAGGCGTTGAGCCAGGCTGAAGCCGGTGCCGATATTGTGGCACCATCAGACATGATGGATGGCCGCATTGGTGCTATTCGTAAAGCGTTAGAAGAAGCGGGTTTTATTAACACCCAGATCATGGCTTATTCTGCTAAATATGCCTCTAACTATTACGGCCCCTTTAGGGACGCGGTCGGCTCGGCGGCGAATTTGAAAGGTGCGAATAAGTCGACCTATCAAATGGATCCGGCCAACAGTGACGAAGCATTACAAGAAGTGGCCTTCGATATTGAAGAAGGTGCGGATAGCGTAATGGTGAAACCCGGCATGCCGTATTTAGATGTGGTACGCCGCGTAAAAGATCAGTTTGGAGTGCCGACCTTCGCCTATCAGGTGAGTGGCGAATACGCCATGCACATGGCCGCCATTCAAAATGGCTGGCTGAAAGAGCGTGAAACCGTACTGGAATCTCTAATGTGCTTTAAGCGCGCCGGTGCCGACGGTATTCTCACTTACTTCGCCAAGCGCGTCGCCACTTGGCTAAAAGAAGAGCAGTTGGCTAAATACAGCGACAAGAAGAAGTAATAGTCAGTAGTTATCAGAAATAAAGAAGGCGCCATAAGGCGCCTTTTTCAACACAAAACCATTTTTGCCACGAAATACACGGAAAGCCACGGAAGTAGAGTAAAAGAACAAGAGCGAAAACAGATACTTTTTGTAAGGTCTATCCAATAGAACCGTCTTGTTCCCTAGTGTTTTGTCCGTGTTCTTCCGTGTATTCCGTGGCGAGAAAGTCTTTAGTCTCTTAAGTTCAGTTTTATCCCTTCACTCTTCACCCTTCGCCATCTCTGTAATCACTAACGGCCAACCCAACTCGGTTTGGCGCTGTGCTTCTTGCTGTAGCTCACTGGCGCGCAGATGGTGGGTTTGGCTCCAGTTAGCCGGTAGCGTTAGTGTTAACTGTGAACCTTGCGCACGGATCTGAAACTCAGGCACGGTACCGCGAGTGCGGCGCAGGCAGAGAATAATACTGATGCGTAGCAAACGAGCCAGTAAGATAGCCTGCTCGGTGTCGATGGCGCTTTGCAGCTCGAGTGCTCCCAGCTGAAAGTCATCCCGCTGGTTAAGTAGCAAGGCCGCCAATAGCTGCTTTTGTGCGGCAGTAAAGCCGGGCAGGTCGATGTGGCTAATAATATAAGCCGCGTGCTCGGGCGCACGCTTATATTCGATGCACAAACCCAGCTCATACAAGAATGCCGCCCAGCCTAACATGGCGCTGTCTAGCTCTTGCTCTAAATCTGGCGTCTGGTCGACTGTCTGCTGTTCTGCTTTTTGTTGATTTATAAGCTGACTCAAGGCATTGAGTGCCGTGTTGCGTACCCGCTCGGCTTGGGTGCGATCCAGCTGATAACGACTGATCAGGCTATCCGCGCTGCGCTCACGAGCATCGCAGTCTTGGCGTTGGCCTAACATGCCGTACATCAAGCCCTCGCGCAGTGCGCCGCCGGCCAGCACCATGTCGTCGATGGCCAACATATCAAACAAGGCAATCAGGATGGCTAAACCAGAAGGGAACACGCTGACGCGGTCGGCCTGTAGGCCGGACAGGCTTAGTGTATCTAGCCGCTGGCAAGCGATAGCCTCTTGTTTAAGTGCTTGTAACTTGGCCAAGGTAATACGTTCGTCTTCACCTTGGCTTATCATGATTTCTTGAATGGCTTGTATGGTGCCAGAAGCGCCAATGCAGCCTTGCCAGCCAAGTTTGAGATAAGCACTGGCCACAGGTGTCAGCACTTGGCGTGCCGCCGCTATGGCCTGTTCAAAGTTGCTTTGTGATAGCAAACCATCGGCAAAGTAGCGTCTTAGCCAAGTGACACAGCCCATATCTAAGCTGTTCAGCAACAACGCCGAGGTGGCTTCACCGATCACTAACTCGGTACTGGCGCCGCCAATGTCGATGGCGAGACGGCGGCCGGTGCCAGACGATGTCCAAGCCACGCCTTCATAAATTAGCGCCGCTTCTTCTTCGCCGGAAATAACGCGGATCGGATGGCCTAATATTACTTGGGCTTGCTCTAAGAAAACGCTGATATTGCGGGCGATGCGCAAGGTGGCGGTGCCGACAATACGAATGTGGTTAGCAGGAATATCTTGCAGTTGTTCGGCGAACAACTGCAAACAATCCCAGCCTCTTTGCATGGCGGCGTTATCGAGATTGCCGTCTTCTTGTAAGCCGGCAGCCAAGCGTACCTTGCGCTTAATTTTAGCCAAGGTACGGCTGGCTCCTGCCACCTCATGCACCACCAGCATATGAAAGCTGTTTGAGCCTAAATCGATGGCGGCGTATAGGGCGTTATTTTTCACACCATTAGTCACACCAGTACTCCGTTAGCCATGCCGACGACGAGGCGCGCTGGGGCGGCGTTGACCGTCGTGGGGTTTGCGAGTTGAGTGCGCCCTATGATGGTGAATGCGCACTGGCGGTGTGACATCATCAAGCAAGGCTGCTTTATCGTAATCCGTGACCGGAATACTGTGCTCTATATAGGTTTCTATGGCCGGTAAGTTGAACACATATTCTTCACAGGCAAAGCTGATAGAACAACCACTGGCACCGGCACGGCCGGTACGACCGATACGATGCACATAGTCTTCTGCGTCATCGGGCAAGTCGTAGTTAAAGACATGGCTGACATCGGGAATATGTAAGCCGCGCGCTGCCACATCGGTGGCCACCAGAATATCGAGTACGCCACTGGTGAAGTCTTCCAGAATAGCGGTGCGCTTTCTTTGCGGTACGTCTCCGGTTAATAAACCGACTCTGTGACCGTCTGCTTCTAACCAGCCGTGGACTTTTTCACAGCTGTGCTTGGTGTTAGCAAATATGATGGCTTTCTCTGGCCATTCGCTTTCCACCAAGGTCAGCAGCAGTAACAGTTTGTCTTCTTGGGCCGGATAAAACAGCTCTTCTTTAATGTACAGACCTGTTTTACGTTCGGGCTCAATAGTGACTTGCTCTGGGCTATTCATGTGTTCGTAGGCCAGCTCTTGCACTCGTAGTGAAAGCGTGGCCGAAAACAGCATATTCACCCGCTGGCTCGGCTGCGGCATGCGGCGGAATAAAAAGCGGATATCTTTGATAAAGCCCAGATCAAACATGCGATCTGCTTCGTCGAGCACCACTACTTGAATGGCGCCCATGTCGATCACTTGTTTCTTCAAGAAGTCGATAATACGACCCGTGGTACCGATTAAAATATCGACGCCCGCGTTAAGTACTTCGGTTTGTTCTTCATAGCCTTCGCCGCCATAGGCCAAGCCTAATTTTAAGCCGGTGCAGGCACTGAGGGTGTCCGCGTCATTATGGATTTGCACCGCCAGCTCTCGGGTCGGCGCCATAATAATGGCCCTAGGCTGGTTGAGTTGGCGATGTTCAGGCGCGGGCGTGGTTAAGAGGTGATTAAAAGTGGCGGCGAGAAAGGCAATGGTTTTACCCGTGCCCGTTTGGGCTTGTCCCGCAATATCTTTGCCAGCAATTAAATGGGGTAACGACAACGCCTGTATCGGCGTGCAGTTGTGAAATCCTTTTGCGTCCAATCCGGTGACAACTTGAGGTTGCAGACCCAATTGGGCAAATTTTACGTCAGTTAAGTGTGTTTTGCTCATAACGTTCAGAATATCAGGTTAGGCTTGCAATAATAAACAGGATCGTTTGGAATAGACCAACTAAATTCAACATAGTCTCAACATTTACTGTTGAGTGATAAAAAAAACTAACGGGAGTTGGAGATGAGTGACAAAATTGTGCAGCTGACCGATGCCAGCTTCGAAGCAGACGTGCTAAAAGCGAGTGGTCCCGTATTAGTCGATTTCTGGGCTGAATGGTGTGGTCCTTGTAAAATGATCGCCCCAATTTTGGCTGAAGTGGCCGAAGAGTATGAAGGCAAAGTGACCATCGGCAAATTGAACATCGACCAAAACGCCGATACGCCGCCTAAGTTTGGTATTCGTGGTATTCCTACTTTGTTGTTGTTTAAAAACGGCGAAATAGCAGCGACCAAAGTGGGCGCGCTGTCTAAGTCTCAGTTAAAAGAATTCTTAGACACTAACCTGTAATAGCGAAATTGAACAAGGGGTGCGCAAAGCACCCCTTGTTGTTTTTATAGACTGCCGGTCTTTTTAGTGCTAATTTGTTGATCGTTTGCTAACCTACATTTGTGCCAACTTAACGGCCCTGCATTTTTAAGTCTCATCTCAGCAGACTTTTTTCCTAATATTTTACATATCCTGGTTGATAGAAACCCACCACTATGAATCTGACTGAACTCAAGAATACCCCCGTCCCTGAGCTGGTAAAGCTTGGCGAGACCATGGGCTTGGAAAACCTCGCCCGTTTACGCAAGCAAGACATCATTTTCGCAATCCTGAAGGCGCATGCCAAAGGCGGCGCGGATATCTTTGGTGATGGTGTGCTGGAAATATTACAAGATGGCTTTGGCTTTTTGCGCAGTGCCGACTCTTCTTATTTGGCCGGACCCGACGATATCTATGTCTCTCCCAGTCAGATCCGGCGTTTCAACTTGCGCACTGGCGACACCATAGCCGGTAAAATACGACCACCTAAAGAAGGTGAGCGTTATTTCGCGCTGCTAAAAATTAACGAAGTTAACTACGACCGCCCCGAGAACGCCCGCAACAAGATCTTGTTTGAAAACTTAACGCCATTACATGCGGACGAACGCATGAGAATGGAGCGCGGCAACGGCTCTACCGAAGACATTACCGCTCGCGTACTCGATTTGGCCTCGCCCATCGGTAAAGGTCAGCGTGGCTTAATAGTGGCGCCGCCTAAAGCTGGTAAAACTATGCTGCTGCAAAACATCGCACAAAGCATCGCTTACAATCATCCAGAATGTGTATTGATCGTGTTATTGATTGATGAGCGTCCGGAAGAAGTGACCGAAATGCAACGCATGGTAAAAGGCGAAGTGATTGCTTCTACCTTTGATGAGCCAGCACAGCGTCACGTACAAGTGGCGGATATGGTTATCGAAAAAGCCAAGCGCTTGGTTGAACACAAAAAAGACGTGGTGATATTACTCGACTCCATTACTCGTCTGGCGCGTGCTTACAACACAGTAGTGCCGTCTTCTGGCAAGGTGTTGACCGGTGGTTTGGATGCTAACGCTCTGCACCGCCCGAAGCGTTTCTTTGGTGCGGCGCGTAATGTAGAAGAGGGCGGCAGCCTGACCATCATTGCGACCGCGTTAGTTGATACCGGCTCTAAGATGGATGAAGTTATCTACGAAGAGTTTAAAGGTACCGGTAACATGGAACTGCACTTGTCGCGCAAAATTGCCGAGAAGCGCGTGTATCCTGCCATCGACATTACGCGTTCAGGCACCCGTCGTGAAGAGTTACTCACCACGCCCGATGAGCTGCAGAAGATGTGGATCTTGCGCAAAATCGTGCACCCTATGGGTGAGAGCGATGCGGTCGAGTTCTTGATCGATAAGTTGGCCATGACCAAAACCAACGATGAATTCTTTGATGCCATGAAACGCCAGCAAAAATAAGCGTTTACTGTCAAAAAAACCGCGGCCTGTCCGCGGTTTTTTTATTGCCGACAGATCCTAGATGAATCGGGTATAATCTAACTCCTTTGTCGATGCACTTGGAATAAACCTATGAAATATAAGGACTTGCGCGACTTTATTGCGCAGCTCGAAGCTCAGGGCGAACTCAAGCGTATCCAGCAGGAAATCGATCCTTATCTGGAAATGACTGAAATTTGTGATCGCACGCTCAAGGCGGGCGGTCCGGCTTTGTTGTTTGAAAATCCCAAAGGCTTTGATATGCCGGTGTTAGGCAACTTGTTTGGCACCCCCAAACGCGTTGCCATGGGCATGGGCCAAGAAGATGTGGGGGCTTTGCGTGAAGTAGGCCGTTGGTTGTCGTATCTAAAAGAGCCAGAGCCACCTAAAGGCTTGAAAGAGCTGATGGAAAAGTTGCCGATCTTTAAGCAAGTGCTCAATATGCCGACCAAACGGCTGAAGAAAGCGCCGTGCCAAGAAGTGATCTTCGAAGGCGATCAAGTGGATCTGACTCAATTACCGATCCAGCATTGCTGGCCCGGCGATGTGGCGCCCTTGATCACCTGGGGTTTAACCATTACTCGTGGCCCCTATAAAAAACGACAAAATCTGGGTATTTATCGCCAGCAATTATTAGGTAAGAATAAAGTTATTATGCGCTGGCTTAGCCATCGCGGCGGTGCGCTGGACTTTCGTGAATGGCAAGAAGCCAATCCAGGCCAGCCTTATCCGGTTGCGGTCGCGTTAGGCGCGGATCCTGCCACCATTCTCGGTGCCGTCACACCAGTGCCGGATACGCTGTCAGAATATGCCTTTGCGGGTCTTTTGCGTGGTAGCCGTACCGAAGTGGTAAAGTGCATCGGCAGTGATTTAGAAGTGCCGGCCAGCGCCGAAATCGTCTTGGAGGGCTTTATTTATCCAGATGAAATGGCGCCAGAAGGGCCGTATGGGGATCACACCGGTTATTACAACGAAGTGGATGAGTTTCCGGTGTTTACCGTGGAGCGCATTACCCGTCGCCACGATGCTATTTACCATTCCACCTATACGGGTCGGCCACCGGATGAACCGGCGATTTTGGGCGTGGCACTCAATGAAGTATTTGTGCCGATCCTGCAAAAGCAGTTTCCAGAAATCGTCGACTTTTATTTACCGCCCGAAGGTTGTTCATATCGGATGGCGGTGGTGACCATTAAAAAGCGCTATCCGGGTCATGCCAAAAGTGTCATGCTCGGCGTGTGGTCGTATTTACGACAGTTTATGTACACCAAATTTGTTATCGTCTGTGACGATGATATTAATGCCAGAGATTGGAACGACGTGATTTGGGCCATTACCACGCGAATGGATCCGGCGCGCGATACCACTCTGATCGAACATACTCCTATCGATTACTTAGACTTTGCTTCGCCTGTGTCCGGCCTTGGCTCAAAAATGGGCATGGACGCCACCAATAAATGGCCGGGTGAAACCGACCGTGAATGGGGCGTGCCAATAGAGATGCCAATGGAAGTAAAACAAAAAGTAGATAGCTTATGGGACGAGCTGGGGATCTTCGATTCCAGTATTAAATAGAGTGAACTCAAAGGATAGTCATGCAGAAAGTAACATGTAGTGTAGAAGCCCTAGAAGAGATGGCCGATACCCTGTGGTATGTGCGCTTAAAACCAGAAGTTCCTGTGGATTTTCTTCCTGGCCAATACTTATTGGTGGTGATGGCAGAGGATGATAAACGTCCGTTTTCTATCGCCAATACCATGAATGACGAAGGGTTGTTAGAAATGCACATTGGTGCGACTCCCGAAAATACCTATGCCATGCAAGTGCTCAAGCGCATGCAAGACCAAGGCAAAATTGACGTGCAGTTACCTGCCGGTAAGGCGCATTTACGCGCCGAATCCACACATCCAGTGATCTTGATGGCCGGTGGCACGGGCTTTGCTTATACCCGCTCTATCTTGCAGCAAATGATCGCCGATGGCCTGCGCCAACCGGTATTTTTATACTGGGGTGTGCGTTTCGCCGGGCATTTATATGCAGATCAAGAAATGAAAGCGTGGGTGGCCGCACATCCAAAGCTCACCTACATTCCGGTGGTCCAAAACGGTGATGAGCAGTGGCAAGGGCGCACCGGCTTAGTGCACGATGCCATTATGGACGACTTCCTAAGCTTGCATGACTATGACGTATACGTGGCGGGCCGCTTTGAAATGGCCGGCGTGGCGCGTGAAGCCTTTAAAGAGAAAGGGGTAGTGAGCGAGCAGCTGTTTGGCGATGCCTTTGAATTTATTTAAGGCTTAGCTAAAAATCGAGCTGACACTGAAAGCTAAAAAATAAGCCAGTACCGATTCATTCGGTGCTGGCTTATTTGTTTTCAGTGATGGGTTTATTAGGTGGAACGCTTGGCTGAGCCTCAGTGATAGCGGTTAAGTTAAGCGCGGTAATGGCATCCATCGCCAGCTCAAAGCGACCTTGCTGACATAAACCCAGCATGCCGCCTTCTTCATAAGCTGCCAAGGCGGCGTGCAAACATGCCGCTCTCACTTGCTCGGCTAAGGCTAACTCAATCTTGTTGTTTATCATCAACTGCTTGGCCAGCGGTTAATTTCTGCTCCAGCAGCGTCAGTTTTGCTTCCATGTCGTTGAGTTTCTCACGGGTGCGCAGCAAGACTTTAGTTTGTACGTCAAACTCTTCGCGGGTCACCATGTCCAGTTTACCCAGTTGAGCTTGCAGCACACTGCGAATGCGTTTTTCTGCTTCTTCGCCCATGTTTTTGATGCCGCTGGGCAAGTTGTTTTGGATCTGGCGGGCGATGTCTTCTAATTTTTTAGGGTCTAACATGATGATCTCCTTAGGCTATGAAGGCATTTTAGCCTTAATTAGACGGCGGCGTCAGCCTTTCAGGCAACCGGGCGCGATACGCCGTACGTTATGCGCCATACGTCAAAGACTTAACTTACAGAGTAAGACGTGTCCCGCGCTCTTCGTACGGCGTACAGCGTCAAACGTACAGCTATGTTTAAACCGGTTCTAATGCCGTTTGTTGGAACGCCTGAATCAGTGGGTCGTCGAGGCGCTTTTTCAATAAACACACGCCCACTTCAATGGACTTGAGTGCTGGGCTTGCCGACAAAATTCGAACTTTGTCCCCCATGGGGCTGTGATCGATAACCACTCTGGGCACCACGCCGATGCCAAAACCCAGCGCTACCATACCTATGATGGCTTCATTACCTGCTACTTCCGCATAAATATTGGGGTTGATGCCCTTACTCTTAAACCACTGATTGGCGCGTTTTCTGGCTACGCCTTGCTCCGATACAATCACCGGTAAGGTGCGCCAATCCAGTGGCTTTTGCTCCAGCAATTCGCTGATGGGCCCAGTAGTAGTAGGCGCGATAAACACCATGGGCACGGTTTGCAGGTTAATAAAATGCACCTTGGCTGGTAGCGCATCGGGGCGTGCTGCGATAGCCAGCTCACTTTCATCATCCAGTATTTTATCGATAGCCAGCGCCGGATCGCCGGTTTCGAGGCGAATTTCGAGCCTTGGGTAGCGGCTGCGAAAGCGTTCTAAAATACCGGGTAGCAAGAAGTAACTTGCGGTGACCGAGCAATACACCCGCAGCCGACCTTGCAAGCTGTCATCCCCGTGTTTGAGTTCTTGCTTAAGGTGTTGCCAGTCGCTGAGCCAACCTACAGCAAATTGCTGTAGGCGTGCGCCCGCCGGTGTCAGTGACACGCTACGATTATCTCTTATCAACAGCTCGCTACCGGTATCTTGCTCTAGGCGTTGAATAGCACGGCTTAACGTTGAAGGGCTTACCGCCATGGCATCGGCGGTGTGGCCAAAGTGTAAACTCTGGCTTAAATGTACAAAGAGTTCTAGATGGCGAAAGTCCACGGTGGCTCCTTAAAACATAGCACCAAGCGCCCGGCGCCCAGCACCAAGGAAAACCAAAGCGGTGTCTTATTTTAGCTAGGCGCTTGGTGCTGTACTTAACATTGCAAAAAGTGCAACACTCTGTTTCGAATATATCATTTTAAGCAATGATGCGTCTGAGGTATAGTAGTTCTGTCGTCACCGCCAGCAACACACTTAAGCGGTGCAAAAATTTATCTTCAATGAATTAATAGGAAGTGTATTCAATGGCTAATAATTACTTTAATACCCTGACTTTGCGCGAGCAGCTTGAGCAACTGGGCAAGTGTCGCTTCATGAAGCGTAACGAATTCGCTGATGGCTGTGATTACCTGAAAGGTAAAAAAGTAGTTATCGTTGGTTGTGGTGCTCAAGGCTTGAACCAAGGCTTGAACATGCGTGACTCTGGCCTTGACGTTGCCTATGCACTGCGCGATGAAGCTATCGCTGAAAAGCGTCAGTCTTACAAGCAAGCCACCGAGAACGGCTTTAAAGTTGGCACTTACCAAGAGTTGATCCCCACTGCTGACTTGGTAATGAACCTGACTCCTGACAAGCAGCATACCTCTGCCGTTAACGCCGTTATGCCGTTAATGAAAGAAGGCGCCGCTCTGGGTTACTCTCATGGCTTCAACATCGTTGAAGAAGGCATGCAGATCCGTAAAGACATTACCGTAGTCATGGTTGCACCTAAGTGCCCAGGTACTGAAGTACGTGAAGAATATAAGCGTGGTTTTGGCGTACCTACCCTGATTGCCGTACACCCAGAAAACGATGCTAAAGGCGAAGGTCTGGCCATCGCTAAAGCATGGGCATCTGCCACTGGCGGCGACCGTGCCGGCGTACTTGAGTCTTCTTTCGTAGCCGAAGTTAAGTCTGACTTAATGGGCGAGCAAACCATTCTGTGTGGCATGCTGCAAGCTGGCGCGATTTTAGCCCACGACAAAATGTTGGCTGACGGTATCGATGCCGGTTATGCAGGCAAGCTTATCCAGTTCGGTTGGGAAACCATCACCGAAGCGCTGAAGCAAGGCGGCATCACCAACATGATGGACCGTTTGTCTAACCCAGCCAAAATCAAAGCTTTCGACATGGCTGAAGAGTTGAAAGAGCTGATGCGCCCATTGTTCAACAAGCACATGGATGACATCATCCAAGGCAACTTCTCTGCTGGCATGATGGCCGATTGGGCAAATGACGACAAAGACCTGCTGACTTGGCGTGAAGAGACTGCCGACACTAGCTTCGAGCAGTATCCTGCCACTGACGTAGTAATCGACGAGCAAGAATACTTCGATAACGCAATTCTGTTGGTTGCCATGGTGAAAGCCGGCGTTGAATTGGCATTTGAAGCCATGACTGCTTCAGGTATTATCGATGAGTCTGCTTACTACGAGTCTCTGCATGAGCTGCCACTGATTGCCAACACTGTTGCGCGTAAGCGTTTGTACGAAATGAACGTAGTAATCTCTGATACTGCAGAGTACGGTAACTACCTGTTCGCTCACGCTGCTGTGCCTTTGTTGCGCGAGAAGTTCATGCCTAACATCAGCACCAACGTAATCGGTAAGAGCTTCGAAGTTGCGTCTAACTCCGTTGATAACCGTCGCTTAATCGACGTGAACGAAGCAATTCGTAACCACCCAGTTGAGACCATCGGTAAGACCCTGCGTTCTTACATGACTGACATGCAAAACATCGCTGTTGGTGGCTAGTCGCCGCTTTAAATAGTGCGATATAAAAAAGGGAGCTTCGGCTCCCTTTTTTTATTTTAAAAATGTGAAGGGTGAAGGGGACAAGCCAAACATAGAGCGGTGTCTGTTTCTATGCCGTCTTCCTGACGAAAGTCAGGATCTCGCTTTGTGGTTTAAGACCTAAATACGAGATCCTGAAACTTCGTCATGCTGAACTTGATTCAGTATCAGGATGACGGCCAAAGGCGGTGTTGCTAATCCCTAATCCCCATTCCCCAACCGACTTGATATACTGGCCGCACATTTAGGGGAGTGAATAATGAGTTTTGAGCAGCGTTTTGGTGGCATTGCCCGCCTGTATGGCAATCATGCCTTGGCAACTTTTTCCCAATCCCATGTCTGTGTATTAGGCATAGGTGGCGTGGGCAGTTGGGCGGCAGAAGCGCTGGCACGCTCCGGCATTGGTGCTATCACCTTGCTGGATATGGATGATATTTGTATCACCAATACCAATCGGCAAATTCATGCACTCAACAATCAAATAGGCCAAGAAAAAACCCAGGCCATGGCGGAGCGCATTAAGCTGATCAATCCAGACTGCAAAGTCACCGTTATCGATGATTTTATTAGTGCCGACAATCAGGAAGAGTATTTACTGCGGGATTTTGATTATGTGCTGGATGCGATCGATTCGGTCAAAGCCAAAGTGGCCTTGATCGCCTTTTGTAAGCGTAACAAGATTCCGGTGATCACTGCAGGTGGCGCGGGCGGACAAACGGATCCCAGTCAGATCATGATCCGCGATCTTAGTAAAACCATTCAGGATCCACTGGCTGCTAAAGTGCGAAACGAACTGCGTCGTTTTCATAACTTCAGTAAAAACCCCAAGCGTAAATTTGGCGTGGATTGCGTGTTCTCCACCGAACAGCCCCGTTACCCAGATGGCAACGGCGGTATTTGTAATGCTAGACCTGAGTTAGACGGCACCATGAAAATGGACTGCGCCTCCGGCTTTGGCGCCATCACCCACATCACCGCCACCTTCGGCTTCTTTATGGTCAGCCGCATACTCACCAAGCTAGCGATGAAAAGCAGCGGTACGCTATAAGCAGTACGCCGTAAGAAAAACAAGATCCTGACGTTCGTCAGGATGACGATAATAAACAGCTATGAGTGTTTCTGTAGTCTGCGCTTTAGCTGCAGTCCCGTCTCAGCGGGATTCTTTAACATCATCCTGCTCCGCAGAACCTGCAGCTAAAGCACTGGGCTACAGGGGGCGGTGTTTATCTTTGACGGACAGCGTACGGCGTACATCTGTGTTTTATAGCTGTTACCACGGCTCTTAAGCCGTTGCCGCGCGAGGGGCTTAGATGGCTTAAGAGCTGTAGTTCGGAAAAATAAGTGTCCATGTCGAAGGCTTGTATTTGTTCGGCGGTTTTGTTGTTCAATGCCGCCAGTACTACCGCCATCAAGCCTTTGACGATGCGCGCATCTGAGTCGCAGTGCAGCTGCCACAATCCATTAGTATTTTGCTCGCTCACCAGCCAAGCTTGGCTTTCACAACCGTGAATGGCGTTAACCTCTATCTTATCTGCTGCATTTAATGCCGGTAGCTGCTTAGCCAGTTTGATCAGCTCTTTGTAGCGGGCTTCCCAGCCCTGTGCATTTGCAAATAAAGCGCGAATCTCGGTGTCGGTAATGGTATGACCAAATGGCTGCATTAAAAAAACTCCCGTGCTTTATCAAGACCAGCCAATAAGGCGGCAATGTCGTCAGTGCTATTATAAAAAGCGATGGATGCGCGAATGGTGCCGTGGGGCAAGTCTAACGCCTGCATTAGAGGCATGGCGCAATGGTGGCCGGTGCGCACCGCTATGCCTTGCATATCCAGCAAAGTCGCCAAGTCTTGGGGATGAACATCATCAATTACAAAGGACACGGCGCCCGCTTGAGGGCGACCAATAATGCGCACATCAGGCATAGCGTTTAAGCCTGCCAGCAGCTGTTCCATTAAAGCTTGTTCGTGTGCGACGACGGCTGCTCTGTCTAATCCTGATAAATAATCTACGGCAGCACCCAAACCAATGGCACCGGCAATATTAGGCGTGCCGGCTTCAAACTTAAAAGGCAGTTCGCCAAAGCTAGTGTGCTCGAAGCTCACTTCTTTAATCATCTCGCCGCCAGTTTGCCATGGTGGCATGGCTTCCAATAATTCCCGCTTACCATACAGCACACCGATACCGGTGGGGCCAAACATCTTATGGCCGGAGAACACATAAAAGTCGCAATCCAAGGCTTGCACGTCTATGGGGAAATGACCGACGGCCTGTGCGCCATCGATCAGCGTCACCGCACCTACGGCCTTGGCCATGGTAATCAATTGTTTAATGGGATTAATCATGCCCAGCGCATTGGAGATATGACTGACCGCCAGCAACTTAGTGCGCGGCGAGAACAAACTAGCCGCCGCCTCCATATCCAACTCGGCATTGGCATTAAGCGGGATCACCTTGATTATTGCCCCAGTAGCCGCAGCCACTTGTTGCCAGGGTACGATATTGGCGTGATGCTCCATGGTAGATAGCAAAATCTCATCATTAGCCTTAAGGCTGTGCATGCCAAAGCTGTAGGCCACTAGATTAATGGCCTCAGTCGCACCACGGGTCCAAATCACTTGGTCAGTATCGGGGGTATTAATAAAGGCCGCGACCTTAGCGCGTGCGGCCTCAAAAGCCTGAGTGGCTTGGCCACTTAAGGCGTGAGCGGCACGGTGCACATTGGCATTTTGGCTTTGGTAATAATGGTTCAGCGCATCCAGCACAGCTCGGGGCTTTTGGGTGGTGGCGGCGTTATCCAAATACACCAAAGGCTGGCCATTAACGGTGTGGGCCAGAATAGGGAAGTCGAGTCTAAGAGTTTGTATATCGAGGGCCATCATAAGTTCAAGTAAATAAGCACTGGTAAGATCATGTGCGGTTCAGAGTGAAGAGTAAAGGGTAAAGCGGACTGACATTGCCTAAAGACTAAACCTAGAGCCATTTCGCCACGGAATACACCCTCTTTACCTACAACAAGCACGGAAAAATTAACATGGGATAAGATCGAAAAAATACCAAGGATCTTATTAGTAAGGGCATGTCCTAGAGACTTCTAGCCTATCATTTCAGCTGCCTTTTAGATCTTACCAGTAATGATCCCTTTCAGATCTGATCTCTATTTTTCTGTGGGTTCCGTGAATTCCGTTGCAAAAAATCTTTAAGCCCTTTGTCTAGCTCGGCGCTAGGTTTCTGGCGGCACCTTTCCCCAACGGCTGCTAACCGTTAGAATACGGACCCTATTTTACTGTCGGAATGCCCATATGAAATTAAATCCAGCCCAAGACGAAGCCGTGCATTTTATTGGTGGCCCTTGCCTAGTGCTGGCGGGCGCCGGCAGTGGTAAAACCCGCGTAATTACCAATAAAATCGCCTATCTGGTCCGTAAATGTGACTATAAAGCGCGAAATATCGCCGCCGTGACCTTTACCAATAAAGCCGCTCGCGAGATGAAAGAGCGGGTGCTACAAACCTTAAGCAAGAGCGAAGCGCGCGGACTTATGGTGTCGACTTTTCACAGTTTAGGACTAGATATCATCCGCCGAGAGCATAAGACGCTGAACTTAAAGGCCGGTTTTTCGCTGTTTGACGATCAAGATCAGCTGGCGCTGTTAAAGGATCTGACGGATCAAGAATTAGACGGGGATAAGGAAGCACTGAGTCGATTAGTGAGTACCATTTCTAACTGGAAAAACGATCTGGTATTGCCCGCGCGAGCCGCACGGATCGCTCAAGATCCGGAGCAGGTGCTGTTTGCCCAGTGTTATGAGCGTTATCAGCGCCAAATGAAGGCCTACAACGCGCTGGATTTTGATGACTTGATCCTAATGCCCACCTTATTGCTGAAAACCAATGAGCAGGTTCGTCAATTCTGGCAAAACAAAATTCGCTACTTGTTGGTGGATGAATACCAAGATACCAACGCCAGCCAATATGAGTTGGTCAAATTGTTAGCCGGTGAGCGGGCGCGCTTTACCGTGGTGGGTGATGACGATCAGTCTATTTATTCGTGGCGCGGTGCACGGCCGCAAAACTTGGTGTTGCTTAAAGATGATTATCCGCAGCTAAAAGTGATCATGTTAGAGCAAAACTATCGCTCCCGTGGCCAAATCTTGCAGTGCGCCAATATCTTAATTGCCAATAACCCCCATGTATTTGAAAAGAAGCTGTTTTCTGAAATGGAATATGCCGCCTCGGTGCGGGTACTGTTTGCCAAAAATGAAGAGCATGAAGCGGAGCGGGTGGTAGCCGAGATCATGGGCCATAAATTTATGAACGGCAGTCGCTTTGGTGACTATGCGATTCTTTACCGTGGCAATCATCAGTCGCGCTTGCTAGAAAAACAGCTGATGACTAACCGGATTCCGTACAAAATTAGCGGCGGCACTTCGTTTTTCTCGCGCAGTGAAATTAAAGACATCATGGCCTATCTGCGCTTGTTGGTGAATCCGGATGACGACAACGCCTTTTTGCGAGTAGTGAATACGCCGCGCCGTGAAATTGGCCCCACTAGTCTCGAAAAACTGGGTAATTACGCCAATAATCGTGGTAAAAGCCTGTTTGCCGCCAGTTTTGAGGTGGGCCTAGAACAAACTCTAGATGGTCGCGGCTTGGCCGCTTTGCGCGCCTTTACCAACTGGCTGGTGCGCCGCGGTGAAGAAGCAGCCCGTGGCAATGCAGTAGAAGCGGTGCGCGACATGATCAAAGATATTAACTACGAAGAATGGTTATACGACAGCTCGCCCAGCCCCCGCGCCGCCGAAATGCGCATGAAAAACGTGTCAACGCTGTTTAAATGGGTCAGCCAGATGCTAGAAGGCTCGGATGAAGACGAAGCCATGACTCTGCCAGAAGTGGTAATCCGCTTGACGCTGCGCGACATGATGGAGCGCGGTGAAGATGAAGACGACGGCGAGCAAGTGCAATTAATGACGCTGCATTCGTCTAAAGGTTTGGAGTTTCCCTTCGTGTTTATGGTGGGCATGGAAGAGGGCTTATTGCCCCACCAAAGCAGCATAGATGAAGACAATATCGAGGAAGAACGCCGCTTAGCTTATGTGGGCATTACCCGCGCTCAGCAAGCATTGACTTTTACCTTGTGTCGCGAACGTCGTCAATATGGCGAGCAGTTGCGTCCCGAACCAAGCCGCTTCTTATTAGAATTACCACAACAAGATCTCGACTGGGAGCATAATCGCAAGCCGCCTAGCGAAACCGAGCGTATGGAAAAAGGCCAATCTGCCATTGCTGATATACGGGCGATGTTTAATAAGTGATCGTGAAGCGTGAATAGTGAGGGAGAAAACCCTACAGATTCGGTGTTTTGCGCTTTACGCTTTACTCCTCACGTTTCACCCTTCACGAATAACAAAAAAAGCCGCATTCAGCGGCTTTTTATTTATTCCTAACGCACAGCTTAATGCTTAGATAGCATCCAGCATGTAATCAACGGCGTTAGTAATTTCTTCATCTGAGCAATTGCCACAGGCACCACGTGCTGGCATGGCGTTAAAGCCTTCCAACGCATGTGTAATCAGAGTATCGCGGCCTTTGGCAACGTGTGATGCCCACTGTTCCGCATTGCCTTTAATCGGCGCTCCGGCGGCACCCGTGCCGTGGCAGGCAGAGCAATTAGCCGTGTAGACTGCTTCACCACTGCGTGGCTCTGCGGGTTCACCGCTGTCATCGGCGGCGACTGTGTCGACAATGCCTTCCAGATCGGCAGCCGTGTACACGCTGCCTACCGGCTTAGTGCGCGCGTCTATGGCTTCAGGCGACATATCATTGGCGGCGTAAGCCATGCCACTTAAAGCAGCAGCGGCAACGCCAGCAAGCAAGAGTTTTTTTAACAGGCTCACCTTTTTATTCTCCCAGTTGGCTTATCTAGTTCCATTGAATCTCGTAAAACCCGCCGAGTATACCGCAAGTGTCGCGGTCGTTAAACGGCCATAGCGCTTGTTAGGCCGCTTAAACTGGGGATTTTTTGTATATAAAGAAGGCAATGCAAGAGGATGGAAACAAAATTCTTTATGTTACTGTCTGAGGCTATAGACTCGGAAGTGGCTGCCAATTATCAGGGAGCATCTAATAATGGATGGTACAGACATGCAGAATACTTCTTTTGGCCCAGAAGCTGACCATGAATCGGATCCGGTGCTGGACCAGATAGACCGCATTGTGGGCTTATGGCAACAAGTGCGTCCCGATCTTGAGCTTGGCAGCACAGAGGTAATTGGCCGTATCGTACGACTGGAATATTTTATTACCCGCCGCGTGTTACAAGATCTGGCTCATTATGGCTTAAACGTCGGCGAATTTGATGTGCTGGCCGCGCTACGCCGCCATCCGCCTTCTTTTCAGCTGTCGCCTAACCAGTTACAAAATATGGTGCTAATCTCATCAGGCGCGCTGACTAACCGCATTAATCGACTCGAAAGTCGCAACTTGGTCAGCCGAGCTCAAGCTGAGCACGACAAGCGTGGCGTGATAGTGACCCTGACCGAACAGGGTTTTAAGGTTGTAGAAGAAGCGGTGCGCCATCATTTGGCTGCTGAAGCCGAGGTAGCCAATGTGCTGAGCGCGGCCGAACAACAGCAGCTCAGTACTTTGCTAAAGAAAATGCTGGTCGCAATAGAAGACTGAGCTTAAGCGCAGTTTTTGTGGATATTTGAAAAATGCGTGTCCTAATATCGCTAATTACCCTTTTCCGGTTGATAATCAAATGAGTCGCATCCTAAGGCTCGGATCGAATGTGGAATAAATGTGTAATATAAGTGCAGTTCGACCGAGCCAAGGGCCATCTAGGAGATGATTGAATGAAGTTATATTACAGGCCGGGTACTTGTTCACTTGCCGCTCATATCGCACTTGCTTGGTTAGGTTTACCCTATGAGCTAGAAGTCGCGAATACGCGGGATCCCGAATTCACCAAGATTAATTACTTAGGCACAGTGCCGGTGTTATTCACCGCCGAAATGGGCGCCCTTTACCAAAGCAGTGCTATTTTACGTTATTTGTCTCGCTTGCCTGAGGGTGAGCATTTGGGGCCCGGTCAAGATCCGGTAATGCAGGCGCAATGTGATTATTGGTTGAGCTTTTTAAACGCCGATCTTTATCGCGCTTTTGCTCCCTATTTTAATCCAGAAAAATACACCACAGACACCAGCTCTGAGGCGAAGAAAGCCATTAAAGCCGCCGTGCCGGCGCAGATTGCGCCTTTGCTAGAGCGTATGGATAGTCATCTGGCGAGTCGTGATTGTTATTTAGAAGATGAGTTAGGCATAGTGGATGCGTGTGCCTTTGTGTATTGCTATTGGGCGCTCAAAGTTTTGGGTAATGGCTTAAAGGACTACCCGAATGTGGATCGTCACTTTGCTACCATGATGCAGGACCCGCAGGTACAAGCGGTGATGGCAGTAGAAGGGCTGACGGTAGCGTCTTGAGCCTGAATTTTTAATAAAGTTTAGTGCTTACTATTAATCAAGCCGCCTGCATTGGGCGGCTTGATTGTTTTTGTTCATGTCTCACGGCACTTACAGCTAATGCCTGGCCACGATTAATGCAGCCCCGATAACGGTAATGGCCGCCCCCAGCCAAGCGCCGGAGGCCGGGCGTTGTTTGGTTAACAACCACAACAAGGGCAATACCAATACCGGACTGACCGAGCTGAGCATGGCCACCATGCCCACTTCGCCATGGCGCAAAGCCACTAAAATCAAGGTCATGCCCACGCCCATCGCTAACAGGGCATTCATCGCCACCATACCAAAAATAGGCCAGTTAATGCGCTGCAGCGGCTTGGCGACCGACCAACCGCACCACAATAAAAATAGGTGGGCGAAAAATGCCGTGCTCATGCGCACCGCCGAGGCAGACACCGGATCTACCGACGCTAACTCATCCATCATTACCGGCTTCATCATCAAGGTGGCAATCGACTGACAGAGCGCGGCTAATAACCCTAAGGCGATACCTATCCAAGGGCGGCCATTATCTTGCTCCCACGCATGAGTGTCACCGGTGCGTTTGCCCATAAAAATCGCCGTCATCACACCGCCCACTAATAGTAAGCAGCCAATCAAGGTCCAGTCGGCAATTATCTCGCCAAAAATCAAATACGCCAACAGCGCTGAAAACAGCGCGTGGGTGGCAAATAATACGCTGGCGCGCCTAGGCCCTAAGCGGTTCATGGCGGCAAATAGCGCGGTGTCACCAATAAAAATACCGATTAACCCAGACGCAGCCATGATACTGAGGCTGTTACTGCTCAGGCTGCTCCAACCGCCTGTGATTAAGGCCGCCGCCCACAGCATTAGGCTGACGCAAAACATCCGCCAACGTGAAAAGGCAAAGGCTCCCAAATGGCGCGCCGCATGGGCCGACAATAAGCTGGCCACGGCCCAGCAGGCAGCGGCAGCCAGCGCTAAATAATCATAAGAAAAGCCTGTCATCGCAAACTATCAACCCTGTAAAAGAGCATGCACCGTTACTCATACCGAGACGTATGGGTGAGCAAAGGCGCAGTTTAACAAGTTTTGCGCACCTGCAAAGCTGATTTGCCAGCCTGCGCCTGAGCGGGTCTAATAGTGCTTCACGTCTTAGCATAAGAGCAGCCATGCGTATCTTGCACACTTCCGATTGGCATTTAGGCCAGCATTTTATGGGTAAAACCCGCCTTGAAGAACATCAGGCCTTTTTGCGTTGGCTGGTTGAGCAAGTACAAAGCCAAGCCGTGGATGCGGTGCTGGTGGCGGGGGATGTGTTTGATACCGGCACGCCGCCCAGTTATGCCCGCGAGCTGTATAACGACTTTATCGTCGAGTTACAGCAAACGGGCGCGCAGTTGGTGATTTTGGGTGGTAATCACGACTCGGTGGCCATGCTAAATGAGTCGCGCGGCTTACTCGGCTGCTTAAATGTGCAAGTGATCCCAGGCGTATTGGCGGACATAGAGCATCAGGTGCTCACGCTCTATAAGGGCGATGGTGAGCCGGGGGCCGTGTTGTGTGCCGTGCCTTTTATTCGCGCCCGAGAAGTCATGAGTAGTGAATCTGGCCAAAGCGCGAGTGATAAGCAACAGAGCTTACAACAAGCCATAGCTGCGCATTATCAGCAACTGTTTGAGCGGGCCGAGAAACTTAGTCAAAATCACGAAGCAGCCCATGGCCGCCGCTTGCCCATTATTGGCACTGGGCATTTAACGACAGTGGGAGCTAGCAGCAGCGATTCGGTACGGGAAATTTACATCGGCACCTTGGATGCCTTTCCGGCCAATGCGTTTCCGCCGCTCGATTATTTGGCGCTGGGTCATATCCATAGGCCACAAAAAGTGGGTGGCCATGAGCATATGCGCTATTGCGGCTCGCCGATTGCCTTAAGCTTCGATGAGGTGGGCCAGCAAAAGGAAGTGTTGTTGGTGGATCTTGATGAAAACGGCTTAAGTGCTATTACGCCATTAGCGGTGCCGATTTTTCAGCCGCTGGCTCGAGTAAAAGGCAACTTGGTAGAATTGGCCACGGCCATGCAAGCCGTAGCTGTCGAGCACACAGCCTTGAGCCAAACCGACTTATGTCAGACAAAAAATGTCTGGCTAGAAGTGACGGTGGCCGAAGACGATTATTTAACGGACTTACAGCCCAGAGTCGAGCAATTAGCCGAGGGCTTGGCGTTGGAAATTTTATTGGTACGGCGCCAGCGCTCAGCTCAGCAAGCGACCTTAACGGCGGATGCGCGCATCACGCTTAGCGAGCTCTCGCCACTGCAGGTCTTTGAGCGGCGTTTGGCAGCAGAGGAGCTGGCGCCTGAACGGGAGTTGGCGTTGCAGTCTTTATATCAAACGTTATTGGTTGAGCGGGAGCAAGAAGCATGAAAATCCTCAGCTTACGGCTAAAAAATCTCAACTCCTTAAAAGGCGAGTGGAAAATTGATTTTAGAGAGCCACCATTTCGTGACAGTGGCCTGTTCGCCATTATCGGCCCTACCGGTGCCGGAAAAACCACTTTGCTCGATGCTATTTGTTTAGCCCTGTATCACGAAACGCCGCGTATGAAGTCGGTGTCTGCCAGCAGTAATGAGCTGATGACCCGCCATACTGCAGATTGCTTGGCAGAGGTGGAATTTGAAATTAAAGGCCAAGGTTATCGGGCTTTTTGGAGCCAGCGCCGCTCTCGTGACCAACTTACCGGCAAGCTGCAAGCGCCTAAGGTGGAGCTGGCGAGGCTGGATGGCACTATTCTCACCACTAAAATTCAAGACAAGCTGCGTTTAACCGAACAATTGAGCGGCTTGGATTTCGGCCGTTTCACTAAATCTATGCTGCTGGCGCAGGGGGGCTTTGCTGCCTTCTTGCATGCGAATGCCAATGAGCGCGCCGAATTACTGGAAGAGCTCACCGGCACTGATATTTATGCCCAATTATCGCGCCGCGTATTTGAACAAACCCGCGAGCAGCAAGCTGCGTTGAATGAGCTTAAGGCGCGTGCTCAAGGCATGGAGTTGCTGGATGACGCTGAGCGCCAGCAAGTGCAAGCAGACATGGCAGCCGCCGAGCTTGAATTAGCACAGCAATATAAAATATTAGAGCAAACTCAAACTAGCTTGCAACGCATTACCACCTACCAAACGGCCCTGCAGCAACAAGCTCAAGCCGAGCAAACGCTGCAGACGGAAAACTTGGCTTGGCAGAGCCAAGACGCTGCGCGCCAGCAATTAAGCCAAGCGGTACCGGCGAATCGTTTACTGCCTCATTGGCAACAATGGCAAGATGCCCGCACTCGGGTACAAAGCTTTGCCCATCAATTAAGCCAAGAACAGGCGGAGCAAGAGCTGCTTAATAAGCAGAGCCAGCAGCTGTGCTGGCAGGCACTACAAGTGAGCAGCCAACTGACTCAACAGCTGACTCTTGCCGAGCAACGGCTGAGTGAAGAACAAACTCAATTAAGCCAACAAATGGCGGTTAATCCCGTAGCGGAACGGCTGGGTGAATACTTGGCGGGTTGGCGCGAACAAATTCAGGGCAACACCAAAGAGCAGGCCAGTTTATCCCGTGGGCAAGCAGCCCAAGCCAAGTTGCAAATGAAACGCGACACACTTGAAAAGCAGCGTCAGCAAACTCATTTACAGGTAACGGACGCGGAGCAACAATTAGCGCAGGCTAATCAAGCTCACAATCTACAACAGCAACAATTGGCGCAATTGTTAGCCGGTCAATCATTGCCTGAGCTTCGTCAAAAGTTACAAATCCTCAGTCAGCAGCAAGGGCAATGGAGTCAAGTACGCCAGTTGTGGATACAGCAGGAGAAGCAGCAAAATACTCATGCTGATCTCAAGGACACACTGGCCCTCCAAGAGCCAGAATTGGCGAAACTGGAGCTGCAATTAACCCAATCGCGCGCAGAATATAAAAGTCTACAAGAACAGATCCGCGATAAAGAAAAGCTGCTGGAGCAAGAACAACGCATTCGTGCACTGGAAGCACACCGAGCCAGACTGCAACCCGATGAAGCCTGCCCTTTATGTGGCAGTGAAAGCCACCCGGCCATTGCGGCTTATCAGGCGCTCGATGATGCCACGGCTCTTAGTCTGGCCGAAAAGCAGCAAGAGCGCGCCGAACGCGAGCAACAAGGCCAGCAATTAAGCCAAGCTTTTGCTAAACGCCAAGCAGAAGTGGAGCAGGGGCAGCGACAAGTGCAGGCCCAGGCCGCTGAGCTTATAGAGTTGCAGCTACAGCTGAGTACTTTGTTAACGGCATTACAGATTACTGCCATCGATCCTGCATCCCAGCAAGCGGAGCTGGAGCAGCGCCAGCAACAGCTGCAAGCGCTAACAAGCAAATGTAGTCAGTTGGAGCAACAACAAGAGGCGGTGTACCGCTACCAAGAGCAAGTTCAGCAAGCCGAACAGGCGCTAGTAGGATTACAAACCCAACACGGTTTACAGAGCCAAGAGCTGCACTCTTTAAGCGAGCAAATAGGCCAACAGCAACAGCAGTTAACTGAGCAACAAGCGTTAGTGACTCATCAAGAAACGACGCTTGCGGCTTCACTGGTTGAGCTTAACTGGACAGTACCCAGTGATTGGACCGCCTGGTTGGCGGATTGTGAGCAGCAATGGAAAGCTTGGAAAGATCAACAAGCGCGCGGTCAGCAGCTTACCGCTGAGCGCCAGCAGTTGGCAGGGCAAGTACAGCAAGCGCATACCGAGCAAGTTCTGTGGCAAAGCCGTTGGTCGGCGCTTGCCATTCCAGACTTAGCTGCAATGAGCGATGCCAGTGCAGAGCTGGGCTTATTGACCGAGCTGACTGGGTTATCCGAGCAGTGGCAAGCTAGCCAACAGCAACTACAGCAAAAAACGGCACGCCTCGATACCTTGCATCAGCAAGCGGTTGAGTATAAGGCTGAGCTGCAAAGCCGAGCGCTTGCTTGGCAACAGCAGTTAGCAGAGAGCAATTTTAGCGATGAAGCCGCCTTGTTGGCAGCACGTTTGAGTGAGTCAGAGTTTGAGCGTTTAGCGCAAACGCAGCGCCAGCTTGAACAAACCCTGCACCGAGCACAAACGCTGTGTGAGCAGGCTACGCAAGCGGCAGATGCAGCCAAGCTGGCATTAGGCGAGCTGGATCCCGCTGCGCAAGCTGCTTTACAAGCGCAGCTGCAACAAAGCCAAGCCGAGTTTAACGCCAAGCAACAGCAAATTGGTGGCTGGCGCACGCGGTTAGACACAGACGCGGAGCGCCGCCAGCGCCAGCAAGCTTTGTTTGCCAACATAGACGCCCAACAGCAGAGCCTGCAATTATGGGAGCAGCTAAACCATTTAATTGGCTCTGCCGATGGCGCCAAGTATCGCCGCTTTGCCCAAGGGCTAACGCTGGAGCACTTAGTGCACTTGGCCAACCAGCGCTTAGTGCGCTTACACGGTCGTTATCAATTGGCGCGCACCGCCGGCGGCGAGCTGGAATTATCGGTGATCGATACTTGGCAGGCGGACGTGGCCCGCGACACTCAAACCTTATCCGGTGGTGAAAGCTTCTTGGTCAGCTTGGCATTGGCGCTGGCGCTCTCAGACTTAGTCAGCAGCAAGACCCGCATTGATTCTTTGTTCTTGGATGAAGGCTTTGGCACCCTAGACTCGGAAACTCTAGAAGTGGCACTGGATGCATTGGATGCGCTCAATGCCAGCGGCAAGATGATAGGGGTGATCAGCCACATTGAAGCGCTAAAAGAACGAGTGCCAGTGCAAATAAAATTGAGCAAGAGCCAAGGCTTAGGCCTAAGCCGGCTGGCCCCAGAGTTTGAGGTTTAAGCCACAGCGCCGAGCGCCCCGCGCTAGGCGCCCAGCTAAATAAAGAAACGGTGTGTTTTGTAGGCGAACATTTATTCTCGCATTACGCCGCAGGCGGAACTTATTTTGCCCACGGCCTGCGACACAAGAGTACAGACGTGAAAATACCGAACTTGCGTGATCAGGTTCGGTATTTTTTTAGATCAAATTAGCCAGTTTATTTAGTGCGTAATAAGGCCTGGTATGCCGGGCAGCATGCCGACGGTGGCCATGATGGCGAGCAGAATAATAAAGGTGATACCTGGGATCACCCAGCGGTCGGTACGGCGCAGTGTTTTGCCGCGCTCTTTGTCACCGATTAAGCCTAAGTTATCGAGCAGCATGGTCAGCGACCAGCCAAATACCGGATTTACGAACGCAGAAGCAAACACTACGATACCGGCTGACTGACTACTGGTGGTGTTACGGGTCATCTGCATGCCGGCTTCCAGCAACGGCATAAACACGCCCACGATTAACGCCACTCTGAGTACCGGATCCCACACCGCTAAGTCCATGGGATAACCCCAAATGGCGGCCACGATACACATTACACCCGTTAACACGGCACCGGCTGGGATCGGACGCTTGGCAATCGCCGCCGGTATCATATAAGTGCCCCAAGAGGAGGCTAAGTTACCGCCGCCGAGTACGCTACCCACCGCTTGACGTACTGCGGCTATGCCCATGGTGTCATCCACGTTCATCAGCACCTTGGTGGCTTTTTTCGGATAGTTAAGCTCTTGGAATACGCGGTGCCCCATAAAGTCGGGCGACCACATGGCCACCGCTAATACGGCAAACGGTGCCGAGCTCACGAAGTGGTGCAGCTTAGGCCAGCCCATCTGCCAACCTGTGGTTTCTCCCCACCAATAAGCAGGGCTTAAATGAGGCATGCCCGGTTCGGTGACAAATTCAAAAGGTGCACCCAAGGCGAGGGCAATCACGAAGGCGATACCGGAGCCGAGTGGAATAGACAGCCAGCGCATTTCTAATCTAGCCAGCAAGGCATACATAATAATGGTAGTTAAAATGACTGCGAAAGCGATATAAGCCATGTCAAAACTTGCGGCCCAAGTGTTGAGCGCCTTGATTTGGCTGAGTAGGCCGATGGCACCTAAGTAAATCAGCAACCCCCCGCGCACCCCGTCACTGGTGAGGGCCATTAGTTTACTGCCGCCTTTACTGACACTGAGCAATAAACCAAAAAAGCCCACTAATAATCCCAGTGCGAGCGGATGGCCGCCCGAGGCGACGATTAGTGGGATCAGGGGGATCATGGGGCCATGGGTGCCCGCTAGATTGGCTCTGGGATTAATTAAGCCAGAAAATAAAATGACGAATAACACGGCGGCGATCAACATCTCAAAGCGGACGTTTTCCACCACAAAGGCATTCGATAGCCCTAAGGGGCCAGCAAAGGCCGCCACTACCGCCGCCACCATCACGATTTTGCCGATGGTCGCCGCCAACGCGGGCACTAGATCTTCCAGCTCGAAGCGATAATCTCTAAAGGGTAAATTTAGTCGCCACCGCTTGGGCTGCATGATCAAGAGTTCGTTTTCCAGATAGGCGGCTCGAGTCTCAAAATCGCGGCTGGGTTTATGCTGCGCGTTATAGCTTAAGGGATCTTTGTCTGACACGGGCGTCTCCTTGATGATGACCAGCTCAGTGGTGTCCTTACATCATTGGATACTAGAGAATGTTATCAAGTTGTTCTATTCGACATAAGTCTTAACCTTTATGAAACATTTGGCGAGAACGCCATACGTCTTACGCTCAAGACAAACACCGTTTTTTGTAGTCCGGCGCTTTAGCTGTTGGTTCTGCGAAGCAGAATAATTTAGTCCTAGCTCTTCACTCTTCACGCCTTACGTCTCTACAGAGCTTGGTGTTTTTACCCTTCACACCTCACGCTGTACGCCGTAAGTTTACGTTCATTTTATCCTTAACGGCCAGCGTATGGCGTAAAGCGTACCGCTGTGCCCAAGCTATTTATGGTATGGTTTTGACTATTCACGAGCTTTTATCTTATCGCACCCTCGGGAGCAGACCCATGATACAGCTACACCACCTCAATCATTCTCGCTCACAGCGCATCATCTGGATGTTAGAAGAGTTAGAGCTGAACTATGAAATAACGGCTCATCAAAGAGATACGGATACAGGGCTGGCGCCCGCGAGCTTAAAGAAAGTGCACCCGCTGGGTAAAGCACCGGTGCTGATTGATGACGATCTAAAATTGGCGGAGTCCGGCGCCATTATTGATTATCTGGCCCAAAGTTACGGGCCCCAATTACTGCCCGACAAGAACAGCACTGCCTGGTGGGACTATGTGTATTGGTTGCACTACGCAGAAGGCTCCTTAATGCCACCCTTGGTGATGCGGCTGGTATTTGACAAGGTAAAAGACGCGCCCATGCCCTTTTTTGTGCGGCCACTTATTAACAAAATAGTGGCGGGAGTAGATAAGGCATTTTTGCATCAACAAATACACACTCAGCTTAATTTTGTGGCTGATCACTTATCTTGTAATGAATGGCTGGTGGGTGACGGCTTTGGCGCAGCAGATATTCAAATGAGCTTTCCACTGGAAGCCGCTATGCACAGAGCAGAGATGGCCGACAGCTACCCCAGGTTAAAGGCATATGTGACCCGATTACAGGCCAGGCCGGCTTATCTGCGGGCACTGGAAAAAGGGGGATCTTATTTGTATGGACCCAAGGCGGCAATGTGATAGTGACAACCTGCGTACTGTGTCGATGTAATGCTGAAGGAGTGAGAAACCATAATGAATGAGGTTAACGATCTGAAAGGGCTGGTCATGCCCTGGCTAGACAAATATATTCCGCAATTTTCTGGTTTGATATATACGGCTGCCGCCCTGTTACTGATTATATTGATTTCGGCCGGCATTCATTTTTTGTTACACCGAGTAGTGATTGCCTGGGTAGGCAGCCGAGCACAGGGTAATCGCCAAATCTGGCGCCAGGCATTTTTTGAACGCAAGCTGTTCAACCGGCTGGCGCAGACCCTGCAGGGAATCATCATCCATATTCAGGCCGGGCTATGGCTCGACGGCGATGCCCTGTCGCTGCCCGTTATTCAGACGGCGGCGCATCTGTGGACCCTGCTCTATGGCCTGTTGTCGTTGTTTGCGCTGCTCGATGCCCTACTGGATATTTCTCGGCAAAAACCCGCCATCCAGAATTTTCCTTTGCGAGGCATCTTTCAGAGCATTAAGCTGATTGCCAGTATCTTTATCGGTCTGCTGATTATCTCGGCGCTGATTGGCAAGTCGCCGCTACTGTTGCTTAGTGGCCTGGGTGCCATGACGGCGATACTGATGCTGGTATTTAAAGATCCCATATTGGGATTGGTGGCGGGTATTCAGCTGTCGGCCAATAATATGCTGACCGTTGGTGACTGGTTGGATATGCCCAAATATCGTGCCAATGGTGCCGTAATCGATATCGGACTAACCACGGTCAAGGTGCAAAACTGGGATAAGACCATTACCACTATTCCCACCTATGCGCTTATTTCCGACTCTTTTATAAACTGGCGTGGCATGAGTGAGTCGGGGGGCCGTCGTCTCAAGCGCAGCCTGCTGCTCGACAGCAGTAGTGTGCACTTCTTGCAACCAGACGATATTCACCGGCTGCAACGGGCGCAAATGCTGGCGCCTTATCTGGATGAAAAGGTGCAGGAGTTAACGCAATATAACAGTAACCAACAACTGGACTTATCCTCGCTGGCCAATGGTCGCCGTTTGACCAATATAGGTACTTTTCGGGCTTACCTGGAAAGATTGCTAAAGAATCACCCCCACATTCACCAACAGATGACGCTGATGGTGCGCCAACTTGAGCAAACACCGAATGGCATACCGATTGAGATTTATGCCTTTACCAACACCACCAAATGGGTGGAGTACGAAGCCATACAAGGGGATCTCTTCGACCATATCTTTGCTGTATTGCCTGAATTTGGCTTGCGCGCCCACCAAGCACCCACCGGTTACGACCTGCGGTCTTTAGCCACCGGCCATCAAGCTCAGTCAACTCGGCTTGAGCAATAGCCGTGAATAGCTAAACCGTTAAATAGCGCAATAAAAAGGCCTTGTGGCCAATGCCAGTCAGTTCAGCTGACTGGCATTTTTTATGGCCGTGTTTCAACGGTTGGCTTAACGGCTCTAGATAATGCTGCAGCAGACTTAGATGCTTAGGCATAGGTCGTTAAACATGCACCGTGCAAGCCAACCTAGCGGGTTATGAGAAACGATGCTGGATGAAAATAGAAAGTCTGAACAGGTTAGCCATCGCAGTCGGCTCTAGCGTCAAAAATAGAGCACTAATGCGGTTGCTCTATCCGAAGTGATCTTTTTATAGAGCATGAAAAATAGCAGCAAGCTAGAGAATCATTTATTTATCTTACCTGCAAGTTTTATTCAAGACTCTATTGTGACTGTCGGAGAAAGAAGGTGCGAGATTAATCATCTCACGCTAACTTTTAGTATAAATAATAATAAAAATTAAATATTATCAAGTGTTTGCCATTATATGTTGAATTGGCAGTTAACTTAATGAGTTACCTTCTAATTTAATTTAAGAGTCAAATGGAAAGTAAGTTGTCTTAAAAGTAAGACTTTTAACGTTTTTTTATAAATTTATAATTTTTAATATATTAAAAAGATTGGTCTTAAATTATATTCGATACAGCTACAATTTTCAGCTGGGCTACTCTTTAACTCAGGGTGTGTACGCAACGCCCTAATTTCTGCCAAGGTTACAGGCAGACAAAATAAATAGATGAAGAGGGAGTTTAATATGTCTATGCAAAAGAAAACTTTAGCGGTTTTTGTCGCTTTAGCAGTAGGCGCTTCATTTGGTGCTGCAGCTGACGATAATATTGCCACTGACAGCTTTAATACTCAGGATAGTTACAACGATAACAGTCAAATGGATAATACTAACAATAGTGTGGCCGATAGTGGTAACGCCGACAATAGCGTAGCTGATAGCGGTAATGACAGCTCTGACAACAGTGTGGCCGATAGCGGGAACGATAATAGTCAAGTTGATAATACAAACAACTCTGATAATAGTGTTGCCGATGCCGGCAATGATAAATCTGATAATAGTATAGCTGATAGCGGTAACGACAATAGTCAAGTTGACAATACAAACAACTCTGATAATAGTGTTGCCGATGCCGGTAATGATAAGTCTGATAATAGTTTAACTGATAGTGCTAACGATAACTCCGACAATAGCGTAGCCGATAGTGGTAACGACAACTCAGATAATAGTTTAACTGATAGTGCTAACGATAACTCTGACAATAGCGTAGCCGATAGTGGTAACGATAACTCAGATAATAGTTTAACTGATAGTGCTAACGATAACTCTGATAATAGTGATAATTCTGACAATAGTATTGCCGATAGTGGTAATGATAATTCGGATAAAAGTGATAACTCCGATAATAGTATTGCTGATAGCTACAATAGTACTACCAATGAGCGTGATTCAAGAAACTCATATAACTCTGCAGATTGGAGTTGGGCACAAACTGTAACCAAAACTAATACAAATACTCAAAGTAACACAACTAACCAAACTGGTTATGCCATGGGCGCATATGCAACCTCAAGTGCAGGTGGTAGTTCAGGTGCTGATAGTTACAATGGAGCTAGTCTTGATCAAGGCGGTGACGTAGGTGCTTACGGCTTAGGTGCAGGTTTAGGCTTCGGGTGGGGTGGAGCTTCAGCTGAAAGACGTAATGATGATGTTGATAACGCTGCGGAAGGTTTTGGTCAGGGTGACGGTGCTGGGTCAGGTTTAGCATCGCTGGATCCGACTCAAAATCTTGAACAGAATTCTGCTGCAACCTCGAATAACAGCATCTCTGCTGTATCTATGATTGTATCTGGTAATAACACAGTGGGTAACGGCGGTTCTACTAACGGTATCAGTATGAACCAAGGTGTGTCTGGCCATGGCTCCTTTGGTCAACAGAGCGTAAACGTAAACGCCAGCGTTCAGTTCTAATTTAATTCAACCTTTAATGCCGGCCTCTTTGGGCCGGCTTATTTTAAGGAGGGAATATGAAAAAGGTAATATTGTTATCTATTTTATTGAGTGCTTCCACCTTAGCCGGACAAGAACTGGATATGCTGCCTGTTGCCGATCATGCGCTTCTGGATGAAAGTAGAGGTATGGCTAATTTCACTGATCAAGATAATATAACAAAACAAGGAGCTACTGTAGCTGGAAATAACGTATCCAATGCAATTATATTGACCGGTTCTAATCAAATCTCGGCAGGTGCTCTGGCAGGCTCTAATGGTATTATTATGCTTAATTTATCATCTGGAAATAATAATATTACTAATATGAGTACATCTATCAATATAACAACGGTAAAATAACATGAAGAAACTACTCTTGTTGTTGTTTTTTATTCCTCATTTAAGTTTTGCGGTTAACTTACCGGGAGTCGGCGGTGGGAGTTTCAGGGTGCCGGTAAAAAGTTTTAGTGACATTAAATTTGGTGAAGTAGTGAAGCAGCAGTATGACTTTAGTTGTGGTTCTGCAGCCTTAGCCTCATTGCTTACTCATCATTATGATATGCCAATTACCGAAGCGACTGTTTTTGAGGAGATGTTTAAATATGGTGATAAAGAAAAAATAGAAGAAAAAGGATTTTCGATGCTGGATATGAAAAACTTCTTGGCTAGAAGAGGTCTTAATGCTGATGGGTATCAGTTAAAGATAAGTGATGTAGCTAAGCTGGAGATGCCATCGATAGCCTTGGTTAATTACAATGGATATAACCATTTTGTGGTAGTTAAAGGTTCTAGAGATGATAAGGTTCTGGTAGGCGATCCTTCAATAGGACTACATATAATGAATGATGAAATATTTGATGAAAGTAGTAACGGTATATTTTTCTTTATCAGAGATAACACTGAGATAGCAAAAGCCAGTTTTAATAAAAAAGATGATTGGGAACATTCTGCCCCTAGTGCCCCCTCAAAAATGGCACTTATCCAACGGTTTCCTCATCTGACGGACTTGATGCTACCATCTGAATATGATTATTGAATATAAACAAATTTAAGGGAGTAACGATGATGAGATGGCTAGTAGCTTTACTTATTATTATACCTGCGATAGCCTTTTCTAAAAGTTACGACACTTTTTTTGAAAGTACGCCTGCCTTATCGGAAAGTGTATTAGAACAGCAACGAGGCGGCTTCGCCTTGCCGGGTCTAAATTATTCAATAGGATTGAGAATGGAGGCGTTAGTTAATGGGCAAAAAGTGCTTTTTAGTAACATGTTTAATTTGGATAGGAACAGTGTAAATCCCGCAGTAATAAATGATGTGGCAGGAGTAAAAGGTTTAAATATTACCGCTTTGAATGGTAGAGGCCAGCTTGGCTTTGTAGTAGATAATGCCGCAAATAACGTTAGGGCCGATGTCGTTTTACATCTAGACGTAGTAACTCCGATAGATATTAATGCCTATAGAGAAAGTCAGATGGCCACAATTAGAGTAAGAGAGGCAATAAGACAAACTAGGTATTGATTTCAAAATATAATATAAGGATAATTAATTGCGCATAATTTATATAGAAGTTTTCATCCGTATAATCTAACAACATTGAAGCTGAATGTTATGTTTCTACGCTAGTTATGACGAGTTGCTTATGTGATTTATTTTATCTTGGATTTATAATTTTTGAAGAACAAGCTGTCAGTGTCAGATACTCTTAAGCGCTAGAATTAATCACATAATCTCCCCTCCATCTTTAATGAAATTTAGTGAGATATCTTTTAACACTCCATTGAAAAATCAATGCTTGTGGCATTATAACTTCGCACTTCATTTCACCCGTCAGATTGTGGATTCATATAGGCCTTGATATGGGCGCTATCATCATTAATTGTGCATTTTTTTCATTTGTGCCGCTTACTATATGTTTTTCTTATGAAAATATGGATTTTGTTATTCTATCTTCCGGTGGTGTTCAGTTCTGTTCTATAGTTTTAGGCATCATTGGATGATAAAAGTGGTGGTGGGGTATGGCCGTAGAAAGGGAGGTCTTGGTTCTTCAGTGCTCTACTGGCGTGAGCGTGTTACGCAACCTGTACTCAAACTGGACCTTTATAAGATATAAGTGTCTGGAAGCTGCGGGCCAGTATCTTACTCATTCAGAAGCATCAGTAGGCATCATTGACTGTAGTGGAGCAGAGCAACCCGACCCTAAATTAGAAAATTGGCTGGATAGTTACAAGGGTGTGTTTTGGGTGGCTGTGTTATCGAAATGCCAACTATCTAGGAAAGAGTGGCAGCTTTTTGTGGCAACGCATTGTTATGACTACCACACGACCCCCATCTTGGAAGAAAAATTATTTATTACCATAGGCCGAGCTTATGGTATGACAAACCTTAAAAACAACTTGAGCCTGTCGTTTCAGCGATCTCAAGTTGTAGGCGTACATGATAGTTTTAAAAAAGTATTACGATATATAGATCGTCACTCGGAAGGAGGTCTTACTCTTTCTGGAGAAAGCGGAACTGGTAAGCGTCTCCTTGCTGAAACCTGGGCTAACATTAAAGGCTTTAGATTTGTAGAGCTAAGTGCGAAAATTAATGAAAATGAACTTGATAATTACCTATCAATGCTGGATTTTATATTTAAGAAAAGAACTATTCGTTCTTTTTGCCTTTGTATTTTCGATATTGAATTTTTGCCTGTGATTATACAGGTGTATATTTGTAATTTAATAAGTTCATCTAATCTAAATAGTTTTGAATTGATTTTTTGCTGTAATGTGGACTCCTCTGAAATAAATGAAGTTAATTTAATTTCTCCAGAGTTTATGGTGTTGCTGAAAAATAATTGGATAGTGTTGCCGCCGTTACGAGATAGAGGCCAAGATAAGATTATTCTCGCTAGGCACTATCTCTATAAAATAAGCCGAAAACAAAAAAAAAGACTGCTTGGTTTTTCTAATGATGCTGAACAAGCTATTCTCAAGTATGACTGGCCTGGCAATGTAACTCAGTTAATTGAGAAGGTTTTTGTAGGCGTATCATCTTGTGAGGATAACTATTTAAATCTAAAGCTGATGGAGTTTGAGGATAAACATCCCCCAGAAGAATACACGAATATGAGTTTGATAGAAGCAAGGGAAGAAGCCGAGGCGTTGGCGATTGAGAGAGCGCTTAATCTAGTATCGGGACGTCCTGGGCAGGCTGCCGAATTGCTTTGCATTTCTAGGGCTTCGTTGTATCGGTTGATAGCAAGATATGGAATCAGGAGATAAACATGGAACGAAAAATATTATCAGCAAGTTTGCTGCTCTTCGCAGTAAGTGCGGCGCAGGCACAAGATAGACAGGTCGTGGACACAGTGGCTAGCGCACTTAAGGCACAAGGCGTAATGACGCCGAAAGGTCACTTTGAAGTAGAGCCATCATTTAGTTATTCACAAAATAGTGCTAATCGTATTTCTATTCTGGGCTTTACCCAAGTGCCAGCCATACTTGTCGGCATCATCGAAGCAGAAGATGCAGATTATACCACTTTCATTGGGGCCTTGGCGGTGCGTTACGGTTTAACCGACCGCATTGAGCTGGAGTTAAGAGCACCTTGGGTTTACCGCTATGATTCTATTACCAAGCGTATAGCGGTGCCCAAAGGAGGTGATGATACTAGAACCTTAAATTCTAGCGGTGGTGCCTTGGGTGATATGGAAGCGGCCATACGGTATCAATTTAATCTGGAGTCGGCTCCTTATTGGATTGGTGGATTAAGAGTCAAGTCTGATACCGGTCGATCGCCTTTTGATCAAGAGATCGATGTTAATGGTATCTTTAAAGATCCAGCCACTGGATCTGGTTCTTGGTCAATTGAGCCCGGCTTGACCATGATTTACCCCATCGATCCCGCCGTGATATTTGTCACCGGTGGTTATACGTGGAGTATGGAAACAGATGCAGCTAGATACCGAGTAGTAAAGGTACCGGATACCTTGGAAAATGAAGTCGTCCGTTTACCAGGGACCGACAAGGTAGATTTAGGCGATAGTTTTTTTCTCGGCATGGGCATGGGTTTTGCAGTCAACGATCGCTTATCTTTCAGTCTTGGGATAAACCACAGAACCGTGTTTGAATCGTCGCTCAATGGTAGTAAGACCGGCAAGGTGTTGCAGCTAGACAGTTTAACGACCGGTTTTTCGCTGGCTCTCAGCGAAAGTACATCCCTTAACTTGAGTTTACAGGCCGGTTTGACCGAAGATGCACCAGACGTGCAGCTGAATTTTGGTATGCCTATCAGGTTTTAATTAAAAGAGTAATTAACGTATAAAATAAAGGCCGGATAACCGGCCTTTATTATGTGTTAGCACTCAGCTCTGTGTTTACTGAGGCTTATTCGGGTGGTTGGGGAAGCTTTCGCTGCCCAAAATTTTACCGTCTACTTCGGTACCGTAATAACTGGTTTTGCCGTGAAACTCTTTACGGGTTTCGGCTACATCACCTTTAGTGCGGGGGTCTTGTGGACGGTCGCGCGTGTCCAGATACATGGCTACGTCCCACGCTTGCTGGTCGGTCAGCTTATTAGGTTGGCCTAGAGGCATATTGTGCTTAATAAAATCGGCGGCGGTGTTCACGCGCTGCATACCCGCACCCCAGTTATAGGTATCTGGGCCCCATAATGGCGGGAATACATAGCGATTATTAACCTGCTGACCTTCGCCGTTTTCACCGTGGCACACGGAACACTCTTGCTCAAATACGGCCTTGCCGCGAGCAATGTCCGGGGCTTGTTCTGGCTCAGGCGTGGTTGGGTAGGCACGGCCCACTAGTGCCGGCTCTTTGCTGCCACCCTTATCCAAATAGGCTTTCATAAACGGAAAGTCTTCACGCTTACCGCCTTTGAGCAGGTCTGCATCGCTGGGGACTGCCATATCTTTAGGATCGAAGTCTTCACCGGTGAGCGTGCCTTGTGCCAACCAATAGGCATAGGCAGACAAATCGATTAAAGCCTCTGAGCCATAGTCCGGTGAGGTGCCGTTCATGGAGAACATAAAGCAGCCTTGCATCCGCTCTTCAAAGGAGTTGATGCGGTTATTCTTAGCGCGAAACACTGGGTAGCTCATGTAGGCGGCCCACAGTGGCGCAGAGTTTTCTTTACGCCCTGCATCCGTATGGCAGTTCACGCAGTTAAGGCCGTTGCCGGTATATTGTGGTGATAAGCTCTGGGTATCCACGAAGTTTTTGTAACCACGTAATACTTTTTCACCAAACTCACCTTCGGGCAACTTATCCCAGCCGGGGGGGCGGGGATAAGTTTCTGCGGTTTGATTGGGCAGCTGATCTTGCACTGCTAGTTTATTGGCATCGGCTTCTGTAGCTGAAGCTGAACCTGCGCTGATCAAGGCTAAGCTGACCAATAGCGACGAATAAGAGAGTTTCAGCATTATTTAGCCTCCACATTGGCAAAGTATTGGGCAACGGCCGTGATTTCTTCAGCTGTCAGCTTCTTGGCCATCACACCCATAATGCCGTTTGCATCACCGGCACGCGTACCCTCTTGCCAAGCTTTAAGCTGGCTTTCGATATAATCCGCATGCTGGCCCGCTAAGTGCGGGAAAGTGTCACCTACCCCCACGCCTTCTGGGCCATGGCAAGCCACACAGCTCGGCAAATCACGCTCCCAGTCGCCTAAATAAGCCAACTTTTCACCTAAGTCGGTTATTTGTTGTGGACTCTTTTCACCACGAAATGCAGGCTGGGTTGGCTGTGGCAGGGCTAAACTGGCAAACCATTCACTGGTGGCCTTAATGCCGGCTTCATCCAACATCATGGCCATGGGTTTCATAATGGCGTTTTGACGCTCATCGGTTTGAAAGTGCTTAAGCTGAGCGGCTAAATAAGCCGCGGGCATACCGGCAATCGAGGGTGCTAAGTTGGGCATACCTAAGCCTGTCGCTTGATGACAAGCGACACAAGCTGCTGCTTGAGGAGGCATATCGGCTTGTGCCGAAAACGCCGATATTGCCAGAGCACTGGCGAAGAATACGAGTTTTTTCATAATTGTTATCCTGACGTTATGCTTCCAAGCGTATTCTAGGATGGTAAGGGGCGGACGATACGTACTTCCCGCATAACCTTAGTAGATCTGAATAACAACATATACCTAGATCACAAGTCAGCAACATTTATGTGACTAGATAGCTATTGCTCACGCCAGTGCAGCCACAAGCGGGTATCTAGTTCAAATTGATGATAATCAGGCTCCATGTGGCAACAGAGCTGATAAAAAGCTTTGTTGTGCTCTTTTTCACGAAAATGCGCTAACTCGTGTACCACTATCATGCGCAAAAACTCAGGCGGCGCGCTTTTAAACAGTGCCGCTACCTTGATACTGTTATGGGCTTTTAGTTTGTTGCCTTGCACTCGGGATTGATAAGTGTGTAGGCCAAGAGCGTGCTTAACTATCTGCAATTTGCTGTCATAACTCACCTGCGACAGCGGCGAGGATTTGCGCATATATTGATTTTTTAGCTCGGTCACATACTGATACAAGGCTTTATCACTTTGTATTTGATGCAAGTCCGGATACTTTTTTTCCAGATAAGTACCTAAGCGACCTTGGCTTATCAGTAGTCCTGCTTGGGTTTGGATCTGCTCTGAATAATGAGCGATGTACTTTAAGGTGGTCACGGGATTAAACCTGCAAGGGGTGAAGAGTGAATGGTAAAGAGTGAAGGGTAAAGAGTGAAGAGGACGGGCTGGACACTAAGCCGTCAGGTGGCGAGCTCTTACCATAAATATCTTGTTTACGTGGGACAAGAGCCGAAAAGCCTAGATGGGTAAGAGCTCGCTCTAGATGCACTTGTGCTTAGCCTTTACTCATAAAAGCTCCTTTTAGATTTTATCTCTATTTTTCCGAGTTCTTCCGTGGGTTTCGTTGCTAATAGGTCTAAGTCTTGGTTTTTATCTCGTCCGCTTCACGCTTTACTCCTCACCCTGTGCGTCGTTTTCCCACCCGCCACCGAGCGCCTTGATCAGATCGAGCGTGGCGCTAAATTGACTTTGCCGCAAGTTAACCAGTTGCTCGTCGGCGCTAAACAGGGTGCGCTGGGCATCCAGTAATAACAAGAGCTCGTCGGCACCGGCGCGATAGCGGATATCGGTAAGATCTAAGGTGTGCTGGGCATCGTCCACGATACGCTGTTGTTGTGCGATTTGTGCTTGGCTAAGCGCCAAGTTGCCCAAGGCATCTTCGGTTTCTTTTAGCGCCTGCAGTATGGCTTTTTGATAATTGAGCACTAACTCTCGTTGGCGCGCTTCGCTGATTTTAACCTGACTACGCAGTCGACCGCCATCAAACAGGATTTGGCTTAAGCTGGCACCTAACCCCAAGGTATTAACGGGGTTGGCCAGTGACAATAAGGCCTGACTGGCTAAACCACCACTGCCGGTGAGTTGTACTGAGGGTAGCAGGGCGGCGCGGGCGGCACTGACATTGGCATCAGCGGCTTGCAGTTGCGCTTCGGCAGCGGCTAAGTCTGGACGGCGAGTGAGCAATTCACTGGGCAGGCCCGGCGCGAGGCGTGGCAGCGCCAACTCGGCCAGCGGCTGTGATGCCAAATGATAATCTTGGGGTGCACGACCCAGCAGTATGGCCAGTGCCGATTCGGTTTGGCGGCGTTGTTCACGCAGCGGCAGCAAGTTGGCCTCTTGGCTGGTAACGGCGCCGCGTTGACGATAAAAATCACTCAAAGTGGCGGCGCCATACTTATATTTGGCTTCGACGATGGCGAAGTTGCTTTGGGCGGTGGCCAAGTTTTTTTCATTGATGCGAATTCGCTCATCCAGTGTCAGCAGTTGTACCCAAGCATTGGCGACACCCGTGGTCAGCATAAGTTGGGCACTGGCTAAGTCATATTGGCTAATGGCGAAACCGGCCGTCGTGGCTTGGCGCTGGGCGTTCAGCTTACCCCATAAATCCAGCTCATAGCTGATGCCCAGATTGGCGGAGGTGCCTTCGCTAGAACCATTTTTCTGCCAACTTTTATTGCTACCCGCGCCCAGATTTAAACTCGGAAACAAAGAAGCATTCGCGCCTTGCACTTGTGCTTCGGCTTGCATAATTCGCTCGGCGGCAATCAGCACATCTGGGTTGGCGCTAAGGGCTGTGGTGATCAAATCAGTTAAGACAGGAGAATTAAAATCCAGCCACCAAGCTTGATGCAGTGCTTGGTTTTGGTTGGATGTAGGCGTGGATGTGCTCCACTGGCTGGCCATTTTGTAGACGATGTCAGGACGGTCGCTGGTGTCAGTGCTGGCACAGCCAGCCAACAGCAGCGCACAAAACAGCGGTGATAAAGCCCAAGATGAATGACGTGATAAATGAGGCATTAAACGAGACCTTAAATGAGACCTTAAATTAGGCATGGTAACTCCGAAGCTTATTCTGAAGAGAGCGCAACCACAGGATCTAGCTGCGCGGCTTTGCGTGCCGGCAGCCAGCCAAAGACTAAGCCGGTAGCAAAGGCGCAGCCAAAGGCGAGCAATACCGGTGCGAGTGAAAAATAAACCGGAATACCCACGGCGCCTAAGATGGCGGTAGCCGCCAAGCCCAAGGCCACGCCGATGGCGCCGCCCAAGGCTGAGACCACTAAGGCTTCTATTAAAAACTGCTGCAAGATATGCCGCGTGTGGGCGCCGGTCGCCATGCGAATGCCGATTTCTCGGGTTCGCTCGCTGACGCTGACCAACATGATATTCATCACACCAATGCCGCCTACCAATAGCGAAATAGCGGCAATGGATCCCAACAGCCAGGTAAATGTCTGAGTGGTGGCCGAGACGGTATCTATGATGGAAGACATGTTGCGGATTTGAAAATCTTCCCCGCCGTGGCGCGCCACCAGCAGCCGGTTAATATCGGCCTCGGTGTCATTGATGTGCGCAACGTCGCTCACCGAGACGGTAATGCTGCGTAAAAACTGCTGGCCAAATAACCTCAAGCCACCTGTGGTGTAAGGCACAAACACCACATCGTCTTGGTCTTGGCCCCACGGCGAGGCGCCTTTGGCGCTCATCACGCCGATCACCTGAAACAGGTTGGTGTTTACCGTTACATATTTCCCCAACGGATCCTGATTGGGGAATAATGCCTCGGCGACGGATTTACCGATCACGGCGACGGTGGCGTAACTTTGCTCATCAGCTTCACTAAAGAAGGTGCCTTCTGTGAGCGGCCACAGGCGAGCACGGGGAAAATCCGCCGAGGTGCCGTTAATTTCTGGGCTGTGATCCAGATTGCCGTAACGCAGGGTTGCGGTGCCACCAATTTCTGGCACGACCGCATCGACGTTTGGCAGCTCTTTGATGGCCTCCATATCGGCGGCCACTAAGGTGGAGGTGGTGCGCCGGCCAAACTGATTGGGCGCACCGGGGTGCACCGATAATAAATTACTGCCCATGGCGCTGATGCTTTGCACTATTTCTTGCTGGGAGCCGTTACCGATTGCCAGCATAGTAATAACCGAGGCCACGCCGATCACTATGCCAAGCAGGGTGAGGGCGGCGCGAAACAGATTACTGCTCAGCGCTCCGAGTGCGGTGCGTACCGCTTCAAATAATTCTGCCGCCAGCGAGCTGTGACCGTGGGGTTTAGCCGGTAGCTCAGGCACGGCAGCTTGAGCGCTAGGGCCGGGGTCTGCCACAATCAGACCGTCGCTGATCTCGATGCGTCTGTCCGCAAGGGCTGCGACTTTGGGATCGTGAGTAATTAAAATCACCGTATGGCCAGAGCGCGCTAAGTTGGTGAGTAGCACCATTACATCTTTGCCGCTTTGGCTATCGAGCGCACCCGTGGGTTCATCCGCTAGGATAATCTCGCCGCCGTTCATTAAGGCGCGTGCAATCGATACTCGCTGCTGTTGACCGCCGGAGAGTTGATTGGGTTTATTCTCTAAACGTTCGGCTAGGCCTAAGGTGGTAAGTAATTGCTCGGCCTTAAGCTGGCGCTCAGCCCGAGACAAGCCCGAATACACGGCCGGTACCGCCACGTTGTCCCGTGCACTCACGCCGGCCAGCAAATGATAGCTTTGAAACACGAAACCGAAGGTATCGCGGCGCAGCTCGGCGAGTTGGTCACGACTCAGGCTGGCCACATCTCGGCCCAGCAGGCGGTACTCACCGCTAGTGGGTTTATCCAAGCAGCCCAAAATATTCATTAAGGTCGACTTGCCGGAGCCTGAGCTGCCCATGATGGCCACAAACTCACCGCGATTAATGGTGACATCTACGCCTTTAAGCACGGTCGTCATCAGCTCACCGCTGCCATAGGCTTTGGTGATGCCCTTTAGCTGGATTAAGGGCGTTCTCATATGCGCATCCTTGCGCCCGTTCTGGCGGGGGAGTTATTTTTGTTACTGCTTGCAGCTTGGATCTGCACTTGCTCACCTATGGCGAGACCTTCGGTAATAGCCGCATGAATTCGATTACTGACGCCCACCTGCACGTTGCGAATTTCTGGCTGGCCCTTGGCATTCACCACAGTCACTTGGGCCTTAGTGCGATCAGATGGGTCAGAAAAAGCCAGTGCCGACATGGGCACTAATAACGCATCTTTAGCTTCTGTCAGCACGAAGAATACTTGGGTGGTCATTTGTGACATCAAGGCGCCATCGGGATTGTCGATATCGAACAAGGCGTTATAGAGCACCACATTATTTTCGATAACGGGGGTGGGCTCAATCTTGCGCAGTGTACTGTACCAGCGCTTTCTTGAGTCGCCGAGGGTAGTGAAATATACCTTCATGCCGGGGGTTAGTTTGCTTACATCGGCCTCTGACACTTTGGCTGCCACCGTCATCACCGCTAAATCGGCGATGCGCATTAGCACCGGCGACTGCTGACTGGCGTTTAAGGTTTGGCCTTGGCGAGCATCGATTTGCACCACTGTGCCGGCCATGGGCGCCACTACTTTGGCATAGCTGAGGTTGGCTTCATCGGCGCGCAAGCTGGACTCAGTTTGCGCAATTTGTGCGGTGAGCGCTTCTACCTGTGCTTGTGCCGAACGTAGCCCAGCTTCGGCACTTTGCACGCTTTCTTTAGCGGTGGCGTTGGCGGCCAACAAATTACGTTGGCGAGTATGCTGTAGTTGCGCCAAAGTCAGCTGGGCTTCGCGGTCTTTAAGCTGTGCCTTTTGGGCACGCAATTGGGCACGGCTGGCGTCCACTTGGGCCACGTATACGGTGGGGTCTATCTCGGCCAGCAAGCTGTCTTGCTCAACCTTATCACCTACTTCTACGGCGATGACTTTTAACTGGCCCGATACCTGAGCGCCCACGTCTACGTAACCGCTGGGCTGCAAGGTGCCGGTAGCGGTCACTTGATCTAATAAATCGCCTTTTTCTACGGTTATAGTTAAGGGGGGCGCTTTAGGTTTGCCTAACCAATCGCTGCCAAAATAGGCGTATAAGCCGAGCACTAAGAGCGCTAAAACCAAGCCTGAGATAAGTATTTTTTTCATTTTTAGATCCCAAATCAACATTAGGCAGTATGACCAAACAGGGCGGTGCCAGCGCCGCGCACAGCTGAGTATTGTAGAAGCTGCTATTCAAACAGCTAATTGTCACTCAAGTGTGTCAAGAGGTTACTTAAAGGTGGGTAAGAGTAAATAATGAGGAGGGAGATTATTACAGAGAGCTAAAAGCAAAAATGAGCGCCGGTTCAAGAGCGCTCATTTTATAAACAACCAATAGAAAAGCTAGGCCAGACTAAGTAACTGCTGCTGAGATTGTGCTTGCGCCGCCTTGCCGTAAACGCCAGCAATCACCTGATTTCTTTGCTCCATCTGGCCATTGGCATCTTTGGCAGTTGGGGTGTCAGTAGCAATGTCCGATGGTGATTTAGTCGCAGGCGCTGCAGCGGCTGAGGTATCTGTGGTTGATATAACGGATGCCGTTTCGGAGGTATCGCTACTCTTATCAGCCGCCAATTTATCTTCAGCAGCACTTGGCTCATTCGCTTGCATTAATTCGGCGGTGGCTTGCGCGATATGGGCATCGGCGCGGGCGGCGGCATTCTTATCGGCGCTGGACGGCTGGGCGGGCGCTAATGCGGCGGCTTTAACTTGGCGCATCTTTTCTATGGTGGCATTCGGATCGCCGGCAACGGGTGACAAATTTACCGACACTGAGCCTTCCACTACATACTGTTTACCATCGGGGCCGGTTTCATAGTCGTAACTGGGCGTGCCCGTATGTTGGCCGCCTACGCTGGCGTGCTGTTGTTCGTGGGTTCGTACTTCTTGATCTCGCCGCTGCAAGCTCAGCAATTCTTCTTGTTGCTCTATCGTTAGCTCTTTACCAGCCACATTTTTAGTGGCAGCGTCAGCTGAGGCTTTTGCAGTGTCATTCTTGGCATCGTCAGGGGCGGCTTCATCCGGTTTGCTGGTCTCGCTGGCAACGGGCACTCGTCCTTGACGAGTATAAAGCTCAGGTTGCGGCTCTTGCTTAGCGCCACCAAAGTCTTGAGATTGAGCTGCATTAGCATTAGTGGACGGCGCTATCGCTGGTTGCTGTTGCTGGTCTTGCTGAATACGCTCGGCCGCTTGTGGCGGTATAAAAGCAATACTGGATTGGGCGGCGTGCAGTGCTGAATTAGGTATTTGCATATTACACCCGAATATCAATAAGCGTGCCTAGCATCTCATCTGCAGTTTTAATGCTTTTTACATTGGCACCTGCGTGTAGCTCGGCGGCTTTGAGTTGAATAAGGCTGTCGGTTACAGTTTTTTTACTGGCATCCACAAACTGATCCGGATTAACCGTGGAGCGAGTCGAAGATTCATTGGTGAGGGAATTAATGTTAGCTCGGCTGATATTAAGAGAAGCATCGGTCACGCTGTCAGCCGCGCGCTGAAAGCCTTGGATACCGTTCGAAAATGGCGATTGAATATTCATACGTGTCCCTTAATCAACACCTGAGTCATGGCCAATTATTGACCACAATGGACACAATTGGAAGCCATACTCTCCTTGTTGTCCGCAACTCTCTTCTTGTGGTCCACGACCAAGGAATAACACTAAAGCTGAGCAGCCAAATACTCGATGCTCTGTTATGGCCATTTATAGTTCGGTTCTTAACGCCTTGGCCAGTTGTCGAGCACTGGTAAAGGTGCTTCTACGCGCCCACCTAAGCCATGCCAAAACGCGCAATTTAGGCACGGTTTGCCATAACCTCACCATGGCATCTACACCCGTATGTAACTGGTCTTGTTTATCCAAGAGGTGCAGCTTTTTCAGACACTGAGCCTGAGTGAATCCCGCCGCTAACAGCAAGGGTTCGTGTTGCCAAATATCTAACACAAATATCTAACCAGAGTACTGAATGGGCACCCGCATGGCGGCGCTAAAGGGCAATCTCTCGATCACATAAACCACAACGACCGTCATAAAATACGCCGAGCATGCTTCTCTCTCTTGGCTCGGTGTGAGCTCGAATTAATAAGATGACAGGTAAGCTTTACCTTGTCAGAGCGCAATGATTTTCGTCATTTAGGGGATTTATTTAGCAATATCAATCATAAGGCGCAGCGGCAGGAATCAGTAAACAGGCAATAAAAAAGACCGTTGTAACTGTCTTATCATCAATCTTTCACAGAGCAGAGGCAGCGGGGCGAGTGCCGCTCGCGTGTTGGCAATAGACGACAGCACCCTGCATAAATTGACGAAACGACTGGTCTCAAGTGAATCTTATTGGTGTTGATTCGTTTGACTACACTTATTCCGTACGCGTAGATGAACCACTTGAGAATTAATAAAAAAAGTTTAACAAAAACGTTAATTAAATCACAAGGACGGTGGCTAATGGTAATACATTCATTGATTACAGGTTCGTGTCTGTTGATGGCTGTGGGCGCTAATGCCCAATCGTATTCTGCAACAACTTTCCCTCTATACGCGCAGCCTGAATATTATGCAGGGCTGAACTATGCTCAGTTGCAATCTGAAATAGAAAGCGACGCTACTGACGAGGTATTTTCACCTAACTGGCACACTTTGGGTATTAACTTGGGTATACAACCTTCGCCTTATCTGGCGTTTGAGGCTCGGTATGGTAAGGGGGTTGGAAGTGGTGACTACAAGGTATCAACAACATTTGGCTCTGTTAAGGGAAATACCAACGTCAGGCATTACTTCGGTTTTTATGTTCTACCGCAGATGCCGATCCAGAATGTCATGTCGGTCTATGGCCTGTTGGGATGGACTAAGGCTAAAGCTGAGCTAGAGGTGACGGAATTTAATAATATGCCAGTATATGGCAAGGTCTCTGAGTCTGAAGACGACTTCAGTTATGGCGTTGGGGTGCGTTTTCGTGACATGAGGCGTCCCGATGGTGTGGCATTCTTCGCGGAATACGCGCAGCTGATTGATCGTAGTAAAGTTGATGTATCAGGCTTGATGCTCGGCCTAAGCTGGCATTTTTAATCGCTTTTTAACTATGTTATCCATATCAAAAGGGCCTTGCGGCCCTTTTTGCCATAGCGGCCCAAGCCGTGCTGGCTTTTAGTCGTGCGATACTCATCCCAAGATACTGATCCCAAAGTGACCGACCACTAATGCCTCGCCTTTTCTACGGCTTTCAGTGCTGAAGCAACCCCTCATGTCTTAGCTTCTTATTCTGCAGGGAATGCTAAGTCGCGTAAGAACAGGGCGATATCTGGAAAAGCAATAATCAAGCCTGCCGCCGTAACCAACATAAAAATAAAGGGCGGGGTGCCGCGTATGACTTCCATATAAGGTCGCTTAAAGATAGCGATGGCTGTAAAAATATCACAGCCAAAGGGCGGCGTCGCGGAGCCAATAGCCACCTGTAAGGTAATTAATACCCCCACTAATACCGGATCTAAACCTGTGGCGGCAATGGCTGGCGCAAAAATGGGCGTCAGTACCAAAATCACCACTATGGGATCCACAAACATACAGGCAATAAAGAAAGCGATACTAATGGCTACCATCACCCCGATGGGGCCGGCGTCGTTCACCCCGACCGACTCTAAAATGGCTTGTGGTACTTGAGCAAAGGACAATATCCAAGAAAAGCCATTGCCCACTGCCACCAGAATAAAGACCACGGCGGTGATCATGCCCGTTGATTTAGCTATCTGATAAAGCTGGGGCAACTTGAGTGAGCGAAACACCACAAACTCAAGTAAGAAGGCATACAACACACACACGGCGGCGGCTTCGGTGGGGCTAAAAATACCACCGTAAATACCCCCGACAATAATCACCGGGAAAAACAGTGGCCATAACGCCCTGCGGGAGGCGGTGAAACGTTCCGACCAGCTTGCTTTAGGCTCGGTGGGTACATTGTTTTTGTGAGCGTAATACAAGCAATACAGCGAGAACATCACCAAAATCAGCAAGCCAGGTCCTATGCCGGCAATAAATAGCTCGGCAATGGAGGTTTTAGACACCACGCCATAAATAATCATGCCGATACTGGGCGGGATCAAAAAGGCGATATCACTGGCGTTAATGATCAACGCCAAGGTAAAGGAGTCGGAATAACCAGCTTTGAGCATTTTTGGTCGCAGCGGCGAGCCTACCGCTACCACTGTGGCTTGCGTGGAGCCAGACACGGCGCCAAACAGCGTGCAAGAAGTGGCGGTACTAATGGCCAGCCCGCCTTTAATGTGGCCAATAAAGGCCATCACCATATTGATCAATCGGTCAGCAGATTGGCCGCGGGTCATAATATCGGCGGCCAAAATAAACATCGGCACCGCAATCAAGGATGCGGGCCGGATGCCGGCCATCATTTGCTGAATAAAGGTGCCCATCTGACCAAAGCCGTCGAACATCATAACGAAGCCCACTACAGAGGCGACGATCAGCGGGATCATCATAGGGAAGCCTAATAGCAGTAGGATAATCATGATGGCCATTAATAGAGTTGCCATGGTTTATGCCTTTTTATGGTTACTTTTTATTGTTATTAAGACCAAGCTTACGGTGTGCAGGTGCTGCTATGTTTTTGTTTCATTTTTTGTTTCATTTAGGAGTTCAGTGTTGGCATAGCCGTCTACCACACCGGTAGATAAATATACCTCTGGGCTGGTGACATTCTTCACCGCCGTCAATAGATACTGAATGCCGGTTACGGTAAAGCCGATGGGTGCCCAAATATAAATCCACCAAATTTTAAAACCTAATGCCGGCAGAATTCGGCCGCGACTATGCAGGGTTTTTATGTATTCGTAAGCGTGATAAGCCAAGAAAAACATCACGGCGGCAGTAAAGAGGGCGATGAGAATCATCAATATTTTTCTGAATTTGGCTGGTAGCGCGTCATATAAAGCAGACATACGAATATGGCGACCATGACGGGCCGCATAACCAATGCCGGCGAAGGTAATAAAGATAATTAAGATGCGGTTTATTTCACCGGAGAAGAAGAAGCCTTCGCCAAACACAAAACGAGCAATCACGTTGGTGCAGGTATTAATGGCCATTAGCAGCACCCCTGCGGCTAGCATTAGGGCCTCGCCGCGGGCAATCCATTCATCGATAATGCCCAGTACACCCGGTAAGCCGGAGCGATAGGCGGGAATATCGTCTGCTAATTCAGAGCTGGATTCAGAGTTAGACTCAGACATAATTTTTCTGACCTTCCACAATCTATATCGTTAAGTTAAGCAGTACTGCTGCGAAAGACCTTATTAAATTCAGCAAGCGCCCTTGCTCTGTTGATCGTGTGGCTGCTAAAACAAAACCCCACCGCTAAGGTGGGGTTTGGGCGTCGAGAACAATTATAAGTCTTTAAGATCTTGCTTAAATTGCTGCAATAGCGCTTTGCCGCTGTCGCCTGCCATCTCAATAAACTTGTCTTCTACTTGAGGCGCGCGTGCTTTAAATGCCTCAATTTGCTTATCATTTAAACGGGTGACGGTGACTTTCTTGCTGCTGTCGGTAATTTTTTTCAGTGAGCTGTCTGCCAGACCGTCTATGTGTTCGAGGATTTCTTCAAACGCGTAGTCGGCTGCTTTTTGCACCAAGGTCTGATCTTCTTTAGATAAGTCATTATAGAAGTCTTGGTTGGCCATCATGGCGGTGGTAAACCAGCCGTGACCGGTAAAAATTAGGTTTGGTGACACTTCATATAATTTGCCGGACTCAATCCAGAAGATGGGGTTTTCGTGACCTTGGATCATATTGGTTTGCAAGGCGCCGTACACTTCGCCCCACGGTAATGGCGTGGGCGTGGCACCAAAGGCGGAGTAGGTTTCTGACAACAGCGGGTTGGTCATGACCCGAATCTTCTTGTTGTTCAGCTCTTCTGGAGTAGTGGCGATTTCATCTAAGGTGACCACCATTTCGCCTTCTGGATACATTTTCAGCAGTTCTAAACCATTCTGGGCATAGAGCTTGGGGAAATCTTCGTTAATGGCCTTACTGTCGCGAAAGAATTTCACCACAGTGCTCATGTCGGTGGGCAGCAGATAGGGTATAAAGAATATTTGTGCTTCAGGGATAAGCGCGCCAGTGAAACCGGGGGATTGGTTAACAAAATTTAGGATGCCAGCCTGGGTTTGTTCCATTATGTCATCAGACTCGCCCAGCTCACCAAAGCGATAGACCTTAAGCGTGTGATCGGAATTGTCTTCAATATATTCTTTGAATTTGTAGGCGTATACATCCTGCACGTCGCCTTCATATTCTTCGTGGGCATAGCGCCAATTAGCGGCTTGCGCGGCAGTACAGGTGAATAATGCCAGCGCAGATAAGCCAGTGAGCTGTTTTAACGTACGCTTCAATTGATATTGCTTGTTCATTAAGCACTCTCCATGGTTTAGAGCAATTGTGTCGAGTAATAGCGTCGAGCAATTGTTTCGTGTTCTAACGTCCTAGTTGTGCACCAGACTGACAAAAGAAAAACCAAGAGGCAAGAAATCTATGGTATTTAGTCTATTTTATTGAGCTTAGTCGAGGTTTGGCGTTCGATGTTTGCTAAAAAAAGCACAGATTGCTTAATGTTTTGCGGGTTTGTGGTCAATTGGTAATCGTATTTTAGCTAAAGCGCTTCATTTAGATGCAGAGCTGCTTATTAGGCGCTGAATGCGGCTTGAGCTGAGTGTAGGCTAGGTTTACTGCATTATACGAATAGTAATATGGTTTCATCACTAACGAGTAGGCGGGATGTGGCGAGGGGAAGTATTAAATGTGCTTAATGCGTTAAATTAAATAGCTGGATAAGCAGGTCAGATAACAAGCGGTGTGAGAGTAAATAATGGCCATAAAAAAGCCGCAAGCTTAAATAGTAATACTTAAGTGCTGCGGCTTTAGAGAGATCAGTGCTGTCTCTTAGAATTGATAGCTAACGACTACACCGGTTAAGGTTTGGGTGGCATCACCCGCTTGGCGCACGATGGAGCTGTCTTTAGCGTCCCCAGTTAGCTGAGTAATACCGGCAATACCGGTCAGTGACCAGTCGGTGGCAAATTGATACGTCACGCTACCGGCCAACCCTAAGCGCCAATAACCTTGCTCGGCATTGTAGCGAGCGATACCGCTGCGAGCGGAGTCGGCAGCCGATACATTAAACATATCTTGGGTCCAAGAAGAGCTGCTATACACCAAGCTTGGGCTTACACCCACAAACCACTTAGGTGCAATTTGGTCACGCCAATCGGCGCGTAACGTCATCTTGTAGCCATCTACATCACCGGTAAAGGGGGATTCAGCTTTTAGGGTGTAGGCCCACTGATTCGGGCGATAAGTGAGCTTAACGCCGGCGGTTAAGCCATCATCCACCTTGTCAAAGCGACTTAAATCGCCGGTGTTTTTACGGCCAATGTGATAACCAATAAACGGCGACAGCGTCCACTCGGGCGTTTGCAGCACATTCACTCCTAAGCCATCGCGCCAGTTTAAATAGGCCAAGTTACCGTACTTGATATTAAAGTCGGGGGTTAAGCGGCTCTTGTAATCATCACTGCCCAGATAATCCGGTGCCACTGTAGCGACGATACCTATGCTGCCATTCCAAGCGGATTGAGCCAGCGCTGGGGCGGCGAACAGGGGGGGCAAAATGGCTAACGTACAGACCAATGAGCGAGACATAAAACGATTATCCTGTGGTTAACGAGGCAGTTAATGCTGATTCAGCTCCTAGTGTGAGGGTTATCTGCGTGCGAAAGTTAATAGCTAGGCTGATACATCACACTAAGAGCGACTGATTAGGCATGTTTTTACTGGCATTAAGCGTGAGCTCAAGTGCCTGAACTGGCGAGAGTTTATCATGGGCGTGGTGAGATATGCTGGGCAGCAGCCATGCTGATCGCCCATTTTGGGCGAGCAACGTGGGAACAGTGATTAAGCGCGGCTAAACCTTCAACTTTCTTTAGGTGGGCAAATAGTCTTGGCTACCTTACCCACACTTAAGCCTTGCACCAAGATAGAGAACACTACCACTGCGTAAGTTAGTGCTAATAAAATATCGCGCTCGGATCCGGTAGGCAGCTGCAAGACCAATGCGACAGAAATGCCGCCTCGTAGACCGCCCCAGGTTAAGACTTTCCAAGCGCCAGTGGGGAGCTCCAGCTGTTTACTAAAGGTCTTGGTGGTCATGCCGACTACGATAAGACGCGCAAGCAACGCAATAATAATGGTCAATACAGCAGCGATAAATAAGTTACCCGAGTACGCAATCATCACCACCTCAAGGCCAATCAAGACGAATAAAATTGCGTTTAAAATCTCATCAATCAGCTCCCAAAATAAGTCTACGTAATGGCGGGTCTTTTCACTCATGGCTAACGCTCGTCCACGATTACCGACCATCAGGCCCATCATCACCATGGCCAAAGGTCCTGATAGGTGCCAATGACTTGCCAGTGCATAGCCGCCGAGTACGCCTGCTAAGGTGAGTAATACCTCCTCTTGATAACTATCAATACTTTTGATCATGTAATATAAAATTGCCCCGAGCACAAAGCCAAAAACGATGCCGCCACCGGCTTCAACTGCGAGCGTATGCGCCACATAATTGGCCGTTGGAATATCACCGCTGGATAAAATACCCAACAACAAAACAAAGATAACCACGCCTATGCCATCATTAAACAGTGACTCGCCGGCGATCACAGTTTCAATACTTTTGGGTGCGCCTGCGGAGGCCAAAATACTGATCACGGCAATGGGATCGGTCGGTGATATTAGTGCGCCAAATAACAAACACCAGATATAAGGCAGTTCAAAGCCCAATAGCGGCAACATAAAATAAAGGCCGCTCGCTATCAGTACCGCGGATACCAAGGTGCCAATACAGGCCAGTAGACCTATGGGCAGCTTATAGCGTTTTAAGTCACCAATATTAATATGTAACGCCCCAGCAAACAGCAGCATAGAGAGCATGCCATCGAGTAGCACCTCAGTGAAATCAAGCCGGTCTAATAAGCTAACCTCGTAATCAATCAGTTGATCAAAGCCTAAAAAACCTAAGAATATGGCCCCAATAGACAACAGTATGGAGATGACCATCACGCCTATGGTGGTGGGCAGGCCGATAAAGCGATGATTAACATAGGTCAATACCGCAGTAATCGATAAGAAAATGGCGCTGACTTCAAGTACGGTTAGACTGGTTGCTGATGCCATAAGTGGAGTCTCGGATAAATACAAAAATTGATGCGAGTGCAGTTATGAAGCGGTGCATAATCCGTATAAAATCAGGTAAGTGTGTGGGTAATAATAGCTAAGGTTGCTATTAGCTGCTGAAAATAACCGGGGTATTAAAGCACAAAAATTGGCATGTCGAGGTTAAGCGCCACTGGATTTTGCAGGGCGCTAAATATCCAGTGCAGGCAGACGAAGTAATAAAAAACCCAGCCGAAGCTGGGTTTTAATCATGCTACCAAAGGACGGGCTTATTTTTCTAAGCTAGCCAGTGTTTGGTTAAAGGTGTCACTGGGGCGCATTACCTTATTTAACGCGGCGGCGTCCATATGGTAATAACCACTCAGTGCGGCGGCTGAACCTTGTACTTGATTCAGTTCGTCGATAATTTTTTGCTCATTCTCCGCCAAGGACTTCGCTAATGGCGCAAAGTACGCGGCCAGCTCGCTATCTTCGGTTTGTGCCGCCAACTGCTGAGCCCAATAAAGGCTTAAATAGAAGTGGCTGCCGCGGTTATCCAACTCACCAGCTTTGCGTGACGGCGACTTGCCGTTATCTAGCAGTAACTCTGTGGCTTTATCCAAATACTTAGCCAGTAACTTGGCTTTAGCATTGCCTTCTTTAATGCCCAGCTCTTCTAATGACACCGCCAACGCTAAAAACTCGCCTAGAGAGTCCCAACGTAAGTGGTTTTCTTCTAACAGCTGTTGCACGTGTTTAGGCGCTGAACCGCCGGCACCGGTTTCGTACATGCCACCACCGGCCAGCATCGGCACGATAGACAACATTTTGGCGGACGTACCCAGCTCTAAGATGGGGAACAAGTCGGTGAGGTAGTCACGCAGCACGTTACCCGTTACCGAAATTGTGTCTTGGCCGCGAATGATGCGCTCCATCGAGAAACGAATGGCTTCGTTATAAGACATGATCTGAATATCTAAACCGCTCAAGTCATGCTCTTGCAGATAGGTTTCTACTTTTTTGCGCAGCTCATTGTCATGGGCACGTTCTGCGTCCAACCAAAATACCGCAGGCGTATTAGACTGACGAGCACGGGTCACGGCCAACTTCACCCAGTCATGCACGGCGGCGTCTTTGGTTTGGCAAGCGCGCCAAATGTCACCTTTCTCCACGTCATGTTGCATTAACACAGTGCCGTTTTCGTCGACGATGCGCATGGTGCCGTCTTCAGTCAATTCAAAGGTCTTGTCATGAGAGCCGTATTCTTCGGCCTTCATCGCCATTAAGCCGACGTTGGGTACCGTACCCATAGTTACCGGATCGAAGGCGCCGTTAGTTTTACAGAAGTTGATCACTTCTTGATAGATGCGGGCATAGGTACTTTCTGGCATGACTGCCTTGGTATCTTTTAGCTTGCCATCACGGGCCCACATTTTGCCTGAGCTGCGGATCATAGCCGGCATAGAGGCATCGACGATCACATCGCTTGGTACGTGCAGGTTGGTAATGCCTTTTACTGAGTCGACCATGGCCATTTTAGGGCGATGCTCGTAGCAGTCGTGAATTGCGCGCTCAATTTCTTCTTGAGTCGACAGGGGCAGTGACTTTATTTTCTCTAATACGCTGTTCATGCCGTTATTAGCATTAACGCCCAGCTCGTCAAAGAGCTCGCCGTATTTTTCAAACACCTCACGATAAAACACTTTTACAGCATGGCCAAACACGATGGGATGCGACACCTTCATCATGGTGGCTTTTACGTGCAGCGACCACATTACACCTGTGTCTTTACAGTCTTTTAGCGTGCGCTCAAAAAACCGCGACAATGCCTTGGCGCTCATAAACATGCCATCTAGCACTTCATCTTGCTGCATCGGTAAAGATTTTTTAACCGTCACATTACCGGCTTTATCGACGAACTCGATGCGCACAGTTTGTGCTTTATCCAGCGTCACTGACTGTTCGCTAGAAAAGAAGTCGCCACCTTTCATGTAATCGGCGTGAGAGCGAGAAGCCTTGCTCCACTTGCCCATAGAATGCGGGTATTTGCGTACGAAAGCCTTAACGGCTGCGGGTGCGCGACGATCTGAGTTACCTTGGCGCAATACCGGGTTTACGGCACTGCCGATAATGCGAGAATAGCGCTCAAGGGCGGATTTTTCGGCGTCGGTTTTGGCTTCTTCTGGCAGATCAGGAATAGCAAAGCCTTGGCTTTGTAGCTCGCTAATACAAGCGCGCAGCTGCGGCACTGAGGCACTGATGTTCGGCAGTTTGATGATGTTGGCGGAAGGGTCTAGGGTGAGTTCGCCTAACTCGCTTAAGCCGTCGGTGACGCGCTGCTCGTCGCTCAGGCTCTCGGGGAAGGCCGCTAAAATACGGCTGGCCAGAGAGATATCGCTTAAGGTCACGTCAATGCCGGCGCTGTTGGCAAAAGTGCGCACTATCGGCAGCAAAGAATAAGTGGCCAGGGCGGGTGCTTCGTCGGTCAATGTATAAACGATGGTCGATTTTTTATTGGTCATTATTTCGCTTTTTCCCTGCTTAAACATGGAGAAGGCAGCGGCTAGCGGGCACGCGACGGTTGTTGAGTCGGGGCAAATGGATAGCGCTGCAGTGAATACACGAACGCCATTGTATGCCAGATAGCCCCTAACACTTAAGAGGCTTGAGTGAATTCTGTGGTTTAAGGCGATTAATCGCGGCCAGAAGTCGTGATACCGGGCAGTAAATGTCAGTTTTAGCTATTGGATTCAGGGTTATCGGTCATGGGGTCGAGATTACCTTGGTCTACACAAACGCGATCGCGACCTTGGTGCTTAGCTTCATACAGCAAAGTGTCGGCACGTTTGGTGAGCGTTTCAGCATTATCTTGTGGATTTGCCTGTGCAACACCCGCACTCATGGTCACGCCGCCCACCTCAGGAAAATGATGCTGGCGTACTTTTTCCAATAACAGCTCGGCTAAGTGGGCAGCTTGTTCTTGAGTGGTTTCAAAACAGAGCACCAAAAACTCTTCTCCGCCCCAACGACAAATAATATCGGATTTACGCAAGTTATCTTTTAAAAGCTGGCTGCATGCCACCAGTACTTTATCTCCCGTGAGGTGACCATATTGATCGTTCACCCGCTTAAAGTGGTCAATATCCATCATCATTACCGAGAGTGGATGTTGGTAGCGCTGTGCCCGCTCTAGATCTTTTTCTAGGGTTAAATTTAAACCGTGTCTATTAGTTAACAGGGTGAGCGCATCGGTTTGCGCCATCACGCTAAGCTGCTGATTCAGGGCATTTAGCCGGCGCATCCAAAACAAACTGGTGCCAATCACACCCAGCAGTAAGATGCCTAACCCATAGGCTAAGGTGTAGTCGGTGACCACCTCTGACACCACCTGCAGGCTCAAGTAGCGGTCCATGATTTGTTGCCGTTCTTGCTCGCTAAGGGCCGCTATGCCGCGGTTAAGAATAGTGCGCAGCGTTTGTTCCGATTGAGAGATGCCAATGCGCAACTGGTTACCGTAGCCGGGTACTTGCCCTGACACTTTTAGGTTGTACCAGCCGGCATTTTTAATGGTGTGCGCCGCAATAATAAGGGAACGTAGAGTCAGGTCGACTTTGCCATCGGACACCATTTGCATGGCCTGCGGCTCGGAATCCGTATAAATAATGGTGAGATTAGGAAAGTCCCGCGCAAACAGCTCTGCCATGGCGGTGCCGTGGGGCAAGGCAATGGTTTGATTGTTAAGACTGGCGATATCAGAAATAAAAGGATGATCGTCCCGAGTAATCAACACATTGGGATCTTCTAGCAGCGGATCGGTAAAGATCAGCCATTGATCGCGTTCTGGTGTTTGATTGAGGGCACTGAGGGCCAAGCATTCGCCACTTTTTGAGGCGAGCAGGCTTTCGTCCCAACTTTTGGTGGGGTGTAACTGTATCTGTAATCCGGTTTTGCTCGCCACCAGTGGCAGTAAGTCAGCAATAATGCCAACGTGCTGTTGATTGCTATCTATGCCCTCAAAGGGTAACCAGTCCGGATCTACGCACACCGACAATACTGGGTGCGCGCTAATATAGGCCCGCTCGGTCACGGTGAGCGGTACTTGAGCTGCTGCCGCCTTTAATGGGTGGCCCAGCAGTAATAGTAATAAACCGATCCACAGGGGGTAGCTGGTGAGCCGAAAAAAAGTAAGAAAGCGCCGTGTGACGGTAAATACGAAGGCAGAGTTCATTCTCGCTCTCAGGCAATGATGATGCGTTTATCATGGGGATTTAGTGATAATAGCGCAAATATTAATCTGCTATGAGGTGGGCAGAGTGCAGAGCCAAGCTCCAAACTGCGGCGAGAGGACTTCGCCGGGCCAGCGTAGCTGGTTAGTTTTAGAGCCAAACCTAAAGCCAAATTCCAAACCGTGCTGAATACTCTTTACCGAAAACAAGGGCACCTACAAGGTCAAAACTAAGCGCTAAGACCGTGGCGAAGGAATCTTTAACTGCAACGACAAAATCCACGTTAGTTCCGCAGCATTACTTACTATCTATAGCAAGATGAAAATGGTCGGATAAAAGCTAGCCGATTAAAAATGGGCTCGATACAAAACTCGGTGGAGTTTGAAATTTAAGATTTCATGATGGGTAATGAGGACGAAGGGAAATTATAATGACGGTCAAAGGTAACCGTAACCAGTAGCCAGTAACTAAAAGCACCCAAGCTGAGCTTGGGTGCTAGGTTTAGAGGTTACAGAGTGTGCGTGTTTTTTGCTGATGAGAAATGAATCTCTTCTTCTGTTTTACCCGCATTGGGATCATTAAAGCGCGCTACATCCATAGCACCCTCACTCTTACCCACGATGCAGGTCACCACAGAGTCGCCGGTAATATTAACCGCAGTGCGGATCATATCTAACAGGCGGTCCACGCCTATGATAAGCGCTATGCCTTCTACCGGTAAGCCAACTTGATTCAGCACCATGGCCAGCATAATAATGCCCACTCCAGGTACGCCGGCGGTGCCGACCGAGGCCAGTGTGGCAGTCAAAATCACCATCAGGTAGTCGTTAAAGCTCAAGTCAATATTAAAGGCTTGGGCGATAAAGGCGGTGGCCACCCCTTGCATAATAGCGGTGCCATCCATGTTGATAGTGGCACCAAGCGGCACGGTAAAAGCGGCCACCTTGTTGTCAACACCCATACGCCGGGTGGTGGTTTCCATGGTCACGGGGATAGTGGCGTTGGAGGAAGCGGTGGAGAAGGCGAACATGATGGCATCTTCCATTTTCTTAAGGAAGATCAGCGGATTTAAGCCAGTAAAAACGCGGAACATAATGGAGTAAGTGACCAAACCGTGCAGCAGCAGGGTGCCGGCCAGTACTAAGAAATACTCCAATAAGTTAACGATGGCATCCAGCCCTAACTCGCTAAACAGCTGGGCCATCAAACAAAACACCCCGTAAGGCGCGATGTTCATCAGCAAAGACACCAGCTTCATGATCACTTCATTGAAGTCACTGAACAGGGCGGCGATACGTTCGCCAGGCTTGCCAGCTAGGCTGATAGCGATACCAAACAACACCGCAAATACGATGATCTGCAGCGTATTACCCTCGGCCATGGAGTTAATCGGATTGGTGGGAAACATGCCCACTATGACCTGGCCCAAAGTGGGCGCCTCTTCGGCACTAAAGGTAGTGGCACTGGTTAAGTCTACGCCCGCTCCGGGTTGAAATACCGAGCCCATTACCAGTGCTAGCGTAATGGCGATGGCAGTGGTGACTAAGTAGAAAGCCAAGGTCTTGCCGCCCAAGCGGCCTAGGGTAGCTAAGTCTTTTAGCGAGCTGGTGCCACATACCAGAGACACAAAAATCAACGGCACCACCAGCATTTTTAAGCTGGCGATAAAGATTTCACCGCCTACATTTAACGCGCCCTGCACTATGTATTCTTGAATGAAAGTGACATCACTCAACAGAGTACGAAAGATAAAACCGGTCACCACGCCCAGGCACATGCCCAGTAAGACCTTCGCCGTCAGTGACATTTTTTTGTTATTGGTGGACATCAAGCAGCGTCTCCTTAACCAATAGTAAAAGCAAAAAGAATGGCATCAGCGGATACCCTGAATAGAGGAGTAAGCCTCTTTTTGCCATCGCACTCGGGGTGCAACGGCAAAACGGAGCACAGAATGCCAGTTTTTTGTTTTCGGGTGAAGTTTTATGCTAAAAAAACCCTGCTGCCTCTCATTCCTGACCGGCTAAGGCTCGCCGGACAGCGTTATCATGTGCTAACCCTTGGTACCAACGGTGCTTTCTCCTTTACTGGCGGATGATGCTTGAGCTTCGGTCGCGGCTTTAGTGGTGCCAGGGCGTATTATTTCTTCTATTTCAACGATTTTTGAGCGGCTCATTACTAACTTCCAGCGTTGGATCACTGGCGGATTTTGACCTTGAATTTCGCGGGTCACCAAATTGATAAGGTAGCGTTTTTCTACCGCATGGCGCGAGACCTGACCCTCTTTTAATTGATAAACGTGATGTGAGCCTTTTTCCATCAGCTTAGAGAGTAAATTTAAGTCGAGATGCAAGGTTTCGCGGGTTTGCTCGTAGCCACTTAAAAAGCGGATTGGCAACATGCGCGAGTGACTGCCGTAATGCATCACGATTTCTTCTTTTTGACTGAGATTGGCACGGCGAGCGGCGAGGATTTCCTCGCTTAAGCGGTTGGTTTTACGATAGTCAAACCACTCTAATTGGCGACCGACCACTTGGCCGCTGTGCACATCAAAATATTGGCGACGCCATTTAGGACGCCCTTTGCGCAGCCAGCGCCATAACGTGGTGCGCAAGTCATCTTTAAATACTTCACGCAAGGCGTATAACAGCGCCAGCGTTAAAATAACTAACAGTGAAATACTGCCTAAGGTTTCGCGCACCTCAAATACCGCCAGTGACATGGCGGTCATCACGACGGCGGTGACGCCGGCTTTAAGGGCCTTTTCTTCGCCGCCGCCCAGCTCGCGGGTTTTCTCTTTTAAGGTCACCGGATATTCAATTAAGCGCCGTAATAAGCGCATTTTATTAGACATGCGCGATAGTGCTTCCGTGGTGTAATTGGAGTTATATTTTTGCTGAACGCGATGCTCGTGCTCTAAATCACTCACCTGCAGCAGTAAGGCCTTGGCGGTTTTGTAATCCCCACTACGCGGCAAGTGAGCCACTAAGGACAGCAAGCGTTGCTCGGTAAACCAGGATAAGTAATTGTCGATATTGACGTAGTATTTGCGCAGCGTCGGGTCGTCGGGCTTATTACGGCGTAAGCGGCGCAATATATCTTGAGTCAGAGAAACTAACTCTTCGATATCCGCTTGGCTGGCGCCCTCTTTTTCGTTACGTACTTCATGGCAAGACTGCTCTAGACCAATCACATACTGATAGGCATAAAGACTGAGACTTAAGCGATATTGATCCGACGACAGCTCGCCTCGGCGCGCTAAACGACTGTGGATCAAGGGCAGATAGGGGCGATCGCTAAAATAGGTGCGTTGCACATGAATGGCATTGTGATAAAACTCTTCTTCCGGCACTACTTTGGTATTAAGGCCAAGTTCGCTGGGCACAAAGAAATAAATATCGAATTTGTGCTCTGTGGCTTCACGCAGAATACGTGAGATTTTTAGAGAGAAACCATCTTTACGTTCAACGCTGATCACGGGCAGGCTTACTCCACAAAGATGAATAATGACAAAAGGTTAACGTATTTTAGTATGCCACATGTTATGCATTTTCAGCACATAGGGCCTGGCTGTGACCAAGCTCAAACTAATTTCTGACAGTATACGGCGAGCACACTGGCTGAATGAGCGCAAGCAAAGCTTGAGTCGTTTCGCTGATGCGAGGACAATGGCGCTTTACTTAAGGAAGTTTCCATGGCTTATCGCATTAATTACCACTATCGCAACCTGCAAAAAGAAATTGGTTATGCCAACGACAAGCACCACAGTGTGTATGACGCCATCGCCTTGGCTGAGGGTGTTGATTTGACTGAGTTTCATCGTATGGAAAACCAGGTGGCCAATGTCAGCCGCAATGACCGTAAAACCATGAAAGATTTTCGTGAAGAATACTTCGCTAAACTGGGTTTTAGCCAAGTGGTGATCGCTCGAGAAGAATAAACCGTGATCGCATGTTCGCTATTCTTCGACCTTCGGGTAGCAGAAGTTGGACGGTATCAAATGAGTTTGTCATTATACCTTGGCATCCCATCAGTTAATGGATTATCTGTGGAACAAGTTCAGACCTTTTTTAGTTATCACAAAGCGTTAATGCAGCTGGTGCATGGCGCGAGTTTTAGCGGGCTTAGCCAGCGTAAAAAATGGGAAGCCTTGCTCGCGCTGTGTGGAGGTTTACTTAACACCGACAGCGTGGCTATTTGGAGTATGAGCCTGTGTGGCGCTAGCCTAAACCGCGAGCTCTATTATCAGCCCCAGCTTGGTCATCATTATATTCCGTATACGTTAGAGCGTACCCAGCATCCGCTGTATTTCAGAGCATTGGAAGAAACTGAAATATTATTTACGCATGATGTTATTCAAGACCCCCGCACTCGCTCCTTGCAAGAATGCTATTTAGGTACCGCTGTGGTCGGCGCATCTATACTGGATGCACCTATTTATGACGGTAATCGCTTATACGGCGTCCTCTGTCTCGAAAACAATGAACAGCGCCGTTGGAGCTTGGCTGATATTGCTTGCGCCGCCGCTTTTGCTGACACCATTAGTCTGATTAATACCCATCAAGCTTGGCTTAATAGCCGCAAAGAGCTGGACTATATTACGCATCACGATGATTTTACGGGTCTGCAAAATCAACGTGCTTTGCAACACCGCATGCAGCAACTGATGCAAAAGCCCGCTCCCCATGGCTTCGCGCTGTTGTGGTTTGATATTGACCGGCTAAATGCCATTAATAATGGCATGGGCGCATCAGTAGGGGATGCGGTAGTCAGCGAAATTGCGGCCCGGTTACGGGGGGTGTTGCTGTCCGGCAAAGACATGGTAGCGCGAGTGGGTGGCGATGAGTTTACCTTGTTGTATTGCTGGGCAGACGATGACCATAAACTCGAAGCCACGGTGGCGAGCATTATGGAGGCGGTGAATCAACCGCTGTATATCGCCCAGCAAAAGCTGGCTGTGACCACGAGTGTCGGTGTGGCCGTGTATCCGAATGATGCGGAGGACATTACAAGCTTGCTGCGCTGTAGCGAGTCTGCCATGTATCACGCCAAGGCTTGCGGTCGTCGCCAAGCGCAATTTTATAATCAAGCCGTGTCCGCCTCTGCTAAAGCCCGTTTTTTATTAGAAAATCAGTTAATAGACGCCCTTGCCAATGAAGGTTTAAGTGTTTTTTATCAGCCGATTATGTCCGCCGATGCACAAACGCTAGTGAGCTGTGAGGCTTTAGTGCGCTGGCCCCATCCCAGTGCTGGTTTTTTATCACCGGCGGAGTTTCTACCTTTGGCTTATGAAGCTGGCTTAATGGCGGAGCTGGATTGTTGGGTGTTGGAGCGGGTGTGCCAAGATATTAAGCAGGCTCGGGCACTGGGGCTGTCGATGCCAACCGTAGCGGTGAATTTATCGGCTGATACGGTTATGGACCCGCAACTGGCTGATAAAGTATTTAATTTGCTGGAGCAGTATCAGATCCAAGGGCACCAGCTTGAGCTGGAAATGATCGAAGATGCCATCAAGGGCGATTCTAATATCTTGCGTCAAACCTTAGATCAGTTGGTACGCATGGGCATTAAGCTGTCGATTGATGATTTTGGTACCGGCTATTCATCCTTGTTACGTCTCAAAAACCTGCCGTTTACCAAGCTAAAAATCGACCGCTCCTTTATTCAAGAGCTACCCCATAATCCGGATGATTGTGCTATTACCTTGTCGGTATTAGGCATGGCCCGTGGCTTAGGCGTAACCGTGGTGGCGGAAGGCGTCGAAAATGTAGATCAAGAACATTGGCTGCAACAGCAAGGCTGCCATTATCTGCAAGGTTTTAAATATCACAGGCCGATGCCGGTAGCAGAATTTTTTGCCTTGCTCACCACAGCGCTCGCGCACTAATTTTTAACGATGGCACTGGTTGACGGACGACACCGATTTTTTGTCGGCGCTGGGCGTGATGAAGGGATTGGCTATCAGCATGGCTAAACGCTTGTATGTTGAGCTGCCGCCTTGTATAAAACTGCTGGGTTTCACGGGCTATTAAGATCTGAACTGCCTTCACTAATAAGGAATTGCACATGATGTCTTTAAAAATGTTATTGGCCTCGGCGCTGCTATTGGGCTCTACAGCGGTTGCTGCGCACAGTTTTCAGGCCGGCGATCTTGATATAGCTCATCCTTGGGCGCGCCCTTTACCACCGGTGGCTAAGGTAGGCGTGGCTTATTTTACCGTGACCAATAACGGAGATGCGGACGATGTATTGCTCAGAGCCGAAAGCCCAATTTCAGATACAGTAGAGATACATACCCACATTAAAGAAGGCGATCTGATGAAGATGCGCCAACTGGGTGACTTGACGATTGCCGCGCACAGCGCGCAAAAGCTGGCACCGGGTGGTGTGCATTTAATGTTGATGGGTCTTAAAGAAGTACCGGCAGAAGGGACTAAGTTTCCGGTAACCTTGCATTTTAAAGAGGCGGGTAAAGTCGATATCGAAGTTGCCGTAGATGCAGACCCAACAGCCGCTGAGCATGGCTCACATGATGATAATGCCCATGCGCACAGTGGTCATTAAGGCGCTGTGCTCTTATATAATTTTCATGCAGTGCATATAAGCACTCATCTTGTACTCATGTAATACATATAAGTACTAACGGTGGGCTCAAGGCTGAGCCCACCGATTATAACAGAATGATAAGGCTTTATGCTTGCTGAGACTGTTGCGCTAATTGCTGGTGCACTTTCTTGATACAGAGGTCTTCTACATAATCCAAGTCGGCTTCTTTCGCTAACTCTTCAGCGGCCTCGCAGATCACTCCCTCTTGCAGCCATAAACATTGCGCATCTTGCTCTATGGCTTGTTCGGCGAGCAGAGCGGCAAATTCACCGCGGCGAAATACATTAACCAATTGCACGGGCTGTTCGAGCTCATCAAGCTCGGCCACACAAGCTTGGCCCAAGATCACGGCACCGGCTAATTGTGGATTAACCGGATGCACGTTAAAGCCCTGTTGTAATAGATAGTCCATCACTTGATAGCTCGCCCGCTCTGGACGATTAGACGCACCCACCAGCGCTATGCTGCGGGTTTGCTCTAAGATGCGTGCTAAGCGCGCTAGTTCAGCTTGATCCATTATGTATCCCACGGGTATAAAACCTCGTTATATCAGTTTGCAGGCCCTGTGATCCATGATCATGACCGAGAATTGTGAGCGACCCGCACCCATTTACCCTAGCCAGAGTGCGGCTAGCGCCATTATAGAAAAGCGGCCCGAATGTGCTACCACTTTCCGCGTTATATGATGTTTTAAGTGTGTTGTTTAACGGCCGCGCTGGCTTAGCTAAAAAACGCAGCCGTTGGCATTACACTGCTAAGCTTTGCAGCCATTGTTGTAACTGACCGGCAGAGAGCGCACCGGATTGGCGTGCAATCTCTTTGCCTTGATGAAAGGCAATTAAGGTCGGAATCGAGCGAATTGCCCATTGAGCCGCCGCTGCCGAGTGAGCTTCGGTATCCAGCTTCGCCAAGCGCAATTGCCCTTGAAAATTGGCCGCAGCTGCTGCAAATGTTGGCGCCATTTGTTGGCAAGGGCCGCACCAGGGTGCCCAAAAGTCCACCACTAGCGGTAAACTTTCGTGAGCCAGCAAGCGGCCGAGCAGGGCGCCATTCAAGACCAGAGGCTCGGCAGACAACAAAAGCGCCTGACACTTACCACATTTAGGCTGTTCGGCTAAACGTGCCTCGGGTACTCGGTTTTTAGCCTGACAGGCTGGGCAAACCAGCATTGCAGATGCAGTCATAATGAAGCCTCACTGATGTGTATAGCTAAGGTAAGCCGCCGTACTTATGTGCGGTGGCTTAAGTACGGTCGCTTATAGAGCACTCTTTTAAGGGCATGCGCTTAAGAGTGCTCGGACTTACATTACATCCAATCGGCCAAGGTGTAGGTTAGCGTATATTGCGCTCCGACTAGCTCCAGCTCATTGCCGTTATTATTAACGGTCGCGCCCTTACCCAGCGTCTGCAATACAGCGTGCTCTACCTTCTGCTCCGCCGGTGAACAGGCCATTTGAGTGCTGGCTAACGGATCCGCCACTAAACGGTTACCCTCTAGCGTGGCGCTACCAAAGAAGCGGTTGCAGCCGGCCAAACCGTTAATGGTGAAGTGCTCGGCAATTTCTAAGTCTGACTTAATCTCAGTGGCAATCGCGACGCCATTGATGGCACTTAAATTCCAGTGATGATGCTGTAAATCAGAGTTCACTACCGTAGGTCCGCCACTGCAGGCGGTCAGTAGTAGGGCGCTGGCACTTAATATCGCAATTCTCATAATGGCTCCTTTAATATTATTATTATTTACTCGTAGCGAGCATAAAATTCTGCCACTTAAGCGCTCGCCACGGGTGATGTAAGAATAGTGAACAGCAACGGCTGATTTTTCAAGGACAAAGCGCCGTCATTGGGTGAATAGCCGTGGAAATGGGCCTGAGTGCTGTAAAAGTGGCCGGCGAGTCAGGCGCTAAGATTAGTAGCAGAGTCTAGTATTTGAGCCTAGTGCTTGAACCGAATATCTGAATCTAGCACCTCAATTTAGCTATTAGCCGTCAACCGCACAACAGGGCAGGAGGAAGCATGCAGGTGACTATATTGGCGGGCACAGCCGCCATGCTTAACGAGCATATTAATAGTGCCATCGATAAACGGCGAATTCGTACGCCGCAATTTTGTGATGTTAATGGCTTAGTGGATGACACCCAAGTGTCGAGCCAGTTTCACGGTGGCCCAGAGCGTGCGCTGCATTATTATCCGCGGGAGCATTATTCCTATTGGCAAAGCTGGTTTCAGGGCATGGGCTTGTGTAGTGACGGTAGTAATAACAGTCGTGTTTTGCCACCGCTCACGGCGGGCGGTTTTGGTGAAAATATTTCAGGGATGGGCTTAACAGAAGCGAATGTCTGTATTGGTGATATTTACCGATTAGACGAAGCATTAGTGCAAATCAGCCAACCGCGTTCGCCGTGCTATAAGCTTAATGCGCGCTTTGGGTGTGACTTTTTCTCGGTGCTGGTACAAGCCAATGGTCGCACCGGTTGGTTGCTGCGGGTGTTAGAAACCGGCACCGTTAATCCCGAGGCCACCTTGACGCTGGTAGAGCGCCCGCATCCCGAGATGTCGGTAAAGCGGGCCGCCGACATTGTTTATAACTTGGCTTACTCGAGCGAGCGTTTGCAGGAGTTGGCAGCAGTAACGGCGTTATCGCCCAGCTGGCGGCAAAAGGCCATCGATTATTTAGCCGCAGACCAAGTCACCGATTGGCACATGCGTCTACTGGGGCCGGTTTAAACGTATCGGGGGTGCAAGACGTGCAGCGTAATCCGCTGCCAAAGTGTGATTTTTCTCTTCATGCTTCACCCCTCACTATTCACGTTAAGCAGTCACAGCCACTTCTTGCTTTTGAAAACGCACCACCTGACCTTCAATGATCTTGCAGCGTTTACGCAGTTCCACTTCGCCATCTACCGTAACCAAGCCCACATCGATAACATCTTTTGCCATGGCGCCGGACTCACACCAGCCCAATACTTTGAGTAAGTTGTGCAGGGGAATAAAGGGATTGCCTTCTAAGCTAAACGTTTCTTTCATCGAATTTCACCTTACTTATGGGAGTTAACATGCTAGTTGAAAATAGTGTGCATATAGTAACACCGACGATAGGTCTGCTGGCAGAGGCAAGGTAAGAAGATTTGTGTATTAGATCTTTGTTATTTACCCCTAGATTGGGCATTATTAACAGACTCAGGCTTAACCCTTCTTACCCTCCTGGGCTAAGATGATAGGTTAGCTCAGACTCATCACTCGCCCCTTCGGGTGTAGCTGTACTTTGCCGTTACCGTTGCAAGTTTACCCTGCGACGAGTTCAATGTTCGCTAAAGTCGGCTATAGGTCTGGATACCACAACCAAGCTGCTGGCAAGCTAGACTCGCTCACGCGGCAGGCTTGTTACATTAGTTATAGAAACACAGAGGTGCTTATGTCCGGATTGTTACCCCATGTTGATCCAGAAGGTCTGCGGGAATTTTCAGTGGTTTATACCGACCGCGCACTCAACCATATGTCACAACGTTTTCAACAGGTGATGTGTGATATCTCGGGTGCGTTAAAAGATATTTACCAAGCGGATGCGGTGGCCGTGATCCCCGGCAGTGGCACCTTTGGTATGGAAGCCGTGGCGCGCCAATTTGCGACAGACCAAGATTGCCTGATTATTCGCAACGGTTGGTTTAGCTATCGCTGGAGCCAAATTTTTGCCGCCGGCCATATTCCTGCCTCAGAAACCGTACTCAAGGCCCGCGCCATTGAAGATGGGCCACAAGCCGCCTTTGCGCCTGCGCCCATTGAAGAAGTGGTCAACCATATTCGCACCAATAAGCCAGGTGTGGTGATCGCCGCTCACGTAGAAACTGCAGCCGGCATGATTTTACCGGATGATTACCTGAAAGCGGTGAGCCAAGCCACCCATGAAGTGGGCGGATTATTTGTGCTGGACTGCATCGCCTCCGGTGCCACTTGGGTGGATATGAAAGCTTGCGGCGTAGATGTGTTGCTCAGTGCACCACAAAAAGGCTGGAGCAGCTCGCCGTGCTGCGGTTTAGTGATGCTCAGTGAGCGCGCCCGAGCTCGCGCAGAACAAACCCAAAGCACCAGCTTTGCCTGTGACTTAAAGCAGTGGTTAAAAGTGATGGAAGCCTACGAACAAGGCGGTCATGCTTATTACACCACTTTGCCCACCGATGCCTTGGTACAATTTCGCGACACCATTACCGAAATTGCTGGTCTTGGCTTTGCGGAAATGAAGTTGCGCCAACAGCAATTGGGCGAGCGCGTACGCGCCGCACTGGCCGCGCGTGGCATTAAGAGCTTGGCCGCTGACGGCTTTGCCGCACCGAGTGTGATTGTTTGTTACACCCAAGATGCGGCCATTAAAAATGGCAGCAAGTTTGTCGACCAAGGATTGCAAATTGCCGCCGGCGTGCCATTACAGTGCGACGAGCCTGCGGATTTTCAGACCTTTCGCGTCGGCCTCTTTGGGCTAGAAAAACTGCAAGACGTAGCCGCCACGGTCGCCACCTTTGAACAGGCATTAGATAAAGTGCTGCAAGCTTAATTTAACTGAGCGTAGCGTTTGCATCGCACTTAATAACAATCAGGCCACCTTAGGGTGGCCTGATTGTATTTAGCTGATTTGTTATTCCATAGATAGCGAAGCTGTCTATAAGCGGTATTAACAGCGAACTCAGATGGAAGGAGTCGCAGGAGCTGCCGTAACCAACCATCAAATGCCATGGTCAACAAACGCTCCTGCCATGTTGACACTCCCACCATCCATGGCGGTCGACGGCATTTGCCGAGCGTCGCAGGATGCAGTTTAGCGCGTTGGTGGAGGCAATTTTGCGGCTCCTTTGCAAACATGAAGAGACAGTCAGCTTTTACCTAGTAGACAGACTGAGCGCCTAACGCTAGCTGAAAGGATGGGTCTTGGCTAAGATGCAGTTTCACCTTAATTGATAGGCGCGACTGCGGAGACGGATATGGCAAAGGCAAGTGAGATCAGAAAAGGCTTGGTTGTTGAGCTTGATGGCAAGTTACTGATGGTGCGTGATATCGATATGCAAACCCCCAGCGCCCGTGGTGGTGCTACCTTATATAAAATGCGCTTTACCGATTTGAGATCCGGTCATAAAGTAGAAGAGCGCTTTAAGGGCGACGATCAGCTCACTACCATAGAGCTGCAACGCCGCACCGTGGTGTTGTCTTATGTGGATGGCGAAGAGCATATCTTTATGGATAACGACGACTTCAGCCAGTATCCGATTCGCAGCACCGATATCGCGGATGAGCTGTTGTTTCTAGATGAAAGCACCGTTGGCATTCAGGCGTTATTAATCGACGGACAGATCATCGGTCTGGAGCCACCGCAAACCGTGGAAATGGAAATCATAGATACGGTGCCCGAGCTTAAAGGGGCTTCCGCCTCGGCGCGCACTAAGCCGGCCACCTTCGCCACCGGTTTAACCATACAAGTCCCGGAGTACTTGGCAATCGGCGATCGGGTGCGGATTCATACCACAGATAAACGGTATGTGAGTCGCGCCGATTAAGCGTTGTATCCATCGTATAGCTAACAAACAAAGGCGCACCATGGCAAATATTCGGCTGCTGGCCAACTTAAACTGCGATCGGGTCTTGGCATTGGATGAGCCGCTCATTGCCGGCAGTCGTTTACAGTATCGGGATCAAGGCCGTCGCTTAGGCGGCGGTGCGGCCAACACTGGCATTGGTTTGCTGTGGGCGGGCCATCAAGCGCGCATTTTATCGCGGGTAGGTAACGACGAAACCGGCGCTTGGTTATTAAAAACGGCCACTGAGCTAGGCTTAGATATTAGCGAGGTGGAGCAATTTTCGGGCGAAACCGGCGAGCTATTGGTACTTGTGGACGGCGGCGGTGAGCGCACGATTTTGCGCCAACATCGGCGACCTGCGCTACCCAGCAAGCTACCCAGTTCTATCGTCGATTGTTTATATGTCAATTATGAAGGCGCTGACGCGGCGGCCTATATGGCTGGCATGCTCGATCACACCTTAGTGGTCAGCCAATATCCGAAAGGTGGGCGCTGGTCACGGCCGTGTCAGATAATGATCGCCTCTTATGCTGACTTGAGTGCCGGCCTAAGTGCTGACCTAAATGCAGACTTGAGCGCTAATGTTAATGCCAACCTAAATACCGGACTCAGCGGCCATCAAGATAACCTCTGGCACCATGCCCAACAGTTGGCCGGCGACAGCCTGCAATGGTTGGTCGTTACCCGTGGCGAGCAGGGCGCCGAGGCATTTTCTGCTGAACAGCATATTCAAGTGCCCGCACCTTTGGTCTCGGTGGTGGATGCCACTGGTGCCGGTGATGCCTTTGCCGGTGGTTTGATCCATGGCTTATTGGAAAAGTTGCCGATGGCCAGCGCACTTAATCAAGCCAGCCAATGGGCGGCGTATGCGTTATCGTCAACCAGCTCTATCCCCAGTGAGCGTCTTAAACACTACCTGCATACGCAGGGTGGCATGTTATCTCGGGGCTGAATGTTGCGGCCTTCGCTGTTAAGCTAAAGGCCGATAAGCTCCCGAATCACGGATTGAGCGATTACACCTTTAGCGATTACACCTTGAGTAACCAGCCTTGAATACCAGCGCCTTAAATAACAGTGTCATTATCTCCTTGCTCGGCCAGTGCTGGCGCTGGTCGGTATTCTTAATGTTTCCTTTGCTACTCGTGCTCTACGTGCAGTTTAGCGGCGTGGGCTTTGCTGACTTCGATAATGGCATTAATCAGCATAAGTGGCTGATTATCTTAATTTACCTGTTATATGTTTTATTGTGGCTGCGCTTTAATCGTCACGTAAAAGCCCTCCTCGAACAACGCAGGCGCTAATATGCTGACATTCCCTTTGATATGGCCTTATCTAGTGGCGGCTAGCAGTTTACTGCTCGGCTGGGGGCTGACGCGTTTAAGCTTAGGCACTCGCTTGCAGCTGTTAGCCCAGCAAGTGCAACTATTAGTCCAGCAAGTGCAACAAGGGCAAACCTTGTTGCAGGATAAACACCAAGAGCTGCAAGAAACGCGGCAAAAACTGGAGCAGCAACAGCAGTTGGTGTTAAAGATGAATGGCCGGCTCAAAGAATATGAAACCCTGCTGCGCCAAGAGCGCCAGTGGGCTGCCGACAAGCAAGTGAAGTTTGAAACCAGCGAGGCCCGCGTCGCCCAGCAGTTTGAAAACTTAGCTCAGCGTATTTTCGAGCAAAAAACTCATAACTTTCGTGAGCTTAACCAGCACAGTTTGGACGGTTTATTGACGCCACTGCGTGAGCAGTTAGACGGCTTTCGCCGTAATATTCAAGAAACCTACGCGGATGAAAGTCGCCAACGGCACAGCCTTAAATTTGAAATTGAACGCTTAGCCGAGCTGCATCAACAAATGAGTGCCGATACCACTGCGCTCACCCGCGCTCTAAAAGGTGACAGTAAGCAGCAAGGTAATTGGGGGGAAGTGGTACTGTCGCGCGTATTGTCGGAGTCTGGGCTGCGCGAAGGCCATGAATACAGCACACAACTCAGCTTAAATAATGCAGAGGGCAAACGCTACCAGCCGGATGTGGTGGTGCATCTCCCCCAAGACAAAGACATTATTATCGACGCCAAAGTTTCGCTTACCGCTTATGAGCGCTACTACAACGGCGAAGATGCACAGGCGCGCGAGCAAGCCTTGCGCGAGCATGTAAACTCGGTGCGCGGGCATATTCGCGAGTTAGGCCGCAAAGATTATCAACAGCTACAAGGGGTGCGTACCCTGGATTATGTGCTGATGTTTGTGGCGGTCGAGCCGGCATTTTTGGTGGCGGTAGAAGCCGAGCCCGGCTTAGTTAAATACGGCTTAGACAATAATATTTTATTGGTCAGCCCCACCAACCTATTGGTGGCACTGCGCACCATAGAAAACCTATGGCGGGTAGAGCGACAAAATCAAAATGCCCGTAAAATTGCCGAATCGGCGGGTAAAATCTATGAAAAGCTGCGCTCTTTCACCGAAGACATGGAAGCGGTGGGCCACTCTCTGCATAAGGCGGAAGACAGCTATCAGCGCGCCATGAAGAAACTGAGCAGTGGCCGTGGCAACTTGATTCGCCAAGCGGAAGCCTTTCGTGAGTTGGGCGTTGAGGTGACTAAGCCCTTGCCGGAGCACTTGCGCGAAGCCGCACGCAGTGAAGACAGCCTACCCGAGAAAGCTGAAAGCATTAAGCTTGCAGCGAAAAGTTAACACCTAACATCCAATCTGCCGCTTTGTTTTTCCAGCTTTCAGCTTAGCGCTTCAGGCACTGTTTTAACTCCGCCAAAAGCGCGGGAAGAACAACACCATCACCGTCATAATTTCTAACCGCCCCATCAGCATGCCGATGGCTAATAACCACTTTGCGCCATCCGGTAAGCTGGAAAAGTTGCCGTTGGGCCCTATGGTATCGCCGAGGCCAGGGCCTACGTTGGCCACCGCCGTCATGGCGGCCGACAGCGCCACTTGCGGTGGCAATGACAGCAAAGCCAGCATTAATGCCAATAGCACTATGGTGGCAAAATAGCCGAAAATAAAAGTGATCAGGGAGCGCACAATATCGTCGCTCACATGGCGGCCGTTATAGCGCTGTCCGACCACGGCTCTGGGGTGGATCAGCAAGTAGAGCTGCTTTTTAAAGAGCACCATGCCCACCTGAAAACGGAAAATTTTAAAGCCACCGGCGGTTGAGCCAGAGCAGGCGCCGCACACCATCAGCAAGCCAAACAACAGCAACGGAAAAGGCCCCCAGCCGCTAAAGTCTTCGAGGCTATAACCCGTGGTGGTGATCACCGAAATCAAATTAAATAATCCGATACGAATAGCATCCGGCCAAGCATAGCGACCCGTTAGCCAAAGATAGGCGCTCAACACCAAAGCAGTACCCAACACTAAGACCAAGAAACCACGCACTTGGGCGTCTTTGATCAGATGCCAATGCTGTTGTTGTAGGCTGTACACCATCAATAAAAATGGCAGGCCGCCAATAAACATAAATATGATAGCCACCCAGTGCGCGCCTACCGAAAAATGGTTCATCGATTGATCTGTGGTGGAGTAACCGCCGGTGCTTAAAGTGGTCATGGCATGATTAATGGCCTCAAACCCGCTCATATCGGAGCCCGCGTAATAGCCGAGCATGCACATGACGGTGAGTATGATGTAGAGCCAGACGATACGCTTAGCCATAGTCGCTGCACGGGGCGCACTTTTATCGGACCAGTCTGAAGATTCGGTTTTGAATAGCTTCATGCCGCCGACGTTGAGGTTCGGCAAAATGGCGACTGCTGCTACGATAAAACCGACGCCTCCTAGCCATTGTAGTAGGGATCGCCACAGCAAAATGGCGCTGGGCTGATGTGCAAGATCCGTTAATACGCTGGAACCGGTGGTGGTCACCCCTGACATGGTTTCAAAGAAGGCGTCGGTAAAGCTAATGTGGCTGATAAACACAAACGGCAGGGCGCCGAACACACAAACACACAGCCACACTAGCGTGGTGAGCAAAAACATCTCTTTCACTCTAAGGTGTACTTTTGCTCCTCGACCGAGCAGCCAGAGGGAGAGTGCCGTGACGTGGGTGAGCAGGGTGGCCAGTAAAAACTCTTCAAACCCCGCGCCTTGGCCAAATAAGGCCAATAAGGTCGGCAGCCACATAAAGAGGGCTAATTTAGATAATACGGAGCCGAGAATAAAAGCGAGAGGTCTAGTATTAAACATCTATACCTCCCGACTGTGGCTTTCGCCAACAATTCCTGTACGACTAGAGGAAGAAGGGACTGGGTTGGAACAGGCGCTCCACTTCAGGGATAAACTTCTTATCGACTAAGAATAGGATCACATGATCGTTTTGCTCGATCACCGTTTGGTTGTGACCAATGATCACTTCATCACCCCGTACTATGGCGCCGATAGTGGTGCCTGGTGGCAGTTTGAGATCGCCCACTTGGCGGCCCACCACCTTAGAGGTAGCACTGTCGCCGTGGGCGATGGCTTCAATGGCTTCGGCTGCACCGCGGCGCAATGAATGCACGTTCACGATATCGGCGCGGCGCACATGGGTCAGTAACGCGGAGATGGTGGCTTGCTGGGGTGAAATCGCCACATCTATGCTGCCGCCTTGTACTAAGTCGACGTAGGCACTGCGCTGAATTAGCACCATGGTTTTCTTGGCGCCGAGTTTCTTTGCCAGCATGGCCGACATAATATTGGCCTCGTCTTTATTGGTTACGGCAATAAAGACGTCGATCTGCTCGATATGCTCTTCAATCAATAATTCTTCGTCCGCCGCATCACCACAAAAGACGATAGTGTTTTCCAGCAATTCCGACAGTTGCTCGGCTCTTTTTAAATTGTGCTCAATCAGTTTGACCGAGTATTTTTTTTCTAACCGCTTGGCCAATCCCGCACCTACGTGGCCGCCACCGACAATCATAATGCGCTTATAATCGCTTTCTACGCGCTGCAGCTCAGACATTACCGCACGAATATGACCACTCGCCGCCACGAAGAATACTTCGTCATCGGCTTCAATAATGGTGGTACCTTGCGGACGTATCGGTCTGTCTTGGCGAAAAATCGCCGCCACTCGGGTATCAATGCCCGGCATATGATCCCGTAAGCTCGACAACGCATTACCCACTAATGGGCCGCCATAATAGGCTTTAATGGCTACCAAGCCGACCTTGCCTTGGGCAAAGTCCACCACCTGCAAGGCGCCTGGATACTGAATTAACCGATAAATATATTCGGTCACCAGCTGCTCAGGCGCTATCAAGTTATCAACCGGCAACGCCTCATTAAGGAATAAACGCTCCCGCTCGGCTAAAAACTCCGGTGCGCGAATGCGCGCTATCTTATTGGGCGTATTAAATAACGAGTAGGCGACTTGGCAGGCAATCATGTTGGTTTCATCGCTGCTGGTCACCGCCACCAGCAAATCCGCATCTTGAGCACCGGCATCGCGTAGCACGTTAGGGTAAGCGCCGTGGCCGTTAATCACCCGCAAGTCGTACTTGTCCTGCAGTTCGCGCAGCCGCTCGGCGTTAGTATCGACGACTGTGATGTCGTTATTTTCACTGACCAAGATTTCGGCTAAGGTGCCGCCTACCTGGCCTGCGCCCAAGATGATGATCTTCATGCTAATTTACTTGTTTTTTTAGTGAGCTTGGCATAATAAAAACCGTCGCCTTGCTCGGCTGCTGGCAAAATCTGCCAGCCTGGAGTGGCGGGCGTATCATCTGCATGCAGTGCTATATGCTGCGCATCTGGCGTACGGCTTAAGAAAGCGATGATCTGTTCGCTGTTCTCATCGGGTAAAATCGAGCAAGTGGCATATAGCAGCGTGCCGCCGGGGGCTAACTTTAACCACAGTGCATCCAAAATCTGCGCCTGCAGCTTGGCTAATTTGGCGATATCTTCGGCGCGGCGCAGCCATTTAATGTCCGGATGTCGACGAATAACGCCGGTTGCGGAGCAAGGTGCATCCAGCAAGATGCGGTCAAAATTCTCACCCTGCCACCAAGTATCAGGCGCTGCCGCATCCGCTTCTATGACCGTGGCCTGCAAACCCATGCGATCTAAGTTTTGATGCACCCGTTTTAAGCGCTCGCCGTCCAGATCCACCGCTACTAATTCTTTTACGCCAGGTTGGCGCTCTAAAATATGTGCCGTTTTACCACCGGGTGCCGCGCAGGCATCCAATACCAGCTCACCCGTTTGGGCATCTAGTAACTGAGCCGCCAATTGGGCCGAGGCGTCTTGCACCGAGCTTGCCCCTTGCTCAAAGCCAGGCAATAACGTCACATCTAATGGTCGGCCTAAACAAAGCGCGCTGTCTGCGATTGCGTCTGGCGTGGCGCTAATTTCTGCGGCGGCTAACATGGCCAAGTAGTCTTCGCGACTGTGTTGGCTTTGATTTACGCGGATCCACATCGGCGGATGCTGGTTATTGGCGGTGAGAATATCTTGCCACTGCTTGGGATAGGCCTGCTGAATACGCTTTACCAGCCAATTAGGGTGCGCCAAGCGTAGCTGAGGCAGCAAGTCGACTTTGGTGGTGAGCTCTGCTTCTTGGCGTTGTACGTTGCGTAAAATACCGTTCACCATGCCTTTAAACGGCTCTGCTTTCAGTATTTTGCAGGCGTTGACGGTTTCGGCCAGCGCCGCATGGGGCGGAATGCGGGTATACAGTAGCTGATAGATGCCGACCAAAATTAAGGAATGCACCACACGGTATTTACCCTTCAGTGGTTTTTCCAATAAGGGCTTGGTGATGGCATCAAGTCTGCTATACCAACGCAAGGTACCAAAGCACAACTCTTGCAACAGGGCGCGGTCTTTGGCGGCGACGTCTTGCTGATAGCGGGGCAGTAAGCCGGATAAGGACTGACCTTGGTTAAGCACCTGATGAATGATATTGGCTGCGGCGGCACGGGTTTTCATAGAGTTACCACTAATGTTTAAGGGTGTTGAGGCGAGAGCCATATTTAGCTGATAAATGTGCCTAGCTAAGAGCTATATCTAGCTAAGAACGGCGCCTACTTGAAACCAGTCTTTACGCGCATTGAGCAAATCCTGACAGCTCATGGCTTTTTTGCCGGGCGGTTGTAGGCTCAGCAAACGCAGTACGCCATCACCGGTGGCCACATCGATTCCCGCCTTACTGGCGCTAATGATAGTACCGGGTGCAGCACTTATTTGTGTGGACTCAGGGCTGTGCGATGTAAGATCAGCATCGGTCAGCACTTGGCTTTGCCAGACTTTAATATTGTGCTCGCCCACTAAAAAGTAACTAAACGGCCACGGGTTAAAAGCTCGTACGCAACGCTCAATGTGCGCCGCGGATTGTTGCCAATCGATGTGCGCTTCTTCTTTAGAGAGTTTCTCGGCGTAATTCGCCAACGCATCGTCTTGCACCACAGGCTTAGCTTTGCCATTGGCAATCACGGTCAGACTTTCCAATAATGCGCTTGGGCCAATCTCGGCTAGCTTTTCATAGAGGCTGGCTGAAGTGTCAGAGGCTTCAATTGGCAAACTGGCGATGTGCAGCATGTCGCCGGTGTCCAAGCCCTTATCCATCTGCATGATGGTGACACCGGTCTCCGCGTCGCCGGCCCAAATGGCGCGCTGAATGGGTGCAGCACCCCGCCAGCGTGGTAACAAAGAACCATGCACGTTAATGCAGCCCAAACGCGGCGCATCCAATACCATTTGGGGCAAGATCAAACCGTAGGCCACTACCACCATAATGTCCGCATTCAGTGCGGCTAATGTTTGTTGGGCAGTTTCATCACGCAAGCTTGGCGGCTGTAATACCTGAATACCGGCCAGCTCGGCGGCCACTTTAACCGCACTCGGGGTTAATTTTTTACCGCGGCCAGCGGGGCGATCCGGTTGGGTGTAAACCGCCACCACTTTATGTTCAGAACCCAGCAAAGCCTGTAAATGGCGGGCAGCAAAATCCGGCGTACCGGCAAAGATAATATTGAGTGAGCTCAAAAGGCGTCCTTATGATTGCAGTTCTTGGGCTTCTTGCTTGGTCAGCTTTTCCATTTTTTGGCGAATGCGCTGGCGCTTTAACGGCGACAAATAATCCACAAACAACTTACCAATTAAGTGATCCATTTCATGCTGAATACAGATAGCGAGTAGCTCATCTGCTTCCAATTCAAAGGTCTCGCCTTGTAAATTTTGGGCGCGCACCTTAACAAATTCGGCTCTTTCTACCAGCGCACGTGCGCCGGGTACCGACAAGCAACCCTCTTCAATACCGGTGCTGCCGCTTTGCTCCAAGATCTCCGGATTGATCAGCACCAGCTGTTCCGCTCTGTCTTCGGAAACGTCGATCACGATCAAGCGCTGATGAATATCCACCTGAGTCGCAGCTAGGCCTATGCCTTCTTCTGCGTACATGGTTTCAAACATATCATCTACAATTTGGCCTAAGGCAGGCGTGAATTCGGTAATGGGTTGGGCCACGGTACGCAGGCGCTCATCGGGGAAACGTAATACAGGTAATAATTTTGCCATAACAAATAAACTCTTTTATCTATCGATATTGGTACTATTTTAGCCATGTCGGCGCACAAAAAACAGCAAGAGTTAACAACAGCTCCAGCTAACTCAAAAATCCGGGTCAAAACGGTGCTGATTGCAGCCTATTTAGGCATTAACTCAGATCTTTGCTTGATAAGCATGGCCATACTTATGGATGAGGTGGCAAATGACGGCATCAAGGTTAACACAACACCCCCTATTGCCTTGGTTGGCTCTGCAGCACACTCACGGCATAGGTCCGGTGCGCGCCCTTAAGCTCTACCAAACCTTAGGCGAGCATTGGTATCTGCCAGAAAATCTTCAGCAAACCAAATTAAGCGCCGAGCAATTAAGCCAGTTACAAACTGCGCACTTTGAGCTACTTGAACCCATATTGACGTGGCAGCAAGCGGCCTCCAACCGCCATATTATCACTTGGGATAATCCCGATTATCCGGCGCAACTAAAAGCCATACCGGCGGCACCCTTAATATTATTTGTGGAAGGCGAGCTTAATGCTTTAACTCGACCGCAGATTGCAGTCGTTGGCAGTCGTCATCCCTCTTATGTGGGCAAAGAAAACACCAAAACTTTGATCCCGGCCTTGGTTGAAGCCGGCGCCATTATCACCTCTGGTCTAGCACTCGGCATCGATGGGCTTAGCCATCAAGCAGCCTTAGACGCGGGCGGCATTAGCTTAGGCGTGTTGGGCTCGGGCTTAGCTAAGGTGTATCCCAAGCGCCACCTAAGCTTGGCCACCGAATTAATAGCGTCGGGAGGTGCCTTAATCTCTGAATGTTATCCTTGGATAGGGCCGCTGGCGCATCACTTTCCACGGCGTAATCGCATTATCAGCGGCTTAAGTTTAGGGGTGTTAGTCATGGAAGCGGCCGAGCGTAGTGGCTCGCTGATTACGGCGCGTTACGCGCTGGAGCAAGGGCGGGAGGTGTTTGCCATTCCGGGGGCTTGGCAAAATCCGTTGGCGTGGGGCTGCAATCAGCTGATCCAGCAAGGAGCTAAATTAGTATTAAGTGCCAATGACATATTAGAAGAGCTAAATGTATTTTCAGTGGCAGAGGTCAAAGTTCTTGCTGCAAATTCGGGCGAATTATTGCCTTATCCGGAGTTGTTGGATAACGTAGGACTAGAGGCAACGGCGTTAGATGTGATTGTAACCCGTTGTCAGCAGCCGGTGCAGGAAGTGCTTATTCGGTTGGTCGAACTGGAGTTGGCTGGCTGGGTGGCATCTGTACCTGGGGGTTATGTCAGAGCGAGAAGGGGATGATCATGTTCGAGGTACTCATGTACTTATTCGAAAGCTACATCCACACCGATGTAGAGACCATGGTAGAACAGGATGAACTCGCCGATGAATTAAGCCAAGCAGGCTTTCAAAAGCAAGAGATCCTCAAGGCGCTAGCTTGGCTAGAACGTTTGGCTGAGTTACAAGAAGCAGAAGAAACACCTGCTTGGGCTATGTCTGAACCCGGCTCATTTCGCATTTACACGCAAGAAGAGATGTTTAAAATCGACGCAGAAGGCCGAGGCTTTTTGTTGTTCTTAGAACAGATCCAGGTCTTGAACGCCGCCACCCGCGAGATAGTGATTGAGCGACTGATGGAGCTGGATCCGCCCGAGATCGAGTTAGATGATCTGAAATGGGTGGCCATGATGGTGCTGTTTAATGTACCGGGTGGCGAGTCCGCTTATCACCAACTGGAAGAGCTTATTTTTGAGCAACCAGAAGGGGCGGTTCACTGAACGGCGCCGCGCTGATAGAATTGCAGTAATGCATTCGGAGGCGCGGTATGTCGAAAATCGATTCCAGTCTATTTAGTACTAAAGAAATGGCTCCTGAGTGGGAGCAGTCCCCTTGCCCCCAATGTGGTGCGGCGCTTGAGTTACGTCATGGCAAACATGGCGCTTTTCTTGGCTGCGTTTCTTATCCTATCTGTGATTATCTGCGGCCACTTAAAGTGGTTGAACCGGATCAAGACATCGAAAAAGTGCTTGAGGGCAGCGAATGCCCCCAATGTCAGCATCCGCTCGCCCTTAAAAAAGGCCGCTTTGGTCTCTTCATTGGCTGCACTCATTACCCTGAGTGCCATCATATTGCCGATATCAACGACCAAGGTGACGCCGAGCCCAGCTGCCCCATGTGCAATAAAGGGCTATTGGTGGCCAGAACCTCCCGTTATGGCAAACGCTTTTATGCCTGCAATCACTATCCCCAATGTCGCTTTATCAGTAATGACAAGCCGGTGGCACAGGCGTGCCCCGACTGTGGCTTTACCATCTTGGTGGAGCGCAAAGGCCAACTGCATTGCCCGAAAAAAGGCTGTGGTTATCATCAAGCACAGCTTGTTGAAACGCTCTGATATCGCACTTTTTAATGACACACAGGGCTAAGGAATTAATACACTGATGAACGCGAATAACCTGCATTTAGCCTTAGAGCAATTGCGTCAAGGCGGCGTGATTGGCTATGCCACTGAAGCCGTCTTTGGTTTGGGCTGCGACCCTGATAATGGGGCCGCCGTGCAGCGCTTGCTGGAAATAAAACAGCGGCCGCTTGAAAAGGGCCTAGTACTGGTGGCGGCTGATATGAGTCAGTTACTGCCTTATTTAGACTTGAGTAAATTGCCTGAGGGACGCTTGAGCGAGATCCTCAATACTTGGCCTGGGCCCAATACTTGGGTCATCCCTGCTAAGACAGAAGTCCCCACTTGGCTTAAAGGACGCTTCGACTCACTGGCGGTGCGGGTAAGTGCGCATCCCCAAGTGCACGATCTCTGTTTAGCCTTTGGCAAGCCACTGGTGTCCAGCAGTGCCAATATTGCCGGCCAGCCGCCGGCGCGCACCGCCGAGCAACTTACACTGCAGTTAGGCGATAAGCTGGATTATATTTTACCTGGCACCACCGAAGGGCGGGCTAACCCTTCTTTGATCCGCGATGGCAGTACCGGCGCCATATTACGACCGGCTTAAGCTACGACCGGCTTAAGTTGCGTCCCGCCTGAATTTGAACTCTGAGAGAGAAATCAATGAGCACTCAACCTGATATCCAGGCCGTGAAAGCCTTTTTATTACAGTTACAAGATAATATTTGTGCCGGTTTAGCGGCGGCCGATGGTACTGGCCAATTTATTGAAGACAGTTGGGAGCGCGCCGAAGGCGGTGGTGGCAGAAGTCGCGTGATGCGCCATGGCAGCGTCATTGAACAAGGCGGCGTTAACTTCTCTCATGTACATGGCGATGCCATGCCGGCTTCGGCCACGGCCCATCGCCCTGAGTTGGCAGGTCGCTCGTTTGAAGCCATGGGCGTATCACTGGTGATCCACCCGCACAATCCGCATTTACCGACCAGTCATGCCAACGTGCGCTTCTTCATTGCCGAAAAAGAAGGCGCGGATCCGGTGTGGTGGTTTGGCGGCGGTTTTGACTTAACGCCTTTTTATCCAGTAGAAGAAGACTGCCAACATTGGCATCAAGTGTCTCATGACTTGTGCGCGCCCTTTGGTGAGCAGGTGTATCCAGAATATAAAAAATGGTGTGATGATTACTTCTATCTGAAACACAGAGATGAAACGCGCGGTGTGGGTGGCTTGTTTTTCGATGACTTAAATCAGTGGCCGTTTGAGCGCTGCTTTGAATTTATGCAAGCAGTCGGTAACGGCTATTTAGATGGCTACCTGCCGATTATCGAAAAGCGCAAAGACACGCCTTATACCGAGCAAGAGCGTCAGTTTCAGCTCTATCGTCGGGGCCGTTATGTGGAATTTAACTTGGTTTATGACAGAGGCACGCTGTTTGGTTTGCAAACGGGCGGTCGCACCGAGTCTATTTTAATGTCGATGCCACCGCTGGCGCGCTGGGAATATGACTGGCAACCCGAACCAGGCACCAAAGAAGCCAAATTAAATGACTTCTTGGTGCCCAGAGTCTGGGTTTAGTCTTCCCCGCCTTGGGGAGCAAACAAGGAGACCACTTGATCGATTAAGCCTTGGCGCTCCCCACCGGGTAAATAAGCCGCATAGACTTCGCGACTAATGGACGGCGTATCGGCCACTACAAACAGCTGCTCTTGCTGTTGGTAGGTATTAATCATGGAGCTGGGCAAGAAAGTGCTGCCCCCATGATGCAGTAAATACTCAAGCGCGATGCGCACCGAGCCCGTATGCAAGATGGGCGGCGTGCTGGCATTAAATAATTTGGCGTGCTGGGTGTTAAACGCCGTGCCCCAGTCGATGCGGATATAATCTTCCGCCATCGCCTTCGCCGTATCTAAATGTTGATGCGACGACACCAGTTGCAGCTCCATGGTGTGAATGGCCACATGGTGCACGCCTTCGATACGCGCAGGATCCGTTAAAAAGGCCAAATCTAAGGTACGACTTAATAGCGCGCGGGTCATCTGCTCAGGCGTGCGAATATCGGCGCGTAATGACAACGCCGGCAGCTCGCAATACAAGCGATGCAACCCCTCTTGCAGGTAAGCGTCCCACAAGTTGGCGGTGCCGGCCACCGCCAGTTGCTGAGTTTGCCGTTCGCTCAATGCCACTTCATGTTGCGCCCGAGCCCAAGCTAGTAGCATGGACTCGGCATGAGGAATAAGTGCATCACCAGAAGAGGTGAGCTGGATATTATTGCGCAGACGCGTAAAGAGCGTTACGCCCAGCTGACTTTCTAACTGGCGAATGCGAAAGCTGACCGCCGATGGCGTCAGGTACAGATGCTCCGCAGCTTTGCCAAAATGGCGAGTGCGCGAAACTTCTAGAAAGGTTTTTAACAGTTCAGTATCCAATGCGAGCCACAATATTTTTGTTCGTTAGCGCAAAATCTATTCGTTTTGGTAATTTTTGCAACCAAAAAATGTATGTACTGGCAATATCAGTGCATTTACCGTCTACTTAAGACTCAATAGTGTTTAATTCAGCCGTTACACCGTCAGCGAGAGCAAACATCATGGACAGATATGCCGTTATTGGGCACCCCATCAAGCACAGCCAATCTCCGTTTATCCATCAGCAATTTGCCGAGCAAACGGAGCAAACGCTTGAATATCAGCGCCTGCTCGCTCCGTTAAATGGCTTTGCTGATAGTTTGCGTCATTTTGCAGCCGAGGGTGGTAAAGGTTGTAATGTTACGGTGCCGTTCAAGACTCAAGCCTTGGACATCGCCGATGAACTGACTCCCAGAGCTGAACTGGCGGGTGCGGTGAATACACTGCATCTATTGGCGGATGGACGTTGGCTCGGCGATAACACCGATGGCGCAGGTTTAGTGATGGATCTCAAACGCCTCGGCTTTACCTTAAGCGGCGCTAAGATCTTATTATTAGGCGCAGGCGGTGCGGCACGTGGTGCGCTGGCACCATTATTAGCCGAGCTACCGGCACAAATAGTGATTGCTAATCGCACCCCGGCGCGCGCCGAAGAGTTGGCTCAGCATTTTGCCGAGCTCGGCAATATTAGCAGCGCACCGCTCGAGGCGCTGGAGCAGCCCTTTGATATTATCATCAACAGCACCTCCGCCAGTTTACAGGGCGAGACGCTATCCTTAAGTGAGCAGGTGTGTCATGCGCACACCCGTGTTTACGACATGATGTATAGCGCTATAGAAACCCCGTTTCTGGCGTGGGCCAGAGAGCAAGGGCTTGAACACAGATATGACGGCTTAGGGATGCTTGTCGGGCAGGCCGCTGAAAGTTTTTATATCTGGCGCGGAGTACGGCCTAAAGTGATGCCGGTACTCGAGGCGCTACGTGAGCAGCTTGCGGTTCCCGTGTAAAGGAGTGGCACATGAATCAGGATATTATTGTTAATGACGATCTTAATTGGCAGCCAGAGCAGCAAAGGCTAACTTTTACTGCCCAGTGGTTTGGCGGCCAAGTCATCTGCTACCTCAGTTTATCCAGGCTTGAGCATCTCACCGGACAAGCGTTAGTAGATGAAGCCAACATTATGCTGGCCTTTGAGTCAGTACGCTTTGATATAGAAGAGCAAGTGAGCGAGCTTGTTGGCCAAGAAGCCTTTAGCCCAGATGGCAGCTTATTGTTATAACCGCACCCCGTATGCCTTATTCCTCAGCCTCTTTAAGATATTCGTCTTTTAGGCGTACATAGTTAGTGGAGGACTCAGAGAAGAAGGCTTTCTCTGCCGTCGTTAATGGTCGCACTTGTCTGGCAGGGCTACCCATATATAAGTAGCCCGATGCCAATTGCATACCTGGCGGTATCAAACTACCAGCACCGACCATCACCTCATCGGCAATGTTAGCTCCATCCAGCACAATCGCCCCCATACCGATCAACACTCGATTTCCAACAGTGCAGGCATGTAGCATTGCCTTATGGCCAATTG